>NZ_JBSSEP010000004.1:0-341984 GCF_054061835.1 Pseudomonas sp. TE12234
TCAGGAGCCGTCGGCCTCCCCCAGAAACACATCGTTTTGACGACACCGACGAGCTTAGCTGCTCTCGCCGAGTGTTTGGCCAACATACAAGGAGCCAGCTTGCTGGCGATGATCTCAAGTACGTCGCGTTTAATCAGGATGCACGCGTTATCGTTGACGACCTTCGCCGGCAAGCCGGCTCCTACAGGGGGCCTCGTTCGCTCAAAGGCGTTTTTTGCTTTCCGCCTCAGGAAGCAATCAACTGCCGCAACACGTATTGCAAGATCCCTCCCGATTTGAAGTACTCCACTTCATTCAGCGTGTCGATCCGGCACAACACTTCGATTTTCTCGCTGCTGCCGTCTTCTCGGGTGATGACCAGGTTCAGGTTCATCCGTGGCGTCAGTTCGACGCCGGTCAGGCCCTGGATGTCCAGGGTTTCCTTGCCGGTCAGGTTCAGGCTTTTGCGATTCTGGTCGAGTTTGAACTGCAGCGGCAGCACGCCCATCCCCACCAGGTTGGAGCGGTGGATGCGCTCGAAGCTTTCGGCGATGACCGCTTTCACCCCCAGCAGATTGGTACCCTTGGCCGCCCAGTCCCGGCTCGACCCGGTGCCGTATTCTTGCCCGGCGATCACCACCAGCGGCGTCCCCGAGGCTTGATAGCGCATGGCCGCGTCGTAGATCGCCAGTTTCTCGCCAGTCGGTATGTAGAGGGTGTTGCCACCTTCTTCGCCGCCGAGCATTTCGTTGCGAATGCGGATGTTGGCGAAGGTGCCGCGCATCATCACTTCATGATTGCCGCGCCGCGAACCGTAGGAGTTGAAGTCCCGCGGTTCCACGCCTTTCTCGCGCAGATAACGGCCCGCCGGGCTGTCGGCCTTGATGTTGCCGGCCGGTGAAATGTGGTCGGTGGTCACCGAGTCGCCCAGCAGCGCGAGGACGCGGGCGCCGGCAATGTCCTTGACCACGGGTGGCGGCCCGCCGATGTCATCGAAGAAGGGTGGATGCTGGATGTAGGTCGAATCCGCCTGCCAGACGTAAGTGGCGGCCTGCGGCACTTCGATGGCTTGCCACTGCTCGTCGCCGGCAAACACTTCGGCGTACTCCTTGTGGAACATCGCGGTGTTGACCTGTTCCACGGCTTCGGCGATTTCCTTGCTGCTCGGCCAGATGTCACGCAGGTACACCAGATTGCCGCTCTGGTCTTTACCCAGCGGCTCGGTGCTGAGGTCGATGCGCACCGTGCCCGCCAACGCATAGGCGACCACCAGCGGCGGGGAGGCCAGCCAGTTGGTTTTCACCAGTGGATGCACCCGGCCCTCGAAGTTGCGGTTGCCCGAGAGCACCGAGGCCACGGTCAGGTCGGCCTGCTGGATGGCTTTTTCGATCGGTTCCGACAGCGGCCCGGAGTTGCCGATGCAGGTGGTGCAGCCATAACCGACCAGGGCGAAACCCAGTTGATCAAGGTACTTCGTGAGCCCGGCCGCCTTGTAGTAGTCGGTGACCACTTTCGAGCCGGGGGCCAGCGAACTTTTCACCCAGGGTTTGCGTTGCAGGCCTTTTTCCACGGCTTTTTTCGCCACCAGTCCGGCGGCCATCATTACGCTCGGGTTCGAGGTGTTGGTGCAGGAGGTGATCGCGGCGATCACCACCGCGCCGTTTTTCAGTCGATGGGTCTGACCTTCATATTCATAGTCCGCTTCGCCGGCCATGTCCGCATTGCCAACCGCCACACCGCCACCGCCCTCGCTTTCCAGGCGGCCTTCTTCCTTGCTGGTGGGTTTGAGCTGCACGCCGAGGAAATCGCTGAAGGCTTGCGCGACATTCGGCAGCGAGACGCGGTCTTGCGGGCGTTTCGGCCCGGCGAGGCTGGCTTCGACGCTGCCCATGTCCAGCGCCAGGCTGTCGGTGAACACCGGCTCTTTGCCCGGCAGACGCCAGAGGCCCTGGGCCTTGCTGTAGGCCTCGACCAGTTTCACCGTCGAGAGGGGGCGGCCGGACAGGCGCAGATACTCCAGCGTGACGTCATCCACCGGGAAGAAGCCGCAGGTGGCACCGTATTCCGGGGCCATGTTGGCGATGGTCGCGCGATCGGCCAACGGCAAGTCGTCCAGCCCGTCACCGTAGAATTCGACGAACTTGCCGACCACGCCTTTCTTGCGCAGCATCTGGGTGACCGTCAGCACCAGGTCGGTGGCGGTGATGCCTTCCTTGAGTTTGCCGCTGAGCTTGAAGCCGATGACTTCGGGGATCAGCATCGACACCGGTTGGCCGAGCATCGCCGCTTCCGCTTCGATCCCGCCAACGCCCCAGCCGAGCACACCGAGACCGTTGATCATGGTGGTGTGGGAATCGGTGCCCACCAGTGTGTCGGGGAACGCGTAGGTGCGCCCGTCCTCGTCCTTGGTCCAGACCGTGCGACCGAGGTATTCGAGGTTCACCTGGTGACAGATCCCGGTGCCGGGCGGCACCACGCTGAAGTTGTCGAAGGCGCTCTGACCCCAGCGCAGGAAGGCATAACGTTCGCCGTTGCGCTGCATTTCAATGTCGACGTTCTGTTCGAAGGCGCTGCTGCTGGCGAATTTGTCGACCATCACTGAGTGGTCGATCACCAGGTCCACCGGCGACAGCGGGTTGATTCGTTGCGGGTCACCGCCGGCCTTGGCCATCGCCGCGCGCATGGCCGCCAGATCGACCACAGCGGGCACGCCGGTGAAGTCTTGCATCAGTACCCGCGCCGGGCGGTACTGGATTTCGCGGTCGGAGCGGCGCTCCTTGAGCCAGGCGGCAATCGCCTTGAGGTCAGCGCCGGTGACGGTTTTTTCGTCTTCCCAGCGCAGCAGGTTTTCCAGCAACACTTTCAACGACATTGGCAACTTATCCAGATCGCCCAGGCTCCTGGCGGCATCCGGCAGGCTGAAATAGTGATAGGTCTTGTCGTCGACTTGCAGGGTTTTAAGGGTGTTCAAACTGTTGAGGGAGGGCATTGCAATCACTCCTTTAAGTCCGCACGGCTACGGACGGAGGGGACGGGCAGAGCATTAAACCTAGCCCTGTTTTGAGTAGCTGGCTAATAACTGGACTCTATGGACAGACCCCAGGTTCCGATCTCAGTTATCATGCGCCGGTTTTCGTGACAGGCTTTGCTTCAACGCAGGTCTGGGCATCGCGCAGTGGTTGAATGTCTCGCCATCTGCCCAGGAGTAAGAATGAACACCCTCTTTATGCATTGCCGGCCGGGCTTCGAAGGCGAAGTCTGTTCCGAGATTTCCGACCTCGCCGCGCGGCTGAATGTGGCCGGTTATGCCAAGGCCAAGACCGCCAGTGCCTGCGCCGAATTTGTCTGCACCGAAGAAGATGGCGCCGAGCGGTTGATGCGCGGTCAGCGTTTCGATCAATTGATCTTCCCGCGCCAATGGGCTCGGGGGATCTTCATCGATTTGCCGGAAACCGATCGCATCAGTGTGATCCTCGCCCATATGGCCGACTTTCCGCTGTGCGGCAGCCTGTGGCTGGAGATGGTCGACACCAACGACGGCAAGGAACTGTCGAACTTCTGCAAGAAATTCGAAGTCCACCTGCGCAAGGCGCTGACGGCGGCCGGCAAACTGGTGGAAGACGCCCACAAGCCGCGTTTGTTGCTGACCTTCAAAAGTGGTCGTGAAGTGTTCATGGGCCTGGCAGAGGCGAACAACTCGGCGATGTGGCCGATGGGCATTCCACGTTTGAAATTCCCCCGCGAGGCGCCAAGCCGTTCGACGCTGAAGCTGGAAGAGGCGTGGCACCATTTCATCCCGCGCGACCAGTGGGACGAACGCCTGCACGGCGACATGACCGGCGTCGATCTGGGCGCCGCGCCCGGTGGCTGGACCTGGCAACTGGTCAATCGCGGCATGCTGGTGACCGCCATCGACAACGGCCCGATGGCCGAAAGCCTGATGGACACCGGACTGGTGCAACATCTGATGGCCGACGGTTTCACTTTCAAGCCCAAGCAACCGGTGGACTGGATGGTGTGCGACATCGTCGAGAAACCGGCGCGCAACGCCGCGATGCTCGAAGAATGGATTGGCGAGGGGCATTGCCGCGAAGCGGTGGTCAACCTCAAGTTGCCGATGAAACAGCGTTACGCCGAAGTGAAACGTCTGCTGGAGCGGATTGCCGATGGCTTCAAGGCGCGGGGCATCAAGGTCGAGATTGGCTGCAAACAGCTGTATCACGACCGTGAAGAAGTGACCTGCCATTTGCGGCGGCTGGATGTGAAGAAACCCAAGGCCCGCTGATCAGATAAAACCTGTGGGAGCAGGATTGCCCGCGATGAGGCCGTAACATTCGACATTTGAGTCGGCTGATCAACCGCCATCGCGGGCAAGCCCGCTCCCACAGGGTGAGGCGTAATGCCACAGATGACCGAACACCCGGCAATGCGCGACAATGCCGGCACGTTTCAGGAGCAAATCATGAGTGAAATGATCAATACGCCGGTTGACGGCACCCTGGATGCCACCGGCCTCAATTGCCCGGAGCCGGTCATGATGCTGCACCAGCACATCCGTGACCTGGCGCCTGGCGGTCTGCTGAAGGTGATCGCCACCGATCCATCGACCCGGCGCGACATCCCCAAGTTCTGCGTGTTTCTCGATCATGAACTGGTCGGTCAGCAGGAAGAGGCGGGCACCTACCTCTACTGGATCCGCAAGAAGTCCGTTTGACGCTCAAAGCCTTGTAGGAGCTGGCTTGCCAGCGAAGGCGCTGTATCAGTCGCCATCAATGTTGAATGATGCATCGCAATCGCGAGCAGGCTCGCTCCCACAGAGTCAATTCAGGCTGTTGCGAATCCGCTTGCGCGCACTGCGGGTCAGGCGGATTGACAGCATCAGCGCCGCGCAGCTCAGGCCCACGATCAAACCCTGCCACAGCCCGCTCGGGCCACTCGGTGCGCCGAACCAATCGGTCAGGCCCAAGGCGTAACCCACCGGCAAGCCAATGCCCCAGTAAGCGAACAGCGTCAGGATCATCGTCACCCGTGTGTCCTGATAGCCGCGCAACGCGCCGGCTGCCGTTACCTGGATCGCATCGGAAAACTGGAACAGTGCCGAGTAGACAATCAGCATTGCCGCCACTTTGATCACCGTCGGGTCAGCGGTGTAGATCGTCGCGATGTGCTCGCGCAGTAACAGCATCATGCTCGCCGACAAACAGGCGTAGGCCAGGGCTGTGCCCATGCCGACCCCGGCAGCGAAGCGTGCTTCGCGCGGCTCCTGGCGGCCCAGCGCCTGGCCGACCCGCACGGTCACTGCCATGCCGAGGGAGTAGGGGATCATGAAGACCAGCGAGCTGAAGTTCAGGGCAATCTGATGCCCGGCGACCACGGTGGCGCCGAGGCTGCCGATCAGCAGGGCGATGACGGCAAAGATGCTCGACTCGGCGAATACCGCGATGCCGATGGGCAGGCCGATGCCCAGCAAGCGCTTGATCACCGACCATTGTGGCCAGTCGAAGCGGCTGAACAATTCACTCGATTGGTACGCCGGCGCCCAGCGCTCCCAGCCGGCCATGCCCAGCGCCATGACCCACATCACGATCGCCGTGGCCCAGCCGCAGCCGACGCCACCCATGGCCGGGACACCGAGGTGGCCATAAATGAAGATGTAGTTCAGCGGAATATTCAGCGCCAGCCCGCACAGGCCCAGCACCATCGCCGGCCGGGTACGGCCCAGGCCATCACTGAAGCAGCGCAGCACATGGTAGAAGGCAACAGCGGGTAGGCCACTGGCGATGCCGTGCAGATACTGCATGCACGGGCCGATCAGTTCGGGGTCGACCTTCATGACGCGCAAAATCGGTTCGGCACTGAACAGAATGCCGGTCGCCATCAACCCAACCACCAATGCCAGCCACAGCGCCTGACGCACGATCGGACCGATTTCGCTGTGGGTGCCGGCGCCGAAACGTTGAGCGACTTTCGGTGTGGTGGCCAGCAAGGTGCCGGTCATCAACAGGAACACCGGCACCCAGATCGAATTACCCAATGCCACGGCAGCCAGATCACGTGGCCCAACCCGGCCGGCCATCACCGCATCGACGAACCCCATGGCCGTGGTCGCCAGTTGCGCGATCATGATCGGCAGCGCCAGGGCGAGCAGGTTTTTCAGCTCGAGGCGAACCCGGGCCGGGCGATTGAGGGGCTTGGCGGTGGAGCGGTCAGTCACAGAGTTCAAGGGCAAAACGTCCAGAAGGTATTGATGCGCAGACGCGCATTCTACGCGTTGACGCAACGGTCAGGAAAAGACCCGTGTTGGGGATTTGTAATCGACCTCTTGAATGAATCCACAACTCCCTCGCGACAGGAATCTGCAGTCCTTCCTATCCAGGATGCGCAATGCACGCTGGCCCACCACCCGCATCTCCGCCTACACTGCCGATCCGCCTAAGGAGCCTGCCATGCTGATTGTTGCCGACGAAAATATCCCCCTGCTCGATGCCTTCTTTGCAAGTTTCGGTGAAATCCGCCGGGTACCAGGGCGTTCCATCGACCGTGCCACCGTCGAACAGGCCGATGTGCTGTTGGTGCGCTCGGTAACCAATGTCAACCGCGCGTTGCTTGAAGGCAGCAAGGTGCGTTTTGTCGGCACCTGCACCATTGGCACCGATCACCTGGATCTGGATTACTTTCAAAAAGCCGGGATCACCTGGTCCAGTGCTCCGGGCTGCAATGCCCGTGGCGTGGTCGACTACGTGCTCGGCAGTCTCCTGACCCTGGCTGAAATCGAAGGCGCCGACCTGACTCAGCGTACTTACGGGGTGGTGGGGGCCGGTGAAGTGGGTGGGCGCCTGATCAAGGTCCTGCAAGGGCTCGGCTGGAAGGTACTGGTCTGCGACCCGCCGCGCCAGGCCGCCGAAGGGGGGGAGTACGTCAGCCTGGAGCAGATCATCGAACAGTGCGATGTCATCAGCCTGCACACGCCGCTGACCAAGCAGGGCGCGCATTCGACCTGGCATTTGTTCGATCAAAAGAATCTGAACCAACTCAAGCCCGGCACCTGGCTGATCAATGCCAGCCGTGGCCCGGTGGTGGATAACAGCGCCCTGCGCCAGGTGCTGTTGCAGCGTGAAGACCTGCAAGCGGTGCTCGATGTCTGGGAGGGTGAGCCGGAGGTGGATGTGGCACTCGCCGAACTCTGTGTGCTGGCCACGCCGCACATTGCCGGCTATAGCCTGGATGGCAAACAACGCGGAACAGCACAGATCTACCAGGCGTATTGCGATTTTCTCGGACAACCGGCCGAGGTCAGCCTGAACGATTTGCTGCCGGCGCCATGGTTGTCCGCAGCGACCTTGAGTGCTGAAAGCGATCCGGCCTGGGCACTGGCGATGTTGTGCCGCGGGGTGTACGACCCGCGCCGTGATGACGCGGATTTCCGCCGCAGCCTTGTAGGCAGCGTGAGCGAGCAGCGGGCGGCGTTCGATGCTTTGCGCAAAAACTATCCTTCGCGCCGTGAGATCGACGGATTGAAGGTGCGCATTGAAGGAGATTCGCCGGCATTGCGGCAGATCGTGGCGGCGTTGGGCGCGTCGGCTGTCTGATAACCACGTTGGCCCTATCGCGGGCAGGCCACGCTCCCACAGGTCATGCGGAAACATTGGCATCGCATTGAATCCGTGGGAGCGCAGCACCCTCAAAAAACAGCATAAAAAACCCGGCCAACAGGGGCCGGGTCAAGAAGACGGTGGCTATATCACTTTTGTTCGGCAGGCTTGACCAATCGCTGTTCCAGTTCACGGCACGCGGTCTGGATCATGTCTTCAGTGATCGGTACTTCGCGGCCATCTGCATCGATTATGGAGCAACCCAGAGACTGGTCGGGCTGTGTGCGGATCACTTGAATCTTGTCATCTCTGCTGTCTTGCAAGGACATGGCCTGTCTCCTCATCAGGTTGTGTGCCTACTTTAGAACCGCCAAGTGACCAGGCTGTGACAACTCCCTGCGATCTCTGCATGGCGGCAGCACCAGTCCACCAGAAATAGCGCGATGTTGCCACCCGGACTTTAGACCAATAGTGTCTAGCATCTAGCAGGGGCGGTCATAATTAACCTGACTCATTATGATTTACCGAGTTCCGCCCCGTTCAGCGGTCTAGGCCGACCTTAATCACTGCTCCGTTGTGGATGATGCCAATGCTCTCTGTTCGTCACCGCCGTGCGATACGTCTGGCCAGCCATTTCATCGCGCCTTATCGCTGGCAGGCGTTCGGCGCCTTGCTGGCGCTGATCGTCACGGCAGGCATCACTTTATCCATGGGGCAGGGTATCCGCCTGCTGGTGGATCAGGGCTTCATGACCCAGTCCCCGCACTTGCTCAACCAATCGATCGGTCTATTCATGCTGTTGGTGGTCGGCCTGGCGGTGGGTACCTTTGCGCGTTTTTACCTGGTGTCGTGGATTGGCGAGCGCTGTGTCGCCGACATCCGTCGTCAGGTGTTCAATCATCTGATCTACCTGCATCCCGGGTTCTACGAAAACAACCGCAGCTCTGAAATCCAGTCACGGTTGACCGCCGATACCACCTTGCTGCAATCGGTAATCGGCTCTTCCTTGTCACTGTTTTTGCGCAATCTGTTGATGGTGATCGGCGGGATCGTCCTGTTGTTTGTGACCAATCCCAAGCTCACCAGCATCGTTGTGGTTGCACTGCCACTGGTGGTCGCGCCTATCCTGATTTTCGGTCGCCGGGTGCGCAACCTGTCGCGCCTGAGTCAGGACCGGATTGCCGATATCGGCAGTTATGTCTCCGAAACCCTGGGCCAGATCAAAACCGTGCAGGCCTATAACCACCAGGCCCAGGACGAGCGGCGTTTTGCCCTGACCGTGGAAGAGGCGTTCAACACTGCGCGCAAGCGTATTTTCCAGCGGGCCTGGTTGATCACCTTGGTGATCGTGCTGGTGCTGGGTGCAGTCGGCGTCATGCTGTGGGTCGGCGGCATGGACGTGATAGCCGGTCGTATTTCTGCCGGTGAGCTGGCGGCGTTTGTCTTTTATAGCCTGATCGTCGGCAGTGCATTCGGCACCCTGAGCGAAGTGATTGGCGAATTGCAGCGCGCGGCCGGCGCAGCCGAGCGGATTGCCGAGTTGCTGCGTTCGGAAAACATCATCCAGCCGCCGAGCACGGGGCTCGCGACCTTACCCGAGCGGGTAAGGGGTGATCTGGAGCTGCAAGACGTACGTTTTTCCTACCCGTCACGTCCGGAAAGCTATGCCGTTGATGGCTTGAGTCTGACCGTCAAGGCCGGCGAAACCCTGGCCCTGGTCGGGCCGTCCGGGGCCGGGAAGTCGACGGTGTATGACCTGCTGCTGCGCTTTTACGATCCTGCTGAAGGGCGCCTTCTGCTCGATGGCGTGCCGCTGACCTGTCTCGATCCTCTGGACCTGCGTCGCTGCTTTGCCCTCGTTTCGCAAACCCCGGCGCTGTTTTTCGGCAGCATCGAGGAGAACATCCGCTATGGCAAGCCAACGGCGACGCTGACGGAGGTTCAGGAGGCAGCGAAAATTGCCTATGCCCACGATTTTATCGAAGCCATGCCCAACGGTTATCAGACTCACTTGGGTGACGGCGGCCTGGGTTTGTCCGGTGGTCAGCGCCAGCGCCTGGCCATTGCCCGGGCGCTACTGGTGGATGCTCCAATCCTGTTGCTGGATGAAGCCACCAGCGCGCTAGATGCCCAAAGCGAACACCTGATCCAGCAAGCCCTGCCGAGCCTGATGAAAAACCGCACGACCCTGGTGATCGCCCACCGCTTGGCCACGGTGAAAAATGCCGACCGGATCGCTGTGATGGATCAGGGAAAACTGGTGGCGGTAGGGACGCATCAGGAGCTGATTGCCACTAATGCGCTGTATGCAAGATTGGCGGCGTTGCAGTTCAGTGATGGCAAGGTACTGGCCGACCTGTAGGCGCTGGCTTGCCAGCGATGGCATTCGCAAGGGTGATGCACCACCTTGCGGACCGATCGCCGGCAATCCGGCTCAGGTTACTGATCGTCGAAATACCGCTCATGCCAATCCACCAGCGGTTGCGGTGAATTGAGTTTCTGGCCGTAGATTACCGAGTAAGACAGCACGTTCTGTACGTACTGACGGGTTTCGTCGAACGGGATGCTTTCCACCCATACGTCGAAGCTCAGGTGATCGGCGCCGCGCAGCCACTGGCGAACTCGGCCGGGTCCGGCGTTGTAGGCGGCGGAGGCGAGGACGCGGTTGCCGTTGAACTGACTGTGGACCTGGCTCAGGTACGCGGCACCGAGCTGAATGTTCTTGTCCGGCTCCAACAGCTGCTGCGGCGAGGCATAGGGAATGCTGAACTTGCGCGCGGTTTCCTTGGCGGTCACGGGCATCAGTTGCATCAAGCCTGACGCGCCGACGCCGGAGCGGGCGTCGTCCATGAAGGCGCTTTCCTGGCGGGTGATGGCGAATACCCAGCTCGAGTGCAGGCCACGGTTTCTGGCTTCACGGACCAGGGTTTCTCGGTGAGCCATCGGGAAGCGGATGTCCAGGTCGTCCCAATACTGCGCCTGACTGATCGTACGAATCGCCGGGAAATACCATTTCAGGTCGTAGGCCAGTTTTGCCTGGGCAACCATTTCCTCTCGACTGAAGTGGCGGCTGACGTAGTACCACTCGCGGCGACCGTCGACGATCTGTCCGCGGGCATGAAACTCCAGGGCGCGACGAATACCGGGAGTGTTGCGCACTTTATTGATTGTCGCCTGGCTCAGCACCAAGGGTTTGTTAACCAGCGAATAGGGTGACTGCGAACGATCGGCGGCGAGGAAACCATAAAAATCGCGTTCGCGAGCGAGGTTTTTATAGAGCGTCTGCGCCTCAGGGTTTTGCGGCTGCGCCAGTTCGAGGCTGCGGGCTTGCCAATAGCGCCAGCGGTTGGTGGTGGCCAGGTCTTGCGGCAGGCGGCGAGTCAGTTCATAGGCGTCTTCCCAGCGAGCCAGGCGCAACAACAGGCGCAAGCGCCATTCGGACACCGTGTTGTCACGCAGTTCCGGGTCGTACTTGGTCATGACGTCCAGCGCGCGGCTGTCGAAGCGGCGCGCGAGCGTCAGGCCGATTTCCCGGGCGATCGCCACTTTTTCGTCCCGGGAAAAGTGCATGCTGCTGGCGTAGCCGTCGAGCAGATCCATGGCCTTGTCCGGGTCCTCCCGCGCCAGGCGCCGCAGACCGAGGCTGACGATATCGGACATCGGCTCATCGGCCGGGATGAAGCGCGACGGTTGATTGAGCAGCTCGGGTTTTTGCGCCACATCGATCAGCAGGCGACCGCGAGGGGCGAGGGTAGTCAGGCTGTTGACCAGGCTGTTGGCCAGCGGGTAGTTGCGCGCCTGGGCGGCAAGCTTGGCGCGCTCCCAGCGTTTTTGCTCGGTCAATTGGCCTTCGGCGGCCCACATGCCGAACAGTGCATCGCAGGTGGCCGGTTGGGATTTGCCGGTCAGCCAGAGTTTGTTGGTGTTGGCGTAACCTTCGGACTTGAGGTTGTGGCTGATCTGATACTGCGCATTCAGGCAGTCCAGTTCGGTGAAGTTCATCTTGGGGTCGTAATATTTGACGAACGTCTCCCAATCGCCTCGATCAGCCATCCAGCGCAGCCAGCGCAATTTCATCCAGTTGGCTTGTGGCAGGTCGCCATGTTCGGCAAGGAATTTTTCAATTTCGGCATTGCTCGCGGTTTTCAGACGCGCGGTCAGTTCGTCGTACGCGAGGTAGGGCTCCAGCGGGTAATCGCTCAGGGCCTGGCTGTAGCGGAAATAAGGGCCGCTATCGCCTTTGGCCAGGGCGCGCTTGGCTTCATCGTAATACTGGCGTTGGGTAGACAGGTCCACCGCCTGGGCGGAGTTAACGGCAGCGGCAGAGAGTAAAAGACATGAAAAAAGCTTGAAAATGCGACTGCGCATGAGACGTCCGAACAGAGAAAACATGACAAGTGCTGACGAAGCCAACACTTTATTAACTGTAGCTTAGCCTTTTGCCAGCAGGGGACGAAAGCTTTGCCGGTCTGTCTGAATAAGTTCGCAACATTTGTTGTGCAGAGTGCTCCGACAGTGAAATTGCCGGCCTTCTGAAGCCTCAAGTCAGGTAGAATGCGCGCCCGGTTTTTGGAGAAGCTCATGACCCTGCTCAAATTCAGCGATGTGTCCCTTGCTTTCGGCGCTATGCCGTTGTTGGACAAGGTGTCCTGGCAGATCGCCCGTGGAGAGCGGGTGTGCATCATCGGCCGCAACGGCACTGGCAAGTCCAGCATGATGAAGCTCGTCAAGGGCGACCAGAAGCCCGATGACGGCTCCGTTTGGCGCACACCCGGGCTCAAGATCGGCGAATTGCCGCAAGAATTGCCGGTAGCCGACGAGCGGACCGTGTTCGACGTGGTCGCCGAAGGCCTGGACGGCGTCGGCGCACTGCTCGCCGAATATCACCACCTGAGCCAGAACATCGTCACCGATGCTGACCTGGACAAGCTGATGCACGTCCAGCACGATCTCGAAGCCCGCGATGGCTGGCGTCTGCAGACCCTGGTCGACAGCACCCTGAGCCGTCTGCAATTGCCCGCCGACAAGACCCTCGCCGAGTTGTCCGGCGGCTGGCGTCGTCGCGTGCTGCTGGCCCAGGCGCTGGTTTCCGAACCCGACCTGCTGCTGCTCGACGAACCGACCAACCACCTGGACATCGGTGCGATTGCCTGGCTCGAAGAAGCGCTGAAGGATTTCCAGGGTGCCGTGCTGTTCATCACGCACGACCGTTCTTTCCTGCAAAACCTCGCGACCCGCATCCTCGAACTGGATCGCGGTGGCTTGATCGACTGGAACGGCGACTACGCCAGCTTCCTGGTGCATAAAGAAGCCGAACTCGCTGCCGAAGCGACCGCCAACGCGCTGTTCGACAAAAAACTGGCCCAGGAAGAAGTCTGGATCCGTCAGGGCATCAAGGCTCGCCGCACCCGTAACGAAGGCCGCGTACGTGCCCTCAAGGCTTTGCGCGTTGAGCGCAGCGAACGTCGCGAGCGTACCGGCAAGGCCAATATTCAGCTCGATACCGCCGACAAGTCCGGCAAGCAGGTGATGGTCCTCGAAAACGTGAGTTTCGCTCACCCGGGTGGCCCGTTCCTGATCAAGGATTTCTCCATGGTCCTGCAGCGCGGCGACCGTATTGGCCTGCTCGGCGCCAACGGTACCGGCAAGACCACGTTGCTGAAGCTGATGCTCAGCGGTCTGCAGCCCACCAGCGGCAAGGTGGAAGAGGGCACGCGCATTGACGTGGCGTACTTCGACCAGTTGCGTCACCAGCTGGATCTGGAAAAAACCGTGATCGATAACGTCGCCGAAGGCCGCGACTTCATCGATATCGACGGCCAGAGCCGTCACGTCCTGAGCTACCTCGGCGACTTCCTGTTCAGCCCGCAGCGTGCCCGCACGCCGGTCAAGGCACTGTCCGGTGGTGAGCGTGCCCGACTGTTGCTGGCCAAGCTGTTCAGCAAGCCGGCGAACCTGCTGGTGCTCGACGAACCAACCAACGATCTCGACGTTGAAACCCTCGAGCTGCTGGAAGAGGTATTGCTGACCTTCAACGGCACCGTGCTGATGGTCAGCCACGACCGGGCGTTCCTCGATAACGTGGTCACCAGCACCCTGGTCTTTGAAGGTGAGGGCAAGGTTCGCGAATACGTCGGTGGTTATCAGGACTGGCTGCGCCAGGGCGGCTCGCCGCGCCTGTTGGGCGTGACCGAGAGCAAGTCCGGCAAGGCCGACCTGAACTCCGCGGTGGTCAAGGCCGAGCCTGCGCCGGTTGCGGCAGCCGTTGAAGCGCCTGTGGCGAAGAAGAAGCTCAGCTACAAATTGCAGCGTGAGCTGGAGGCGCTGCCTGGGCAGATTGAAGCGATGGAGCAGCAGATCGCTAGTGTTGAGGCGCAAATGGCCGATGCTGGTTTCTATTTGCGGCCGGCTGCCGAGACCGCTGCGGTGATCGCTCAACTGGCGCAATTGCAGGCTGAACTCGACGTGATGGTCGAGCGTTGGGCCGAGCTGGACGCCTGATTGATCCTGTCATGAAAAAGCCCGGCTTCATTCGCATGAACGCCGGGCTTTTCATATGGAATACGGTCAATTCCCCGTAGGAGCGAGCTTGCTCGCGATGAATCCGGGAGTTTCGCGGGGCGTCAGGCGTTGCGAGATATCATTGACGACCATCGCGAGGGAGCTCGCTCCTACAGGGGGCTATCAGCTTTTGGTTTGCAGGCGCACCGCCAGCACATCGCAAGGTGCTCCGTGCAGTACGTCGTTGGCGGTGGAGCCCAGCAGCAGTGCCAGGCCATGTCGCCCGTGACTGCCGACCACGATCATGTCGCACCCTTGCTCTTTGGCCAGGTGGTGAATTTCCTGGCGTGGCTGGCCGTAGGTCAGGTGGCTGTACTCCCTGGACAGCTCCGGATATTTCAAGATCAACCGGTCAAGGCGCTCTTTGGCCTGGTCGAACTGCTGTTGTTGCAGTTGTGACAGGTCCATCGGCACGTCACCGCCAAAGGCCATGGCCATCGGCTCGACAATGTGCACCAGGGACAATTTCGCACCGTTGCTCACCGCCAGTTCGCGAGCGCGGTGGATTACAGGGTCGCACTCTTCGGTTAGGTCTACAGCGACCAGAATGTGGTTGTAGGGCATGAAGTGCTCCTCCTGAGGATTGCGATATTGGTAAGTATGGCTGGTTTCAAGCGTATTGGTTTCAAAGTGACTGAATACGCTCATCAAGAATCGGGAGTACAGATATGACGGTCTGGATAGTGGTGTCAATCCTGCTGGTGGTTCTCAGTCCGCTGGCCTGGTTGCGACCGTCGCGACACCAGAGCGGGCGTATGGCCCTGCGCATGGAGGCGCGGCGCATTGGCCTGGCCATGCAGTTGGCGCCGCAGGAGTGGCCGCACTGGCTCGGCCAGGAGCCGCCAAATCCCTGTGCGCAGTACCACCGACCACGACGGGGCAATCAACCGGCGTGCTGGAGTTTCTGGCAAAAATCACCGGGCGTGTGGGTGAATCAGTGGCAGGAGGTCTGCGAAGATCGATCGCTGCTCAATCATTTCGAAAAATTGCCGGACAATGTCTACAAAGTCGAGGCCGACAAACAAATGATTGCTCTTTATTGGGGCGAGAAGGGCGAAGCCGAGGTCTTGCAGCACATCGACGCTACCCTCAAAGCCCTCGCCTGAACCGCAACCCCCTGTAGGAGCGAGCCTGCTCGCGATGAACCCGAGAGCGCCACGGGGGTGGCAGGTCCATCCCCGGCAGCCCAGCTCCCCCAGACTTTTTTGCAGGCAATAAAAAGCCCGACAACATCATCGGGCGGGGCTGGCCAGGCAGGCCGGTAATTCGCTGTGGGCTGATCTTACGCTGGGCATTCGCCAAAAGCGTGCACATTTTTCCCTGAGATTCCGCCAGCGTAGCTCGTTAAACACGGGCTGCCGGGAATTAGGGCGACTTTTCTAATGATTGATCCTATGAATGACTCCACATGCCTTGGCGTGTTGAAGGTCTTCGCAGTACGGAAATGAGCGGAAAGTCGCGTTTCAACCCCTGTTTCGGGCGATTGACAATTGTCGGAAATTCCGTGAAGGTGACGTACCCAAATCAAACGGGCGTATGAATTGAGCGTTTGTATTTCAGACCGCTCCTACAGAATCCCGACTATCGCGTTGGCGGGTGTGTCGGGTGAATCGGCGTAGCATCGACGTTTAACGTCCCTGCCGAGCCATTCGCCTGCGTCCGACGTGTACTGTTCAGCTTCCATATCGTGGAGATCAGTTGATGATTTACGAAGGTAAAGCCATCACGGTTAAGGCTCTTGAAAGTGGCATCGTCGAACTGAAGTTCGACCTCAAGGGTGAGTCCGTCAACAAGTTCAACCGTCTAACCCTGAACGAACTGCGTCAGGCCGTAGACACCATCAAGGCAGATGCTTCGATCAAGGGTGTGATCGTCAGCAGTGGCAAGGACGTCTTCATCGTCGGCGCCGACATCACCGAATTTGTCGACAACTTCAAGCTGCCGGATGCAGAGCTTGTTGCTGGCAACCTCGAAGCCAACAAGATTTTCAGCGATTTCGAAGACCTCAACGTCCCGACAGTCGCCGCGATCAATGGCATCGCTCTGGGTGGCGGTCTGGAAATGTGTCTGGCAGCGGACTACCGCGTCATGTCCACCAAGGCCAAGATCGGTCTGCCGGAAGTCAAGCTGGGCATCTACCCGGGCTTCGGCGGTACCGTGCGTCTGCCGCGCCTGATCGGTGCCGACAACGCTATCGAATGGATTGCCGCCGGCAAGGAAAACCGCCCGGAAGACGCGCTGAAAGTCGGCGCCGTCGATGCCGTGGTGGCTCCTGAAAAGCTGCAGGAAGCTGCGCTGGAACTGATCAAGCGCGCTATTTCCGGCGAGTTCGATTACAAGGCCAAGCGCCAGCCGAAGCTGGAAAAACTGAAGCTGAACGCGATCGAGCAAATGATGGCTTTCGAAACCGCCAAAGGTTTCGTGGCCGGCCAGGCTGGCCCGAACTACCCGGCGCCGGTCGAAGCGATCAAGACCATCCAGAAAGCCGCGAACTTCGGTCGCGACAAGGCGCTGGAAGTCGAAGCCGCCGGTTTCGTGAAGCTGGCCAAGACCTCTGCTGCGCAGAGCTTGATCGGCCTGTTCCTGAATGATCAGGAGCTGAAGAAAAAGGCCAAGGCCTACGACGAAATCGCCAAGGACGTGAAGCAGGCTGCCGTACTCGGCGCCGGCATCATGGGTGGCGGTATCGCCTATCAGTCGGCTTCCAAAGGCACGCCGATCCTGATGAAGGACATCAACGAGCACGGTATCGAGCAGGGGCTGGCCGAAGCTGCCAAGCTGCTGGTGGGCCGCGTTGAGAAAGGCCGCATGACCGCCGCGAAAATGGCTGAAGTGCTCAACGGCATTCGTCCGACCCTGTCCTACGGTGACTTCGGTCACGTTGACCTGGTGGTTGAAGCGGTCGTCGAGAACCCGAAGGTCAAGCAAGCCGTTCTGGCCGAAGTCGAAGAGCAGGTCAAAGAGGACACCATCCTCGCCTCGAACACCTCGACCATTTCCATCAGCCTGTTGGCCAAGGCCCTCAAGCGTCCGGAAAACTTCGTCGGCATGCACTTCTTCAATCCGGTGCACATGATGCCGCTGGTCGAAGTGATCCGTGGCGAAAAGTCCAGCGAGCTGGCCGTGGCCACCACCGTTGCCTACGCCAAGAAAATGGGCAAGAACCCGATCGTGGTCAACGACTGCCCGGGCTTCCTGGTCAACCGCGTTCTGTTCCCGTACTTCGGCGGTTTCGCCAAGCTGGTCAGCGCCGGTGTGGACTTCGTCCGTGTCGACAAGGTCATGGAAAAATTCGGCTGGCCCATGGGCCCGGCCTACCTGATGGACGTGGTCGGCATCGACACCGGCCACCACGGCCGTGACGTGATGGCCGAAGGTTTCCCTGATCGCATGAAAGACGACCGTCGTTCGGCCGTTGACGTGCTTTACGAAGCCAAGCGCCTGGGCCAGAAGAATGGCAAGGGCTTCTACGCCTACGAGACCGACAAGAAGGGCAAGCAGAAGAAGGTGGCCGATCCGTCGGTCCTGGAAGTGCTCAAGCCAATCGTGTTTGAACAGCGCGAAGTCACTGACGAAGACATCATCAACTGGATGATGATCCCGCTGTGCCTGGAAACCGTGCGTTGCCTGGAAGACGGCATTGTCGAAACCGCTGCCGAAGCCGACATGGGTCTGGTCTACGGTATTGGTTTCCCTCCATTCCGTGGCGGTGCGCTGCGCTACATCGACTCGATCGGTGTTGCAGAGTTCGTTGCCCTGGCTGACCAGTACGCTGATTTGGGCGCGCTGTACCACCCGACCGCGAAGCTGCGCGAAATGGCCAAAAACGGCCAGAGCTTCTTCGGTTAAGCGCCCCCAACTAGAGTGAGAGTGAACTTATGAGCTTGAATCCTAGAGACGTCGTGATTGTCGACTTCGGTCGTACTCCGATGGGCCGCTCCAAGGGCGGCATGCACCGCAATACCCGCGCCGAAGACATGTCGGCGCACCTGATCAGCAAACTGCTGGAACGCAACGTCAAGGTCGACCCGAGCGAAGTCGAAGACGTGATCTGGGGCTGTGTAAACCAGACCCTGGAACAGGGCTGGAACATCGCCCGCATGGCGTCGCTGATGACCCAGATCCCGCACACCTCGGCCGGCCAGACCGTCAGCCGTCTGTGTGGCTCGTCGATGAGTGCGCTGCACACGGCCGCGCAAGCGATCATGACCGGCAATGGTGACGTATTCGTCGTTGGCGGCGTCGAGCATATGGGTCACGTGAGCATGATGCACGGTGTCGATCCGAACCCGCACATGTCCCTGTACGCGGCGAAAGCCTCGGGCATGATGGGCCTGACCGCCGAAATGCTGGGCAAAATGCACGGCATTACTCGTGAGCAGCAGGATGCTTTCGGCCTGCGCTCTCACCAGCTCGCCCACAAGGCGACCGTGGAAGGCAAGTTCAAAGACGAAATCATCCCGATGCAGGGCTACGACGAGAACGGTTTCCTGAAACTGTTCGACTACGACGAAACCATTCGTCCGGAAACCACCCTGGAAAGCCTGGCGGCCCTCAAGCCGGCCTTCAATCCAAAGGGCGGTACCGTGACCGCGGGTACTTCGTCGCAGATCACCGATGGTGCTTCGTGCATGATCGTGATGTCGGCGCAGCGTGCGCAGGACCTGGGCATCCAGCCCATGGCGGTGATTCGTTCGATGGCAGTGGCAGGTGTGGACCCGGCGATCATGGGCTATGGTCCAGTACCGGCCACACAGAAAGCACTGAAGCGCGCGGGCCTTGGCATCAACGATATCGACTTCTTCGAGCTCAACGAAGCTTTCGCCGCACAGGCCCTGCCGGTGCTGAAAGATCTGAAAGTGCTCGACAAGATGAACGAGAAGGTTAACCTGCACGGCGGCGCGATCGCCCTGGGTCACCCGTTCGGTTGCTCCGGTGCGCGTATCTCCGGCACTTTGCTCAATGTGATGAAGCAAAATGGCGGTACCTTCGGGGTAGCGACCATGTGCATTGGTCTCGGCCAAGGCATCTCCACCGTCTTCGAACGCGTTTAATCGTTTCGTCGACGGAAGCCGGGGCCAAGTGCCCCGGTTTTTGTTTTTCCGGATTTATTTTTATTTTTATTTTGAAAAGATTTGAGTGAGGGCCGAAGCATGCCGATACAACCTGGGCTCTACCAACATTACAAAGGTCCGCAGTACCGTGTATTCAGTGTTGCACGGCACTCGGAAACCGAAGAAGAAGTGGTCTTCTACCAAGCCCTGTATGGCGATTACGGCTTTTGGGTGCGTCCCTTGAGCATGTTCCTGGAGTCGGTCGAAGTTGACGGCGAGCAGGTGCCACGCTTTGCTTTGGTGCAAGCCGAACCGAGTGTTTTTTCCAAGCCATAAGCTGAGTGCGCGCAAAACCCTGCGCTTGACCTCACCTTGTAGCCACTATATATAGCGGTGCCGCGTCAGGCGCCAACGCCTTTCACTTCTAGAATTCAGGAATTTTCTGATCCATGGGCAAATCGCTGGTCATTGTGGAATCCCCGGCTAAGGCCAAGACCATCAACAAGTATCTGGGTAACCAATACGTGGTGAAGTCGAGTATCGGCCATATCCGAGACCTGCCCACCAGCGGTTCGGCTAGCGCCAGCAAAGAGCCAGCCGCCAAGCGCGGCAAGGCCGCTGCGGGTGAAGCGCCGGCACTGTCGCCGAAAGAAAAGGCGCGCAAGCAGCTGGTCGCTCGCATGGGGGTCGATCCCGATCATGGCTGGAAAGCCAAGTACGAGATCCTTCCAGGCAAGGAAAAGGTCATCGAAGAGCTGCGCCGGCTCGCCAAGGATGCTGACACCATCTACCTCGCAACCGACTTGGATCGCGAGGGGGAAGCCATTGCCTGGCACCTGCGCGAAGCCATCGGTGGTGACGACAGCCGCTACAAGCGCGTGGTGTTCAACGAAATTACCAAGAAGGCGATTCAGGAAGCTTTCTCCCAGCCGGGCGAGCTGGACATCGATCGCGTGAACGCCCAGCAGGCGCGTCGTTTCCTCGACCGCGTGGTGGGTTACATGGTTTCGCCGCTGCTGTGGGCCAAGATTGCCCGTGGTCTGTCCGCCGGTCGTGTGCAGTCGGTTGCCGTGAAACTGGTGGTCGAGCGTGAGCGTGAGATCCGTGCGTTCATTCCGGAAGAATATTGGGAGGTTCACGCTGACCTCGGCACCGCCAAGGGTGCAACCGTGCGTTTCGACGTCGCTCGAGAAAAGGGCGAAGCCTTCAAGCCGCTCAACGAAGCCCAGGCCATGGCCGCGCTGGAGAAGCTCAAGGCTTCCAGCTACAGCATCGTCAAGCGCGAAGACAAGCCGACCAGCAGCAAGCCATCGGCCCCGTTCATCACTTCCACCCTGCAGCAGGCCGCGAGCAACCGCCTGGGCTTCGGCGTGAAGAAAACCATGATGATGGCCCAGCGTCTGTATGAAGCCGGCTACATCACGTATATGCGTACCGACTCCACCAACCTCTCGGCAGACGCCGTGGCGATGGCGCGTACTTATATTGAAGGCGAGTTCGGCAAGAAGTACCTGCCGGAAACACCGAACGTCTATAGCAGCAAGGAAGGCGCCCAAGAGGCTCACGAAGCGATTCGCCCGTCCGACGCCAACACCGAGCCAAGCAAGCTCTCTGGCATGGAGCGTGATGCCGAGCGCCTCTACGAGCTGATCTGGCGCCAGTTCCTCGCCTGCCAGATGCTGCCGGCCCAATACCTGTCGACCACGGTCACTGTCGGCGCCGGTGACTTCGAGCTGCGCGCCAAGGGCCGTATCCTCAAGTTCGACGGTTACACCCGTGTGATGCCGCAGATCGCCAAGCCAGGTGATGATGACGTGCTGCCGGACATGGCCCAGGGCGATGCGATGAAGCTGATCAAGCTTGATCCGACCCAGCACTTCACCAAACCGCCGGCGCGTTACTCGGAAGCCAGCCTGGTAAAGGAAATGGAAAAACGCGGCATCGGTCGTCCTTCGACCTATGCGGCGATCATTTCGACCATCCAGGACCGCGGTTACGTGGCGCTGCACAACCGTCGTTTCTATTCGGAAAAGATGGGTGACATCGTCACCGAGCGTCTGGCCGAAAGCTTCTCCAACCTGATGGACTACGGCTTTACTGCCGGCATGGAGGAGAACCTCGATGACGTGGCCCAGGGCGAGCGCGACTGGAAAAACGTGCTCGACGAGTTCTACGGCGACTTCAAGAAAAAACTCGAAGTGGCCGAAGGCGCGGAAAACGGCATGCGGGCGAACCAGCCGGTGATGACCGATATTCCGTGCACGACCTGCGGTCGCCCAATGCAGATTCGTACCGCATCGACCGGAGTATTCCTCGGTTGCTCGGGCTACAGCCTGCCACCGAAAGAACGCTGCAAGGCGACCGTCAACCTGGTGCCCGGCGATGAAATCGCTGCGGACGACGAGGGTGAGTCGGAATCCCTGGTATTGCGCGGCAAGCATCGCTGCCCGATCTGCAGTACGGCGATGGACGCTTATCTGCTCGACGAGAAGCGCAAGCTGCACATCTGCGGTAACAACCCGGATTGCGATGGCTACGAAATCGAAGAGGGCAACTATCGCATCAAGGGCTACGAAGGTCCTAGCCTGGAGTGCGACAAGTGCGGCAGCGAGATGCAACTCAAGACCGGTCGTTTCGGCAAGTTCTTCGGTTGCACCAACCCAACGTGCAAGAACACTCGCAAACTGCTGAAGAGTGGTGATGCGGCGCCGCCAAAGATGGATCCGGTGAAGATGCCTGAGCTGAAATGCGAAAAGGTCAACGACACCTACATCCTGCGCGACGGTGCATCCGGTCTGTTCCTGGCAGCGAGCCAGTTCCCGAAAAACCGTGAGACTCGTGCGCCATTGGTCATGGAGATCATCCCGCACAAGGATGAAATCGATCCGAAGTATCATTTCCTCTGCGAAGCGCCGAAGAAAGATCCGGACGGCCTCCCGGCAGTGATCCGTTACAGCCGCAAGACCAAAGAGCAGTACGTGCAGACAGAAGTCGACGGCAAGCCGACTGGCTGGAAGGCGTTCTACGACGGTGGCAAGTGGAAGGTCGAGGACAAGCGACCGGCTGCGAAGGCGTAAAATCGCAATACCTTGCAGGAGTGAGCGCGTTCGCGATGAGCGTGAGAGTAGCGCGGGCATTCTGAAGGCCCGCGTCATCGTAGACGACCATCGCGAGCTCGCTCCTGCATGACCTGCGTGATGCAATTATTTCGTTGTGGAGACTGCCGCCATGGCCCACGAGCTCTATACCCGTACCAATCAAAAGATTTATTTCGCCGGACTGTCCCTGGAGGCGCTCGCCAAAGCTGAAGAGGGGCGGGCAATGAACTCTCTGGCGCTGATTCAGGCTGGCCGTGAGTCAACGTTGTTTCACCTGTACGGTGCGCTGTTGGGGTTGTGTCACGAGATCGCTGGCTTCTATCGCTTGCCTCAGGCCAATGCATCACGGGCCGAAACGTTGCTGACTCGCGAAGTCCTGGAAACCATCGCCATTCCTGAGCTGGCCGAGATGATCGAACTGGCCAACAACCCGGAAACCTGGCTGGCCAAGTTGCTGGCGGCTCATAAAGCATTGTTCCAGCCACCCCGCGCACCGCACAAACCCAAGGGCGACGTGACGCAGCCGTTGATTCTGGCCGTGAATCTGGATGAAGAAGAGGTGCCTGAGGAGTTGAGCCGCGAAGAGCTGGAGAGCTGGCGACAGAACCTTAAAAGTTTGGCGATCCGTTTTCGCGATGGCTTGAACGAGTGCTGAAAAATTGAGCGGTTGGTGGAGGCCCTTAATGGCTTTCCGCCTCAGGGGTGACCGCTAAAAGATATTTTCTTGCAATGACATCTGGTCAAGATCCCGAGCGGAGCGTGGCCAATGCCTATATAATCCCCGCCTTTCGTGGAGAACAGACCTTTATGCCAACGTCCTTTCTAGAAATTGTCGAGTTACCAGACGGCCGGATTGAGCTGCGCAGGGCTGAGGACGAGGGTTCTCTGGTGACTTTGGATTTCTCCGAGGACGCCAAAGCGTTCCTTCAAGGCCAGCACGTGGAAGTCGCCAAGGCGATGTTGAGCGTTGGTGTGCAGATGGCAGGACGTCTGGTTGAAGGCGAATTCGATAAGGAAGAGGGGTCGCGGGTCCTTCATTGATCCCGCCCGTCGGATTCCAGTACCCAGTTGTAGATCAGCTTTTCTGTCCCTGGAGAAGCCCTGCGCCGGTAAAGGCGCAGTATGTGTCA
This sequence comes from Pseudomonas sp. TE12234, assembly GCF_054061835.1. Taxonomy (NCBI): domain Bacteria; kingdom Pseudomonadati; phylum Pseudomonadota; class Gammaproteobacteria; order Pseudomonadales; family Pseudomonadaceae; genus Pseudomonas; species Pseudomonas sp. TE12234. The sequence goes on from NZ_JBSSEP010000004.1 coordinate 23,415, forward strand.
GTCAGCCCAATCGAATATTCAGGCTTTGAGCGTCCCCGGTCCGGGCTGCGCTGATCAACTGTTGCCGCGAGTTCGCGGTCAGCGGATTGAGCCAGCTGACAACCGTGTGGCTTCGACCCAGGCGAAGGGCTTCGCAGGTCAGTTGCTGAGCGCTCTGAGTGCCGCGCGGCTGCAACAACAGAATACGTTCGCGATTGAGGCCGGCGTCCCGTAGCCAAGCCTGGGTCAGACTGGCGGGCGGGGCGATTAGCGTCAGCCAGCGCGCATCCTGATCCTGGCTCAATTCCCTGAGGATTGGTGCCAGAAGGTTCAGGCAGTTTCCGGCGGCACCACGCAGAGACAACTCACTGAAGACCTCGGGTTCCGCGCTCCATGGCGACTCGACCACTTCCTTCAGAATTGGCGCCAATGGCTGCGCCATGAACGCCTCGAACAACGGCAGTTGGGCTTGCTGTGATGTGTGTGGGAACTGCATAAAGCCTCCTTTAGCGGCGAATGACGCCGACACTCAAGCCTTCGATCACCAGTTCCTGATCTTTAAGGTTTACTTCGATAGGGGCGAAGTCAGGGTTTTCGGCGATCAGCCAGACTTTGCTGCCGTCACGCTTGAAGCGCTTGACGGTCACTTCGTCGCCGATCCGAGCGACCACGATCTGGCCGTTGCGGGCTTCACGGGTGGTGTGCACGGCCAGCAGGTCGCCATCGAAAATACCGACGTCTTTCATGCTCATGCCATGTACCCGCAGGAGGTAGTCGGCGCGAGGATGGAAAAACGAAGGATTGATGTTGCAGGATTCCTCGACGTGCTGTTGAGCGAGGATTGGCGCGCCAGCGGCAACGCGGCCAATGATCGGCAGGCTGGAGTCGTCGGCCTTGGCCTCGAAACCGGGAATGCGGATCCCGCGAGAGGCTCCGGGCGTCATCTCAATGGCACCCTTGCGGGCCAGCGCCTTGAGGTGTTCTTCTGCCGCATTGGGGGATTTGAAACCCAATTCCTGAGCGATTTCCGCGCGGGTTGGCGGGTAGCCGTTGTCTTCTAGGCAGCGTTTGATGAAGGCCAGAATCTCTGCTTGGCGTGGCGTCAGCTTTAGCATAATGATCGCTCTGTCTTTTTATACAGTGACTGGGATTATATACAGTGAAACGATCTTGGCAATGCCCCTTTTTTTGCCTGCCGCCAGACGGTCGATCAGCCTTCTGATTGAAGCTTTGCAGTTGTATGGTTAAATGTCTGACTGACCATTCCCAAATCGAACTGCCAGACTTGACAATACTCAGACTGAAACGTATGTTTCAAACAAGTGTTTGTCAGGCGGAGTAGTCATGGCCCAGTCGGAAACCGTAGAACGCATTCTTGATGCTGCCGAGCAGTTGTTCGCGGAAAAAGGTTTCGCCGAAACCTCGTTGCGTCTGATAACCAGCAAGGCCGGTGTCAATCTGGCGGCGGTGAACTACCACTTCGGGTCGAAAAAAGCACTGATCCAGGCTGTCTTCTCCCGGTTTCTCGGGCCGTTCTGCATCAGTCTCGACAAAGAGCTGGAGCGTCGTCAGGCCAAGCCGGAGAACAAGGCGACACTTGAGGAATTGCTGGAAATCCTCGTCGAGCAGGCCCTGGTGGTCCAGCCGCGCAGTGGCAACGATCTTTCTATCTTCATGCGTTTGTTGGGTCTGGCTTTCAGTCAGAGCCAGGGGCATTTGCGTCGTTATCTGGAAGACATGTACGGCAAGGTGTTTCGCCGCTACATGATGCTGGTCAACGAAGCCGCGCCACGGATTCCGCCGATCGAACTGTTCTGGCGTGTGCACTTCATGCTGGGCGCCGCTGCGTTCAGCATGTCCGGCATCAAGGCCTTGCGCGCCATTGCCGAAACCGACTTCGGGGTGAATACCTCCATTGAGCAAGTCATGCGACTGATGGTGCCGTTCCTGGCTGCGGGCATGCGTGCCGAGTCCGGTGTCACCGACACGGCCATGGCCAGCGCTCAATTGCGTCCGCGCAGCAAGTCGACAGCGGTTGCCGCCAAGGTTTAATCCCGCACGGGTGGGCGCGGCAGCTGACATCCGCTAAGCTAGCCGCCCATGCCGACTCTCGTTCTGAATCCGTTCCCTATCGATATCGCCGATCTGCCGGGCACTGCCCATGGCGGCGAATTCGTGCGAGCCGGATTTTTCGTTATCAAGGAATCTCTATGACTGCTGGCCTGCAAGGCTCGTTGATGGTGGATGTCGCCGGTACCTGGCTGACGGCCGAAGATCGCCAATTGCTGCGCCAGCCCGAGGTGGGTGGCCTGATTGTTTTCGCTCGCAACATCGAGCATCCGCGTCAGGTCCGTGAGTTGAGTGCCGCAATCCGTGCCATCCGTCCGGATCTGTTGCTGGCGGTGGATCAGGAAGGCGGGCGTGTACAGCGTCTTCGCCAGGGCTTCGTCCGACTGCCGGCGATGCGCGCCATTGCCGATAATCCGAATGCTGAGTACCTGGCCGAGCAGTGCGGCTGGATCATGGCAACTGAGGTGTTGGCTGTTGGCCTGGATCTGAGTTTCGCACCGGTACTTGACCTCGATTACCAGCGCAGCGCGGTGGTCGGTACCCGTTCGTTCGAAGGCGACCCTGCGCGTGCGGCTCTGCTGGCCGGTGCGTTCATTCGTGGCATGAACAGTGCGGGCATGGCTGCCACCGGCAAGCATTTTCCCGGTCACGGTTGGGCCGAGGCCGATTCCCACGTGGCGATTCCGAACGACGAGCGCAGCCTCGACGAGATCCGCGCCAATGACCTGGTGCCGTTCGCCAGGCTGAGCAAACAGCTGGCAGCGATCATGCCGGCGCACGTCATCTACCCTCAAGTCGATTCCCAGCCTGCCGGTTTCTCCCGGCGCTGGTTGCAGGACATTCTGCGTGGTGAATTGCAATTCGACGGTGTGATCTTCAGTGATGACCTGTCCATGGCCGGCGCCCACGTAGTGGGTGATGCCGCCAGTCGCATTGAAGCGGCCTTGACCGCCGGTTGCGACATGGGCCTGGTGTGCAACGATCGCGCTGCCGCCGAGCTGGCCCTGAGCGCCGCGCAACGCCTGAAGGTCAAGCCGTCTGCGCGCATCGCACGAATGCGCGGTCAGTCGTTTGCGAACACAGAGTACCGTCAGGATCCGCGTTGGCTGGTTGCCGTCGGCGCGCTCAAAGAAGCTCAATTGATCGATTAAGGGCGGTTCGTTATGACGGTTTACGCGATTATCGGAGGCACTGGCCTCACTCAGCTCGAAGATCTGCGCATTCGTCAGTCATTGGCGGTGGACACCCCTTACGGCGCGCCCTCTGCCGAGGTGCAGGTCGGCGAGTACGCAGGCAAGGAAGTGCTGTTCCTCGCCCGTCATGGTCACCCGCACCGTTTCCCGCCGCATCAGGTGAACTACCGCGCCAACCTCTGGGCGCTGAAACAGGCCGGGGCCGAGGCGATTCTCGCGGTGAACGCGGTGGGTGGCATTCATGCGGCGATGGGTACTGGGCATTTTTGCGTGCCGCATCAGTTGATCGACTACACCAGTGGTCGCGAGCACACTTACTTTGCCGATGATCTGGAGCAGGTCACGCACATCGATTTCAGCTATCCCTACAGCGAACCGCTGCGTCAGCAATTGATCGCGGCACTGGCGGCTGAGGGCGTCGGTTACAGCAGCCATGGCGTGTATGCCTGTACCCAGGGTCCGCGCCTGGAAACCGTTGCCGAGATCGCGCGCCTGGAGCGTGACGGTTGCGACATCGTCGGCATGACCGGAATGCCGGAAGCGGCCCTGGCTCGTGAGCTGGAGCTGGATTACGCCTGTCTGGCGCTGGTGGTGAATCCGGCGGCGGGCAAGTCGACTGCGGTGATCACCATGGCCGAGATCGAGCAGGCGTTGCATGACGGGATGGGCAAGGTGAAGTCGACGCTGGCGCGGGTGCTCAGGGGCTGAGTCAGGCTCAAGACCGAGTTGACCCTATCGCGAGCAGGCTCGCTCCCACAGGTGCGGTGAAAACCATGTGGGAGCGAGCCTGCTCGCGATAGCGATCTCTCAGGCGCCGCCGTTCTCAGCGCTTCTCCAGCTTATCCGGCAACGGCGCGAACAACGCCTCGATATCATCGCTCTGCAGTTTCCAGTCCCCGGCCTGACGTCCATCTAGCACGCCCGCCGCGAGGTCGGATTTTTCTTTTTGCAGATGCTGAATCTTCTCTTCCACCGTGCCGCGCGCGATCAACTTGTAGACGAACACCGGCTTCTCCTGACCAATGCGATAGGCACGGTCGGTCGCCTGATTTTCAGTCGCAGGGTTCCACCACGGATCGTAATGAATCACCGTATCTGCTTCCGTGAGGTTCAGGCCCACGCCGCCTGCCTTCAAGCTGATCAGAAATATCTGACGTTTGCCGCTCTGGAAGTCCTTCACTGGCGTGCGTCGATCACGGGTCTGTCCGGTCAGCAGGGCGTAGGCCACTCCGCGTTTGTTCAGCTCATCTTCGATCAACGACAGCATCGAAGTGAACTGCGAGAACAGCAAAATCCGCCGCCCTTCCTCAAACAGCTCTTCGAGCATTTCCATCAGGCTGTCGAGTTTGCCCGAAGTGCTGCCACGCGCCGGTAGGGTGGCGTCGTTGACCAGGCGTAAATCGCAGCACACTTGCCGCAATTTCAGCAGCGCCTCAAGGATGATGATCTGGCTGCGCGCCACGCCCTTGCGGGTGATCTCGTCGCGAACCTTCTTGTCCATGGCCAGGCGCATCGTTTCATAAACGTCGCGTTGGGCTTCGTTGAGCTCGACCCAGTGGATTATCTCGGTTTTCGGCGGCAACTCGGTCGCCACCTGTTCCTTGGTGCGACGTAACAGGAAGGGTTTGATCCGACCATTGAGGTGCTGAAGTCTGACTTCGCTGGCGCGCTTTTCGATCGGTACGCGGTAATCGCTGTTGAAGCTTTTGACGTCACCCAGCCAGCCCGGCAGCAGGAAGTGAAACAGCGACCACAGTTCACCCAGGTGGTTTTCCAGGGGTGTGCCGCTCAGGCACAGGCGCTGACGAGCATTCAGTTCGCGCGCTGCCTGGGCCGCCTTGCTGTTCGGATTCTTGATGTACTGCGCTTCGTCCAGTACCAGTACGTGTAATGGCTGAGCCGCCAAGCGTTCGACATCCTTGGGCAGCAAGGCGTAGGTGGTCAGAATCAGGTCGTAATCGGCGAGGTTGTCGAAATGCTTTTTGCGGCTGGCGCCATACAGCGCCAACACTTTGAGCTGTGGTGTGAAGTGTGCCGCTTCGTCCAGCCAGTTGGGGATCAGGCTGGTAGGCATTACCACCATGCATGGCCGGTCGAGACGTCCGGCGTTTTTCTCCGTAAGAACATGCGCCAGGGTTTGCAGGGTTTTACCCAGGCCCATGTCGTCCGCCAGGATCCCGCCGACTTCCAGTTGTCGCAATGACTGCATCCAGCTCAAGCCTTCCAGCTGGTAGGGGCGCAGCGTCGCATTCAAGCCGTCCGGTGCCGTGGCGGTGTAGTCCTTGATGTCTCGCAAGCGTTGGGCAAAGGTGCGAATCTGTTCGCCGCCTTCCCATAGCAGCGGCAGGTCTTCCAGCGGATTCAGGCGCGTGGCGTCGGCCTTGCTCAGGCGTAGTGTGGTTTCACCAGGCTCTTGCAGGTAGAACTCGCCAAGGGTGGCCAGCACCGGCTTCAAGCGCCCGAAGGGCAGGGCGACTTGCAAGGGGCCCTGTTCGGAGTTCGGGCGGTTGGGAATGTTCACCAGGATCAACTCATCGTCGCGCCGTCGGGCGAGGCGTTCCGGGTTGAGGATTTCGGTGTGGGAACGCATCAGGTTCAACAGGATCGGCAGCAGGCTCAGCCGCTCGCCATTGACGATGATGCCCAGTTCCAGATCAAACCAGTCACGTTCCGGTGCCTGTTCGACGGTGGCGTACCAGTCGTCCACGGCGGTCAGGTCGAAACCGAAGTCTTCGTTGATCTGCAGCTCCCAGCCCTGGGTGCGCAGCTTCGGCAATTCATTGAGGGTGAAGGTCAGCCAGGCGCTGTCATTGACCATCTCGAACAATTCGCCGGCACTTTCCGGCAGGGCTTTGCTCTGGCGGGTGGCGACTTTGAAACCGAGGATCCGCAGCTGTTCCCGGTAGGACTGTTCCACGTCCGGATGACGCTTTATCCGAAGTGTCTGTGTTTCCTGGCGAATCAGGATATCGGCGTTTTTCTGCCCGGAAACGTACTCGTCCAGATAGCTGAAGGACAGCGCCGCGCGATGCTGGATATAGCGCTGCATCTTGCCATTGCGTGGCTCGAAGGCACTGAACTCGATGCTCGCCAGCCACAGGCGAGGCACAGGTTGCACGTTATCTATCAGGACTTGTGGCGGTGCTTTCGGACTGCGGTTTTCCAGTACGGCCTGCAGTTTCTCCAGAAGCTCGGCGTCCTTGGCGGCGGCGGGGTAATCGAGTGTTTCCTGCACCTGCAGCAAGACCGCCGCACAATGCTTGCAGTTGGTGTGCACCGGACAAGAGCAGGTGGCATCGACCATCAGCAAGGTGCCTTTGGCTGACTCACGCAGGCGAATGGTCTGACGATAAACGTTGCCGCCAGAGCCTTCGCAAGCGGCAATGATGGTCGCGTCGCCGGCCTCGACTATCCTGACGCGATTCTCCAGTGCGTAGCGGCGGCCGCGTTCGAGGCTCTGCTCCTTGAAGCGGCTGACCCAGGAGGGTGCCAGGGGTTTGCTCAGGGTCGCGGACATAGGGACTCAATCAGTCCGGAATTTCTTCGGGGGCTGGCCGAGGTGCGGGGATGGTCAGCGAGGTGATTTTGATCAGCAGGCCAAGGTGGCCGTTGTCGAGGAAGTTCAGCTGGCCGTTCTTGGTGTGGCTTTCCTGTTTCAGGCGTTCACTGGCGGTGACCAGGCCATCGGCGTTGATCTGGTTGATCCAGAAGTCTGCGTCGACGTCGGTAAAACGTCCCAGTTTCAGGTTGAGCGTGCCTTCGATCGGGAATTGACCGAATTGTTCCTTGCCCTCGCTGATCGCGACTTTGGTGGCTTCTTCGCCGAGCGTTTGTTGCCAGGCCTTGTGCAGCAACACGGTGTAGTCGGTACTGGCACTGAGTTTTGCCACTTCGCCATTGAGGCTCGGTGTGCGCAGGCTGTCGGGACTGATGGGCTGCGCGCCGGCTGCCCAGTCTTCCGGTGCGGCGCGACTGACAATGGGTGGCACAGCGTTCTGACGGACCAGAATCATTTCAACCTGATACAGATCGGCGGCAAACGCCGTGGGAGTGACCAAGGAGATCATCAAGGTCAGTAAGCGAAACAGGCGCATGCGGCGTCCTTCAAGCAGTTTTCGGGATGAGGCGCTCGAACAGCGCCTCTACAGTATTAAAGCGCTCTTCCGGGCGTTCCATCGGGACCATGAACTTAAACACCGTGGCCCCTTCGAATTTGTAGCGTTTGGGCTGGCTCTGGATCAGTTTGATCAGCGTCAGCGGGTCGACCGGGGTTTGCGCGGCGAACTCGATGCGACCACCTTGCGGACCACCGTCGACCTTTCTGATGCCCAGCAATTCGGCCTGCAACTTCAGGGCGGTGATGCGCATCAGGTTCTTGGTCGGCTCTGGCAACAGGCCGAAACGATCGATCATTTCCACTTGCAGATCCTTCAGGCCTTCCTCATCGGTGGCCGAGGCGATGCGCTTGTAGAGAATCAGGCGTGCGTGGACGTCCGGCAGATAGTCCTCGGGAATCAGTGCCGGCACCCGCAAGTTGACTTCCGGACCGCCGCCCAGGGGTTGGTCGAGGTTCGGCTGCTCGCCCTTGCGGATCGACTTCACCGCACGTTCGAGCATTTCCATGTACAGCGTGAAACCGACCGCCTGGATTTGCCCGCTCTGACCATCGCCGAGCAATTCGCCGGCGCCACGGATTTCCAGGTCGTTGGTGGCGAGTACGAAGCCCGCGCCGAGGTCCTGGGTGTTGGCGATCGCTTCAAGGCGTTTTTCCGCGTCCGGGGTGATTTGCTGGCGCGGTGGTGTCAGCAGGTAGGCGTAAGCCTGGTGGTGACTGCGTCCAACCCGTCCGCGCAACTGGTGCAGCTGCGCCAGGCCGAATTTGTCGGCGCGCTCGATGATGATGGTGTTGGCGCTCGGCACGTCGATGCCGGTCTCGATGATGGTCGAGGCGATCAGCACGTTGAAGCGCTTGTGGTAGAAGTCGCTCATCACCTGTTCGAGTTCGCGTTCGCGCATCTGCCCGTGACCGATGCCGATTCGTGCCTCAGGCACCAGTTCGGCAAGATCGGCGGCGCATTTCTCGATGGTCTTCACGTCGTTGTGCAGGTAGTAGACCTGGCCGCCACGCAGCAGCTCGCGGAGCAGGGCTTCCTTGACCGTGCTCTTGTTCTGTTCCATGACGAAAGTGCGCACGGACAGGCGACGCGCCGGCGGCGTGGCGATGATCGACAGGTCGCGCATGCCCGACACCGCCATGTTCAGCGTGCGCGGAATCGGCGTGGCGGTCAGGGTGAGAATGTCGACTTCGCTGCGCAGTGCCTTGAGCTGTTCTTTCTGGCGCACACCGAAACGGTGTTCTTCGTCGATGATCACCAGCCCGAGGTTTTTGATTTTGACGTCGTCTTGCAGCAACTTGTGCGTGCCGATGACGATGTCGATCTTGCCTTCGGCCAGGTCCGCCACCGCCGCATTCACTTCCTTGGCAGACTTGAAGCGGCTCATCACTTCTACGGTCACCGGCCAATCGGCGAAGCGGTCGCGGAAGCTGTTGTAGTGCTGCTGGGCGAGCAGGGTGGTCGGCACCAGAATCGCGACTTGCTTGCCGCCGTGCACGGCGATGAACGCGGCGCGCATCGCCACTTCGGTCTTGCCGAAGCCAACGTCGCCACACACCAGGCGGTCCATCGGTTTTGGCGCGAGCATGTCTTCGCGCACGGCTTCGATGGTGGTCTGCTGGTCCGGGGTTTCTTCAAACGGGAACCCGGCGCTGAAGGTCGCGTAATCAGCTTTCGGGTCGGCGAAGGCATAACCTTCGCGGGCGGCGCGGCGTGCATAGATGTCGAGTAATTCGGCTGCGACGTCGCGTACTTGTTCGGCGGCTTTGCGCTTGGCTTTCTGCCAGGTCTCGGAGCCCAGTCGGTGCAGCGGGGCCAAGGCGTCGTCGCTGCCGGTATAGCGGGCGATCAGATGCAGGTTGGCGACCGGCACGTAGAGCTTGGCGCCCTCGGCGTATTCCAGGGCGAGGAATTCGGCCGTCTGGCTGTCGATTTCCAGGGTGGCGAGGCCGAGGTAGCGACCGACCCCATGATCGATATGCACCACCGGCGCGCCTTCACGCAGTTCGGTGAGGTTCTTGATCACCGCGTCGTTGTTGGCATCGGCGCGTTTTTCGCGGCGACGGCGCTGCATCACGCGCTGACCGAACAGCGGGCTTTCGGCAATCAGGGCCAGGGCCGGATCGTCCAGCAGCAAGCCTTCATCCAGCGGCGCGATGGTGATTGTCAGGCGTTCCTTGCTCGCCACGAAGTCCGGCCAGCTGTCGACGGTTTTTGGTCGCAGCTTCAAGCGTTCCAGCAGTTCCAGCAGCACTTCGCGCCGGCCTGCGGATTCGGCGGTAAACAGCACGCGCCCGGGAAACTCGTCGAGAAAACCGGACAACGCCGCCAGCGGTTGGGTGGCCTTGGCTTCGATGGCCAGGTTCGGCAGTTCCCGGGCAGGGAAGCGCTCGCGACCGGCACCGGAATCCACGTCCTGTTGACTGGCGACGACCCGTGGCCAGTTCTTCAGTCGCGCGAAGCAATCTTCCACCGGCAGGAACAATTCGGCGGGTGGCAATAAAGGACGGGATGGATCGACACGCCGCTCTTCATAGCGATTGCGCACATCGTTCCAGAAGTTTTCCGCTGCCTGTTCGATGCCAGGCAATGAGAACACCTGAGTGTCCTGGGGCAGGTAATCGAACAGCGTTGAGGTTTCCTCGAAGAACAATGGCAGGTAGTACTCGATGCCGGCGGGAGTAATCCCGCTGCTCAAGTCCTGAAAGATCGGGCAGCGGCGGAAGTCGACGTCGAAGCGCTCGCGAAAGCGTGCCTTGAAACGGGTCACGGCTTCTTTCTGCAGCGGGAATTCCTTGGCCGGCAACAGCTTGACCGAATCGACCTTGTCGATGGAGCGTTGGTTCTCCGGATCGAAGGTGCGCAGGGTTTCGATTTCGTCGTCGAACAAGTCAATCCGGTAAGGCAGCTTGCTGCCCATCGGGAACAGGTCGATCAGCGATCCGCGGACCGTGAATTCGCCATGCTCGTACACGGTATCGACGTAGCGATAGCCGGTGGCTTCGAGGCGGGTGCGCATTTGCTCGACGTCGAGCTTCTGGCCGACGTCCAGCACCAGGCTGCTGCCGAGCAGGAATTTGGTCGGTGCCAGGCGATGCAGGGCGGTGGTGATCGGTACCACCAGCACGCCGTGCACCAGTTCCGGCAGTCGATACAGGCTGGCGATGCGCTGGGAAATGATGTCCTGGTGCGGCGAGAACAGATCGTAGGGCAGGGTTTCCCAGTCGGGGAAATGCAGCACGGGCAAATCCGGGGCGAAGAAACTCAGCTCCTGTTCCAGCCGTTCGGCACTTTGGCTGTCGGCGGTCAGTAGCAGGGTAAAGCGCTTGGCCGCACTGGCGGCCTCGGCGATCGCCAGGCTCAGGGCGGCACCGGGCAGGTTGCCCCAATGCTGTTTACCTGCCGCGGCAGGGAGATGCGGTAGACGCAGAACGGGCACGGAAGGTTGAGCTCCAAGCGTTGCGACAAAGTCGGTAATTGTAGCGGCCTCGGGTGCCGCCTGTCAGTTGCAGACTGCGTCTATTACACCGGTTTGGCGAAATGTAGTGGTAAAGACAAAAAACGCCTGTTTTTTACCAAAAATTATTGAATATGTAGTGGTAAAACGAACGAGTGTTACGGAGGGTTACGCACAACGCGGCGCAAACCGCAAAAAATTGACTGCGCTGTAAGCCCCGGTTTTATTGGGTTTGCGCGAGGCGTGATTTTTTTGAACGGAGAATTGTTACGGATCGCACGACAAGCGCGCATTGCTACGTGAGTCACTCGGCGGCATAATGTAGCCCCTTTTTTCTGCCCCTACATGTGGAAGGTTACCGTGACTCAGAAGCCCGACCAGTGTCTTGGTGAATGGATCGACCGTGAAGCACTCGCAGAAGCGATGATTCCGCTTATCGGTCAGCTCTACCGCAATAACAACGTGGTGAGCTCGATCTATGGCCGCAGCCTGATCAACCAGTCTGTCATCGCGATTCTCAAAGCTCACCGCTTTGCTCGCCACCGTTCTTCCGACGACAGCGAACTCTCCGTCCACGAAACATTCCCTCTGCTCAAGGCCATGAGCGAGCTCAAGCTCGGCGCGGCTTCGGTAGACCTGGGCAAGTTGGCGTTCAAATTCCGTAGCGAAGGCAACGGCCGCACTGCCGAGCAGTTCGTCCGCGAAGAACTGGCTGACGTGGTTGGCCAGCAAAACGCTTCCGCTCGCAAAGGCACCGACGTCGTCCTGTACGGCTTCGGTCGCATCGGCCGTCTGCTGGCGCGCATCCTGATCGAGAAAACCGGTGGTGGCGACGGCCTGCGTCTGCGCGCCATCGTTGTCCGCAAGGGCGCCGAGAACGATCTGGTCAAGCGTGCAAGCCTGCTGCGTCGTGATTCGGTTCATGGCCCGTTCGATGGCACCATCACCATTGATGAAGCCAACAACACCATCACCGCCAACGGCAACCTGATCCAGGTTATCTACGCGAAAAACCCGACTGAAGTGGATTACACCCAGTACGGCATCAAAGACGCGCTGCTGGTGGACAACACCGGTGTATGGCGTGACGCCGATGGCCTGGGCCAGCACCTGGCCTGCCCGGGCATCGACCGCGTAGTTCTGACCGCGCCTGGCAAAGGCAAGCTGAAGAATATCGTTCACGGCATCAACCATGCCGAGATCACTGCTGACGACAAGATCATTTCGGCCGCTTCCTGCACCACCAACGCCATCGTGCCGGTGCTCAAAGCCGTGAATGACAAGTTCGGCATCGTCAACGGTCACGTTGAAACGGTTCACTCGTACACCAACGACCAGAACCTGATCGACAACTTCCACAAGGGCGATCGCCGTGGCCGTAGCGCGGCGCTGAACATGGTCATCACCGAGACCGGTGCTGCCACTGCCGCTGCCAAGGCCCTGCCTGAGCTGGCCGGCAAGCTGACCGGTAACGCGATCCGCGTTCCGACGCCAAACGTGTCGATGGCCATTCTCAACCTGAACCTCGAGAAGGCCACCACCCGCGAAGAGATCAACGAGTACCTGCGTCAGATGGCCATGCACTCCGATCTGCACAAGCAAATCGACTACGTCAACTCGCAGGAAGTGGTTTCCACCGACTTCGTCGGCTCGCGCCACGCAGGCGTTGTGGATGCTGAAGCGACCATCACCCAGGACAACCGCGTTGTACTGTACGTTTGGTACGACAACGAGTTCGGCTACAGCTGCCAGGTGGTTCGCGTGATGGAAGACATGGCCGGTGTAAACCCGCCAGCGTTCCCGCGCTAAGCCTTAGCGGTACATGAAAACGCCCCGACTTGGTCGGGGCGTTTTTTTTTGTGTATCGCATCGCTACTTATATCTTTTTAATCTTTCTGATAAAAAACTCAGAATTATCTAAAAATAGATAAAAAGTTCACTTGAATATTAAAAATAAAAACTATCAATGAAAATAAGTAGTTGTCGATCAAATCGACATGAGTCGTTTGAATGGATCCATTTCTTTGCGTGGTAAATATTTGACGTCATTTATTTGTTAAATCCAAATGCTTGACACCCCTCGGGACTGAATTTAGTGTCGCCAATGTAAGCGCCCGCTCTGCCACGGGCCTGTTGAGCCGCTTCGTTATTGCTGTACAACAACTCTCCAAAAAGACAGGAATCTCATTCCTGCTCACATCACCATAAAATCCAATAAAACGGCGTCGGCTTAATTGCCGTGCAAAGAACAATTTCGTTTTGCTCACCCTGCCAAAAGTGTTTCGCAGTCACGGTTTGTTATTGCCTGACTGATATGCGGTTGGTCTATCGGGAGAGTCAAACATGGCAGAAGAACGCTCGAAGTTATTGTCACTGTTGCCACGCCTGGTGGGTTTGGGGGTCCTTGGATTTGTCGTCTGGTTACTGTTGTCGACTTTGCTGATGCCACTGGTATCCGCCTCGGCGACTCGGGCGATTTTGAATGCGCCTGTGATTCTGCTGACCACTCCGATTGACGGCGTGGTGAGTTCGCTGGAGGTCAAGCCCGGCACGACTTTCAGTCAGGGCCAGAAAATCGCGGTGGTGGAAAACCCGCGAGCCAACCAGGAAACCCTCCTCACCCTGCAAACCCGGCGCCTGACCCTGGAGCAACAATTGTCGTCTTCGGCCAGTCAGGCCGAGCACGATCAGCGGTACTACGAGGAGCTGGAGAAAACCAGCGAGCAGTACCAGGCCGCGTTTCACACTCGCCAGCTCTTCACTCAAAAAGCCCTGAAAGCCGAAAACAGTGCGGCCAGCGCGCGGTTGTTAGACGCCCAGGAAACCGTCGAGCGCAATCTTGAGTTGTTCGTCCAGGGGGCAGTGAGCAGTGCGGTGGTCGCACAGTCGAAGGCTCAGCTGGCTTCGTTGCAAGGCGCGGCGGAATCGGTGCGTTCGCAATTGCGGATCACCGACGGCGACGTCAGTGCGGCAAGCAAGCAGGTTTACCTCGACCCCGATCAACTGCGCATGTTCGATCTCAGCGCACAGATGACCACGCTGAAACTCAGCCTGGAGAACCAGGCACGCAACCGCCGGGCCTATCAACAGGAGCTCGACAACCTCAATCAGTTGATCGAAACCGAGCAGAACCGGGTCAAGTTGATGGCCGGCTACGACGTCGTCGCATACTCGCCCGGTACGGTCCAGGAGTTGCTGGCGCCTCAGGGCACGCTGGTGCAGGCCGGCTCGACCTTGTTGCGCGCCACTGATTGCGGGCAAAGCTACGTGATTGCGGTGTTCCCCGAACGCATGGCCAGCAAGATCGACCGCGACAGCGTGCTCACAGTGAAAATCCGTGGCCTGGATCAGCCCCTCAAGGCCAGCGTGGTGCAGTTGCTGTCCAGCACATCGGACATTCGCGCCAACACCTACAGCGTGCCGTTCCCCTATGCCGAGCAGAATTCGGTGTACGTGGTCGGGACGTTTGCCGCGGACTTGACCGATGCCCAGCGAGCCATGACCTGCAACCCGGGGTTGTGGGCCAGTGCCGAGGTATCACGGCCATGAACGTCGTTCTACGCGGGGTATTGAGCTTGATGCTGCTCGGCAGCGGGATGTCCGCCATGGCGGCTCAGCCGAGGCCGCAACTGGCGGCAATGACCTGTGCGGCGCTGGATCAAGCCGTGACAGCGCTGCCGGCCGGGCCGGTGCTTGTTGCCAGTTACCCGCCGCTGGATGGGCATCCTGCGCCGATCCTGGCCTTGCGCGGCGTGGCGTTCACCTACGACAACGCGCTGGCCAGCATTGCCTTGTTTGCGTGCGGCAAGGCTGAATCGGCTCGGCGGATCGCCGATGCACTGGCCTTCGCGACACTGCACGATCCGGAGTATCAGGACGGGCGCATGCGCAATGCCTACGCCGCCGGTGCCGTGGGTTCACCGTCGATGAAATTGCCGGGTTACTGGAGCGTCGAGCGCAACGCCTGGAATCAGGACGCGTATCAAGTCAGCAGCGCCACCGGCAATCAGGCGTGGGCGGCCCTGGCGCTGCTGGAGGCGTATCGACAAAGCGGTGAGGCGTCTTACCTGGAGGCCGCGCGAAAAGTCCTGCACTGGTCGCAGAAAAACACCTACGACGGACAATCCCCTGCCGGTTTCAGTGGTGGTTACTACGGGTACTTTTCCAAACAGATCCAGCAGAACTGGAAATCCACCGAACATAACGTTGACCTCGCCGCAGCGTGGTCGGCACTCGACGCGTTGGCCCCCAATAGCGATTCGGCAGCGCAGGCGCAGATTGCCCGGCAGTTTGTCTCGAGCCAGTGGGATGCCGGGGAAGGGCGCTTCCTGATCGGCACCGGTGCTGATGGCCGGACGTCGGACCGCGAGCGTTCCGGGCTCGATGCACAAATCTGGCCTTTGATAGCGCTGCAAGATCCTCCCAGGGACTGGCGGCGCGTCTTCGCGTTCATTGATCACGCTCACCGTGCCGGCGAGGGCTATGGCTTCAACCGCGATCCCGATGGCCTGTGGACCGAAGGCACCGCGCAAGCCGCTGCCGTGGCGCGCTTGAGTGGCTTGGGCGACAAGGCGCAGCCGTTGTGGCGCGTGCTGCTGGCGCAACAGGCGGGCAATGGATGGCTGTATGCAACACCAGCACCGCGCATCAGTACCGGACTGGCCATCGGTCCGGACTCGGTCACCAATGACTTTTTCTACTACCACCTGCCTCACTTGGGCGCCACAGCGTGGGCGGCGATTGCGGCCACCGGCGTCAATCCTTTTACCGGCTTTCGAGAGGCTGACTGACATGCAGGCACTGGACTCGCTGCAACTGCTGCAAATCAATTTCTGGACGCTGGCGGCGGTGGTGCTGTTCACCTGCCTGACCCACCGTGATCAATGGGCCGCGCGGGCCGGTTTCGGCGCGGTCACCGCCTTGTTACTGGTCAACTACGCGGCCTGGCGAATTCGCGACACGTTGCCCGACGGTCATTCCGGATTTGCCACGGTCTGGGCCTACGCCTTCCTGTTTTTCGAAATGCTGGCGATTGGTTACACGTTGTTCTCGATTGTCGTGATGCTCTGTCGCACGGATCACCGCAAAGCGGCCGATGCGGGTGAGCGGCGTCTGCGTGCACAAGGCAGTGCGGTGCCTGCGGTGGACATCTTCATCGCCACCTACAACGAAGGCCTCGATATCCTCGAAAAAACCATCATCGCCGCCCAGGCCATCGACTACCCGAACTTCACCATCTGGGTACTCGACGACACCCGGCGCGACTGGCTGCGCGATTACTGTGCCGAGGTGGGCGTGCAATACGCGCGGCGTCCCGACAATTCCCACGCCAAGGCCGGCAACCTGAATAACGGCTTGCGCCAGTCGGCGGCCGCCAGCAATGCGCCTTACATTCTGGTGCTCGATGCCGACTTCGCGCCGCAGCAACCGATTCTTTTACGCACGCTGGGACTGTTCGAGGACCCCAAGGTAGGCCTGGTGCAAACGCCGCAGTTTTACTACAACCCTGATCCTATCCAGCACAACCTCGGCACGTCGGCCTGCTGGGTGGATGAACAGCGGGTGTTCTTCGATGTGTTCCAGCCGGCGAAAGATGGTTGGGATGCGGCGTTTTGTGTCGGCACGTCCTTCGTGGTGCGGCGCGATCTGATTACCGAAGTCGGCGGTTTTCCTACCGGTTCGGTGTGCGAAGACATCTACACGACCTACCGCTTGTTGCAGAAAGGCTACGTCACCCGCTGGTTGAACGAACGCCTGTCGATCGGTTTGTCCGCCGAGGGCCTGACCGAGTACATCAACCAGCGCGGGCGCTGGTGTCTGGGCACGATCCAGGTGGCACTGCTCAAGGAGGGCCCGCTGCGCGGCAGCGGCTACACGCTCAACGACCGACTGCACTATGTGCATGGCCTGATGCACTGGTTTTCCAAGCCGTTCATTTTGATGATGCTGGTTTCGCCGGTGCTCTATTGGTATTTCGGCATCGCCGGGTTCTACGCCAATCCGGCGGACTTCCTGGCCTTCGGCATGCCGGCGTTGATTGCCTTCTGGGGTTATGGCACCTGGGTCACCGACCGGCGCACCTTGCCGATTTTCACCGAGGTCACGCAGATCGTCGCCTCGCTGGCCGTCACGGCCACCATTGCCAGCGCCATGGTCCGACCGTTCGGGCGACCGTTCAAAGTCACCGCCAAGGGGCTCGACCGCTCGCGCACGATGGTGCACTGGAAGTTGTTCGGGTTCTTTTTTGCCTTGACGGCGTTTTCGCAGATCGGTGCGTACATCGCCATCAGCACTGCGGCTTCGTTTGACGGCAACATGATGTTCAACCTGTGCTGGACGGTGGTTGCGCTGGTCTACAACCTGGCCACGCTGGTGGCCTGCGTCGACCGGCCACGGTTGCATGGCGAGGAGCGTTTTCCATTCGACAAGGCCAGCGGATTTCGCTTCGGCGGCAAAGTCCTTCCGGGGCGCCTGGTGGACATTTCCCTGAGTGGCACGTCCTTTACCTGCGCCTTTGCTTCCTCGATCAAGCCGGGGCTGTGCGGCCAGGTGTGGGTCGACAAGTTGGGCTGGCTGGATGTGGAAGTCATGCGCAATCACGGCGATGACCGATTGGGCCTGAGGTTTGCGGACCTGGACGAAGGCGTGCGGCGCCAGCTGATTGCCCGGTTGTTCAGCGACGCGAGCATCAACGTCGTCAGCAAGGCAGAGCCGGCGCAGGCCTTTGGCACCTTACTGCAGCGTTCCCTGTTGGGGGAGAAGCGCCTGGCGCCGCGTGCGCCGAAACCGGTCAATCTGCCGTCCCACGTTTCGCCTGCGCGCTGGCGGCCGGTCCGGGTCCGTTCGCGTCAACCGTCTCTGCCGTCGCTCAATGTCAGTCGCACAAGCCTGTGGACACTGCTTCTTTCTCCCTTGCGAGCTTTGCTCGGCCAACGCTTGTAGGTGCGCGCCATGAACCGTTGCTTATCCACGTCTTGCTTCATGTCTTTGCTGTTGCTCGGTGGTTGTTCGCTGGAACCGACCTACGAAAAACCCGATGCTCCGATCGACCAACAATGGCCGGCGAACACCGCTGGTGAATGTTGCGCCGGCAAGCAGGCGTTCGACAAAGACTGGCGCGGTTTCGTGGTCGATGACCGACTGCGCCAGTTGATCGAAATGGCCCTGGTCAACAACCGCAGCTTGCGCCAATTCGCGGCGAGCGTCGAAGTCGCACGGGCCGGCTATGACAGTGCCGAGTCGGGGCTTTTTCCTACCATCGGCATCGACACTTATGCCGGGCGCAGCAAGCTGCCGCCGCTGGTGCGCACGCCTGGCGGGGGCGCCACGGCCGGCAGTATCGCCAATACCTTTCAGGCCACCGCGGGTTTTACGTCTTACGAGTTGGACTTTTTCGGCCGCCTGCGCAGCCAACGCAATGCGGCGGGGGCGCGCTTCGAGGCGTCCGAGGCGGACTATCAAACGGCGCGGCTGGCGCTGATCGGCGAAGTCGCCAGCACCTGGTTGAGCCTGAAGGCCAATCAGCATTTGCTGGATCTCGCGCAAAACACCTACCAATCCCAGGACCGCTACGGCCAGCTGTTGCGCAAGAGTTATAACCTGGGTTCCAGCGCCCGGATCGATGTGCATCAGGCCGACGCACAAACCAACACAGCGGCGGTGCAGGTCAACACTTACCGCATGCAGGTGGCACAGAACCTTAATGCACTGCGGGTGCTGGTGGGGCAGCCGGTGCCAGAGGGGCTGCTGCCCACGGGGCCGCTCGGTGAGCGGATGGCCACACTGGATGTGCCGGCGGGATTACCCTCGGCACTGGTTGAGCGTCGGCCGGACATCATGTCAGCCGAGGCTCAATTGCGTGCCGCCAATGCGGATATCGGCGCGGCACGCACGGCGTACTTCCCGACCTTTTCCCTGACGTCGGCACTGGGCAGTCTGAGCGGGGATTTTTCCCGCTTGCTCAGTGGGCCGGCCGAGTTCTGGTCGGTGGCGCTGGCGGGCTCGTTGCCGTTGATCGACGGTGGCGGGCGACGGGCGCAAGTGGACGCCAGTCATGCGCGTTTCGACGGTCAGTCAGCGGCTTATGAGGCCACGGTTCAGAACGCTTTTCGCGAAGCCGCCGATGCCTTGAATGCCCGGCAGGAAATGCTCACGCAGGTGGAGTTCCAGAAAAAACTGGTGGGGGATTACCAGGAAGCCTATCGGCAATCGCGCCTGCGTTTCGAAGCAGGCATGGACAGCTATTTCTCCACCATGGATGCCCAGCGTTCGTTGTTTGATGCGCAGCAGAAGTGGGCACAGCTGGAGCTGGCACGGGAGATCAACCAGGTGACGTTGTACAAGGCGCTGGGAGGCGGGTGGAGTCAGTCGTTGAAGATGGCGGATCGGTGAGGTGATTTGAGGGCCTTTTCGCGAGCAGGCTCGCTCCCACAGGTTTTGTGGTGTTCACAAATTCTGTGGGAGCGGGCTTGCCCGCGATATCGATCGGTCAGGCGCCGCCAGCCACTGACGCGCGTGCCGTGCGCAGTTCATGCTTGTTGCCGCGGAACAGTACCAGTGTCGCGATCAACCCCAGTACCGCTGCGGCACTGAGCCAGATCCCGGGTGCTGCTTTGTTGTCCAGGACATGAATCAGGTAAGTGCACGCCGCCGGAGTAAAACCGCCGAAAGTCGCCGTCGCCAGGCTGTAGGCCAGGGAGAAGCCGGTTGTACGAACTTCCACCGGCATGATCTCGGTCAGGGCCACCACCATGGCGCCGTTGTACGAACCATAGAGGAACGACAACCAGAGTTCGACGATCAGCAGATGGCTGAAGCTCGGGTTCGCCACCAGCCACGACAGTGCCGGGTAGGCAGTGAGAATCGCCAGAATCGTCGCCGCCAGCAGTAGGGGTTTGCGTCCGATCTTGTCCGACACCGAACCCATCACCGGCAACCAGAAGAAGTTCGAGAGGCCGATGCACACGGTGACCAGCAAGGCATCCATGTCCGACAGGTGCAGTTCGGCTTTACCGAAAGTCGGGGTGTAGGCGGTGATCAGGTAGAACGACACGGTGGTCATGACCACCAGCGCCATGCCGGCGATGACGATGCCGAAATTCTGACTGATCGAGCGGACAATATCGCGAAGGGAAGGGCGATGCTTGCGGGCCTGGAACTCGGGTGTTTCTTCCAGCGAACGACGAATCACGAAGATCACCGGTACGATCATGCAACCGATCAGGAACGGTACGCGCCAGCCCCAATCACCCATTTGTTCCGGACTGAGCCAGTGGTTCAAGCCAACACCCAGCAGGCCGGCGAATACCACCGCGGCTTGCTGGCTGGCGGACTGCCAACTGACGAAGAACCCTTTGCGGCCTGGCGTGGAAATTTCCGCCAGGTACACCGACACACCACCCAGTTCCACCCCCGCCGAGAAGCCTTGCAGCAGTCGACCGAACAGCACGACCAGCGGCGCGGCGACACCGAGGGTCGCGTAGCCCGGCACGCAAGCGATCAATATCGTACCGGCGGCCATCAAGGCCAAGGTGATGATCAGCCCCTTGCGACGGCCATGGCGGTCGATATAGGCACCGAGAAAAATCGCCCCTAACGGGCGCATCAGGAAACCGGCCCCGAAAGTGGCCAGCGAGAGCATCAGGGAAGCGAAGGCGCTATCGGCAGGGAAGAAGGTTTTGGCAATGGCCGTGGCGTAGAAGCCATAGACCATAAAGTCGAACATCTCGAGGAAATTACCGCTGACAACGCGAAAAATCGCCTTGCCTTTGCCCGTATTAGAGGACATTAGAACGTACTCGCTGTTGGCTGTCTTATTGGAAATCCATGATTTGGAAACGTCCTTCCTGTCGCTGGGATGGCTGGGCACCTTCGGCGAGCATTTGTAACAATATGTGTGGATATATGGATAGGCAACCATTAATTAGCTTGCTGCTTAAACGTTTTTGCCATTACACGCTTCCAATGGCGCACTGGAGCGAATTAAGTGGGACACACAGCGCAAAAATGTCGGGGCCTGTCGCATAATCGCTGGCCTTGGCGTTGTGCCATGGACTGTCGGAGATCCTGGGTTTGTTGAATGGGCGGCTATGTGGTCTTGTGACTCTGATCGTCATGTTGTCCGCCTGTGGCAACGGCGACTCCATGGAAAGCTTTGGCGGTCCGACCATGGGCAGCACGTATTCGATCAAGTACGTGCGGCGTGCCGGACTTCCGGCACCGGCAGATGTCCGTGTCGAAGTGGAAAAAATCCTCACTGAAATCGACCGGCAAATGTCGACCTACCGCAGCGATTCGGATATCTCGCGCTTCAACGACTTGCCCGCCAATCGCTGTCAGAAAATGCCCGCGTCCATCCTCAAATTGATCCGCGTGGGTGAACAACTGTCGGAGCAAAGCGAAGGCTCCTACGACCTGACGGTGGAACCGCTGCTCAATCTTTGGGGGTTTGGCCCACAGGGGCGCGAGGAAAAAGTCCCGGCTGAACAGGCATTGGCGCAGGCGCGACAGCGAGTCGGTTATCAGCACCTGCGCATCGAGGGTGATCAGCTGTGCAAGGACGCTGCAGTCGAGGTTGATTTCAACAGCATTGCCGCCGGTTACGCGGTCGATACGATCGCTGCAAGACTCGAAGCGCTGGGCATCCACGACTACCTGGCCGAAGCCACTGGCGAACTCAAGGCCGCGGGCAAGAAGCTTGACGGTTCGCCGTGGCACATCGCCCTGGAAGAACCGCGCGATGATCAACAGGTGGCCGAACGTATCGTCGCCGTCGACGGTTTAGGCTTGTCCACCTCCGGCGACTACCGAAATTATTTCGAGCAGGATGGCCGGCGCTATTCCCACACCTTCGATGCCCGCACCGGTACACCGATCACACACGCCCTGGCCTCCGTCACGGTAATTCATCCTTCTGCGTTGATGGCCGATGGCTTATCGACGCTGCTGCTCATTCTTGGTCCGGAGCGCGGTTGGGATTACGCGGAAAAACACGATATCGGCGCATTTTTTGTGATTCGTGCCGATACAGGTTTCGTCACACGCACCAGTCACGCTTTTGAGCGCGTCACGGGCGGGAAAACCAAATGATCACGGCGTTTCAAGCGCCGAAGACTGGCTTTGTAGTGCAGGCAAAACTAGCCTACGACGCGACCAAGGGTTAATGTGCGCGGCGTTGACGCTTCTATAGACTGTGTCCGGGTTCTGCACTGGCCCCAAATTGTTCCTTCATGCCACAGATTGGCGTGATTTAGCCGCAGGTGCCGATGGCGCCACGGCCTGTTCTGAGGAGTACGCATGGCTGTCTACAACTACGACGTGGTGGTGTTGGGTTCCGGCCCGGCGGGGGAAGGCGCGGCAATGAACGCCGCCAAAGCAGGGCGCAAGGTGGCGATGGTCGATAGCCGTCGCCAGGTCGGCGGCAACTGCACTCACTTGGGCACCATCCCGTCCAAGGCACTGCGTCACTCGGTCCGGCAGATCATGCAGTTCAACACCAACCCGATGTTCCGGGCCATTGGTGAGCCGCGTTGGTTCTCGTTCCCGGACGTGCTGAAAAGCGCCGAAAAAGTCATCTCCAAACAAGTCGCCTCGCGCACCGGCTACTACGCCCGCAACCGTGTCGACGTGTTCTTCGGCACCGGCAGCTTCGCCGACGAGCAAACCATCGAAGTGGTCTGCGCCAACGGCGTGGTCGAAAAACTGGTGGCCAAGCACATCATCATTGCCACCGGCTCGCGTCCGTATCGCCCGGCCGACATCGATTTCCATCACCCGCGTATCTACGATAGCGACACCATCCTCAGCCTCGGCCACACCCCGCGCAAACTGATCGTTTACGGCGCCGGCGTGATCGGTTGCGAATACGCATCGATTTTCAGTGGTCTGGGTGTACTGGTCGAGCTGGTGGACAACCGTGGTCAGTTGCTGAGCTTCCTCGACTCGGAAATTTCCCAGGCGTTGAGCTACCACTTCAGCAACAACAACATCACGGTCCGCCACAACGAAGACTACGACCGCGTCGAAGGCGTGGACAACGGCGTGATCCTGCATCTGAAGTCCGGCAAGAAAATCAAGGCCGACGCCTTGCTCTGGTGCAACGGCCGTACCGGCAACACCGATCAGCTCGGTCTGGAAAACATCGGCGTCAAGGTCAACAGCCGTGGCCAGATCGAAGTCGACGAGGCGTACCGCACCTGCGTGCCGAACATCTACGGCGCCGGTGACGTGATCGGCTGGCCGAGCCTGGCCAGTGCCGCCCACGACCAGGGCCGTTCGGCCGCTGGCAGCATCGTCGACAACGGCAGCTGGCGCTTCGTCAATGACGTACCGACCGGGATCTACACCATTCCGGAGATCAGTTCGATCGGCAAGAACGAGCAAGAGCTGACCCAGGCCAAGGTGCCGTACGAAGTGGGCAAGGCGTTCTTCAAAAGCATGGCGCGTGCGCAGATCGCCGGCGAGCCGCAAGGCATGCTGAAGATCCTGTTCCACCGCGAAACCCTGGAAGTGCTGGGCGTGCACTGCTTCGGTTATCAGGCGTCGGAGATCGTGCACATCGGTCAGGCGATCATGAACCAGCCGGGTGAACTCAATACCCTGAAGTATTTCGTCAACACCACGTTCAACTACCCGACCATGGCCGAAGCCTATCGGGTAGCGGCGTACGACGGCCTCAACCGGCTTTTTTGAGCGGCTCCGGCCGGTGGCCTGAGCCGGCCGGGGAGACCGATTTCAGCAATTCTCGAGCGTGGCGATGGCCAAACCGGGAAAGTCTGTAATCAGGCTGTCAACGCCGAAGTCAGCGAGTCTGCGCATCAGCGCGGGCTCGTTGACGGTCCACACCGACACATGCAGGCCCTGACGCTGCGCCTTTTCCAGGCGCTCCGGCGTGCACAGGGTCCAGTTCAGCGCCAAAATCTCGCAGCCATAGCTTGCCGCGACCTTAAGCGGGTCCAGCCAGGCGTACTCGGCCACCAGTCCGCGGGATACGTCCGGCACCAGGTCCAGCGCCGCTTTCAGCACTTCCCGTGAACTGGAAGTGATCGTCACCTTGTCCATCAGGCCATGCCGTTGCGCCATTTCCCGAATCGCCAGCACGGTGGTCGCGGCGCGGGTGCGCGAGGCGCTTTTGACTTCCAGTTGCCAGTGATCGAAATCGCATTGCTCGAACAGCGAATCCAGGGTCGGAATCGGGCACGGCTTGATCCAGCCGGGGCCGCCCTTGCGCGCGTCGTAGGTCACCAGCTCCGCCGCCGTGTGCTCGACCACCTTGCCGCGCCGGTCGGTGGTGCGCTTGAGGGTCGGGTCGTGGATGACCATCAGTTCGCCGTCCATGGACAGGTGCAGGTCCAGTTCGCAGCGACGCACGCCGTGCTTGAGACATTCCTGAAAGCTGGTCAGGGTGTTTTCCGGTGCTTCGCCCTTGGCGCCGCGATGGCCGTAGATGAGGGTCACGGTTCTTCCTTAAATTAATTGCCTGATTCGAGTTGTTCGCGGGCCAGGCGTCGTTCCTGGGCCTGCTTTTGCAAGATGTAGCGTGCCAGCAGTTGCCGCTGCGCGTCGGTCGGGTGTTCGAATTCGGTGCCGACGTCGTAGCCGTCGCCCTTGCGGTCGCAATGGGTGACGCGAGCGCGCAGCAACAGACCGAGGGCTTGCGGCATCAGCACCAGTTTGACCGACAGGTGTGCCCCGGGATCAATGGGCGTGGGATGCTGGAAGTCGATTCCGCCTTCGGAGATGATCACTGGCTGCGGTTCGCCGATCTGCCCCAGCACGGTGATGGCGATCACCTGGCTCAGCAAATCGATGCGTTTGTTCTGGGATTTCAGGAACGCCGAGAGGTTGCGGTCACGCTCGCTGATCTGGCGCAACAGGTGCTGTGACTCGAATTCGCTCAGGTGCAGTTCGCTGAGCACGTTGAAGAGTGGGGAAGCATCTTGCAACACTTCCTGGCCTGCAGCTTCGGGAGCGGACAGGGGCCGAATTTCCAGTGCGATCGTGTCCTCGATACGGTAGTATTCGCGGCGATCTTCTTCATCTAATGTCGACATGGCGAACCCATGGTAGCGGCGGTGGTCTGAGTGTAAAGCTGGTTATCGACCCCCGCCACAAGGACGTTCCTTTTCCCTCCGAACAAGCCCCGACATGTTCAGACCTCTCTTCGTATTTATCGGCACGCGTTATACCCGTGCAAAGCGTCGCAATCATTTTGTGTCATTCATTTCCCTGACCTCGATGATCGGGCTCGCCCTTGGCGTGGTCGTGATGATCGTGGTGCTGTCGGTCATGAACGGCTTCGATCATGAGATGCGCACCCGCGTGCTGGGCATGGTGCCCCACGCGACCATCGAGTCCGGCGAGCCGATCAGCGATTGGCAAAGCCTCGCCACCAAGGTCCGGCAGAACCCGCAGGTGACGGCCGTTGCGCCGTTCACCCAGATGCAGGGATTGCTGACCAACAACGGCAAGGTCTCGAAAGTCCTGCTCAATGCCATCGACCCGGCGCAAGAACGCCAGGTGTCGATCATTGATAACTTCATGCAGCAGGGCAAACTCGACGATCTGGTGCCCGGCGAGTTCGGCATCGTCATCGGCGACAAGGCGGCGGCCAAGCTCGGCGCGGCGATCGGCGACAAGCTGACCTTCGTGGCGCCGGAAGTCACCGTCACCCCCGCCGGGATGTTCCCACGCATGAAGCGTTTCACCGTGGTCGGCATCTTCCATGTCGGCGCCGGCGAGCTCGACGGTTACCTGGGCATCACAAACCTGCAGGACCTGGCGCGGTTGCATCGCTGGAAGCCGGACCAGGTCCAGGGCTTGCGGCTGAAGTTCGACGACCTGTTCCAGGCGCCGCGCACGGCGTGGAGCATCGCCCGCGAGCTTGGCGAAGACCGTTACTACGCCCGAGACTGGACCCGCACCCACGGCAACCTGTATCAGGCGATCCGCATGGAAAAAGCCATGATCGGCCTGCTGTTGCTGCTGATCGTCGCCGTGGCCGCGTTCAACATCATTTCCACGCTGGTGATGGTGGTGAACGACAAGAAGGGTGACATCGCGATTCTGCGTACCCTCGGCGCCACGCCTGGCACGATCATGCGCACGTTCATGGTGCAGGGCACGGTGATTGGCGTGGTCGGTACGGCCATCGGCGCCGTGGTCGGGATCTTCGCCGCGCTGAACGTCAGCGCCGCGATTTCGGCGCTGGAAGGCCTGATCGGGCACAAGTTCCTCAACGCCGACGTGTACTTCATCGATTACCTGCCGTCGCAGGTGCAGAGCCAGGATGTAGTGATGGTCTGCGCCGCCGCGTTGGTCCTGAGTTTCCTCGCCACCCTGTATCCAGCCTGGCGTGCCGCGCGCACCCAGCCTGCGGAGGCGCTACGTTATGAGTGAGTCGGGCATGAGTGATAAAGCAATCTTGAGCTGCCGCAACCTGGGCAAATCCTACGAGGAAGGCCCGGAGTCGGTTGAGGTGCTGGCCGGGCTGCAGCTGGAGCTGCATCCGGGCGAGCGCGTGGCGATTGTCGGCAAATCGGGTTCGGGCAAAAGTACTTTGCTCAATTTGCTGGGCGGCCTCGATACGCCAACTCAGGGCAGTGTCTGGCTCGACGGCGAAGAACTCTCGGCGCTGAGCGAGAAGAAGCGTGGCTTGCTGCGTAACCGCGTGCTCGGCTTCGTGTACCAGTTCCACCACTTGCTGCCTGAATTCACCGCGCTGGAAAACGTCTGCATGCCGCTGCTGATCGGCAAGACTGCGATCCCGGAGGCGCGCAAGCGTGCAACGGCGTTGCTGGAGCGGGTGGGGCTGGGTCATCGCCTGGAGCACAAGCCGGCCGAGTTGTCCGGTGGTGAACGCCAGCGGGTGGCCATCGCCCGCGCCCTGGTGAACAACCCGGGCCTGGTGATGCTCGACGAGCCGACCGGCAACCTCGATTCGCACACCGCCGAAGGGATTCAGGATTTGATGCTGGAACTCAGCAC
Source organism: Pseudomonas sp. TE12234 (assembly GCF_054061835.1). Taxonomy (NCBI): domain Bacteria; kingdom Pseudomonadati; phylum Pseudomonadota; class Gammaproteobacteria; order Pseudomonadales; family Pseudomonadaceae; genus Pseudomonas; species Pseudomonas sp. TE12234. The sequence goes on from NZ_JBSSEP010000004.1 coordinate 50,213, forward strand.
CTCGATGCGCACGGCGTTCCTGGTGGTGACCCACGACATGAACCTGGCCCGCCAGATGGATCGCGTCCTGCAATTGCAGGAAGGCTGTCTGACGCCTATCTGATTGGCTGAAACCCGGCGGGACTGAAAAGCACGTCGGGTCTTTTATTTTTATACGGTGCCCCAGCGAATGTTCAGACCGTTATCGATCTTTATCGGCACGCGCTATACCCGCGCCAAGCGCCGCAATCGCTTTGTTTCCTTCATCTCGATGACCTCGATGATCGGCCTCGCCCTGGGCGTGCTGGCGATGATCGTGGTGTTGTCGGTGATGAACGGTTTCCAGCGCGAAATGAGCTCGCGCATCCTCGGCATGGTGCCGCACGCCACCATCGTCGGTGTAAACCCTATCGATGATTGGCAACCCGTGGCCGCTGCTGCGATGAAAAACCCCGAAGTCACGGCCGCCGTACCGTTCACGGAGATGGAAGGCATGCTGTCCTACAAGGGCACGATGCAGCCGATCCAGGTCAGCGGCGTTGATCCGGCGCTGGAAGGCCAGGTGTCGATCGTCGCCAAGCACATCGTCCAGGGAAGCCTCGAAGCCTTGAAGCCGGGTGAGTTCGGCGTGGTGATCGGCGAAATCACCGCGCGGCGCTTCCGTTTGAACGTGGGCGACAAGATCACCCTGATCGTGCCGGAGGTGAGCAATGCACCGGGTGGCATCACGCCGCGCATGCAGCGTTTGAACGTGGTCGGTGTGTTCAAGGTAGGCGCCGAGCTCGACGGCACGATGGCATTGATCCACATGGCCGATGCCGCGCAAATGCAGCATTGGGCGCCGAATCAGGTACAGAGCGTGCGCCTGGCGGTGAAGGATCTGTACGCCGCGCCACAGGTGTCGAGCGACATCGCCACGGGGCTGGGCACGGCCTACAAGGCTGACGACTGGACCCACACCCAGGGCAGCCTGTTCAGTGCGATGAAGATGGAAAAAACCATGATCGGCCTGCTGTTGCTGATGATCGTCGCGGTGGCGGCGTTCAACATCATCGCCACCCTGATCATGGTGGTGAACGACAAGGGCGCAGACATCGCGATCCTGCGCACCATCGGCGCCACGCCGCGTCAGATCATGGCGATCTTCATGGTGCAGGGCACGGTGATCGGGATTGTCGGCACCCTGATCGGTGGCGTACTCGGCGTGATCGCCGCGTTGAACGTCAGTGAAATGGTGGGCTGGATCGAGCGGGTCAGCGGACAGCACATCTTCAGTTCCGACGTGTATTTCGTCAGCAACCTGCCGTCCGAGTTGCAGGGCGGTGATGTTCTGTTGATCTGCTCGGCGGGGTTCGTTCTGAGCTTCCTGGCAACGGTATACCCGGCATGGCGTGCGGCGAAGATTGAGCCGGCTCACGCTCTACGCTATTCGTAAGCAGTTACACCGCCATCGCGAGCAAGCTCGCTCCCACAGGGGCTGCGTCGTAAACAGATTATGTGAGTGCAAAAAAACGGTGGGAGCGAGCTTGCTCGCGATGAGGCCAGACCTGCTGGCCTCAATCTCCCTTCGGCAACTCGATCACAAACCGCGTCCAGCCGTTTTCCGATTCGCAATGAATCTTCCCGCCATGGGCGCGGACAATCGACTCGGTGATCGCCAATCCCAATCCCGCATGTTCACTGCTTCCTTCATGGCGCGCCGGATCGGCCCGATAGAAGCGATCGAACAGGCGCGGCAACAAATCTTCGGAAATCTCGGCCCCACTGTTTTCCACCGTCAGTTTCAAGCCTTTGGGTTGATCGACAATCTGCACCCGAACGTCGCCACCGGCCGGGGTAAACCGCAGCGCATTGTCCAGCAAGTTGGACAGCGCCCGGCGCAACATGCTGCGATCGCCCTCCAGGTGCCCGCCACCGACTCGGCTTAACGTCACCCGGGCGTCCTCGGCCAGCGGTGCGAAAAACTCCAGCAACATATCGGCTTCTTGCGCCAGTTCCAGCGGCTCGCGCTTGGGCATCAACAATCCGTGGTCGGCTTTCGCCAGGTACAACATGTCGTTGACCAATTGCGCCATCCATTGCAGTTCTTCGAGGTTGCTGTGCAGCGCTTCGCGGTAGTCCTCGATGGGGCGAGGGCGGGTGAGGGTGACTTGGGTGTGGGTCAGCAGGTTCGACAGTGGTGTGCGCAGTTCATGGGCGATGTCGGCGGAGAACGCCGAAAGCCGTTGAAAGGAGTCGTCGAGGCGTCCGAGCATGGCGTTGAAGCTGTGGGCCATTTCCGCCAGTTCTGGCGGCATGCGCTCTTCCGGCAGGCGGGCGTTGAGCGAGTGCGCTGAAACACCGCTGGCTATCGCGCTCATGCGTCGCAGCGGTCGCAACCCGCTGCGTGCTGCCCAGGCGCCGAGCAGGGCAGTGGCCAGGGCCGACAGGCCGACGGTCAGCCAGATCAAGTGCTGCATGCGTTGCAGGAAGTGCTGGTGATGGGTGATGTCCAGCAGCAGGGTCAGTTGCGGCGAATCGGGCTTGCCTTCAAACAAGGGCGCGTTCAGCACGCGGTAGTCGGTGCCGTCATCGTTGACGGTCGACAACCCCGGTTGTTGCGGAAGCTGATCGGGCAGACTCGCCGAGCTGTCATACCAGCGCCGACCGTCGCTGCCGGTGATGCGCAGTGAGAGATCGGCCTGGCGGCTCAATTCATCGGCCAGTTTGATTTCGCTTTCACGCGACTGAATGTCTTGCAGCGCCCGCCGCAGGCCAATCAGCTTGCCGTCGAGCAACTGCTGATCGAGCTCAACAAAGTGCGCCTCGCTGGCACGGCTGAACAGCACCCCGGCGAACAGCGACACCACCGCCGTACACGCCGCGAACAATAGTGCCAGGCGACTGCTCAGTGAAAGTCGCGGCATCAGGCTGGACGCTCTTCGAGCACGTAACCCATGCCGCGCACGGTGTGGATCAGTTTGTTGGGGAAGTCATCGTCGATTTTCAGGCGCAGGCGGCGGATAGCGACTTCGATGACGTTGGTGTCACTGTCGAAATTCATGTCCCAGACCTGGGAGGCGATCAGTGATTTTGGCAGCACTTCGCCCTGGCGGCGCAGGAGCATTTCCAGCAAGGCGAATTCCTTGGCGGTCAGGTCGATGCGTTGGCCGCCGCGTTCGACCCGACGGCGGATCAGGTCCAGGCGCAGGTCGGCCAGTTGCAGGCTGGTTTCCTGAGGTGTCGCGCTGCCACGACGCAACAGGCTACGAACCCGAGCGAGCAGTTCGGAAAAGGCGAAGGGCTTGACCAGGTAGTCATCGGCGCCGAGTTCGAGGCCGTGAACCCGGTCTTCTACAGCATCTCGTGCGGTCAGAAACAAAACCGGCGTATCCAGGCCCGCATTGCGTACGGCCTGGAGAATTTGCCAGCCATCGCGACCGGGCAGCATCACATCGAGAATCAGCAGCGCGTAATCGCCGCTCAACGCCATCTGCTGGCCGGTGCTGCCATCGGCCACCAGTTCGGTGTTGAAGCCGGCCTCGCTCAGGCCCTGGCGCAAGTAGTGGCCGGTTTTCGGTTGGTCTTCGACGATCAGCAGTTTCATGGGCGACTCGGGCTAAATGGAACGACAGCTTTATACCGTGGGTGGCGACGCGGCAGGCCAAGCTGACAAAGTTGTAATCTGGCTGTCAGGTTGTGGGCAGCGGTAGCAGTCTAGAGTTTTCCACAGGCTGAACCTTATCTTGTTGGAGTACGACCATGTTTTTTCGCAAATCTGTGGCATTGGCCGCTTGTGTGTTGGCGCTGAGCTCACCGGTGTGGGCGGCGCCTGCGAGCACTTATGATTTCGGCCAACCGGCACCGGCGTCCACGGCGACCCGCACCGTCGAGGTGGTGATGGCCGACATGTCGTTTACTCCCAAGGCCATCGATATCAAGGCCGGGGAGACCATTCGCTTTGTCCTGGTGAATAAAGGTCAATTACTGCACGAGTTCAACCTCGGTGACGCGGCGATGCATGCCCAACACCAGCAGGAAATGTTGCAGATGCAGCAAAGCGGCATGATGACGCCTACGGGCATGATGGGCATGGATCACGGTTCGATGGCCGGAATGGATCACGCCTCACAAGGGCATACGATGAAGCACGACGATCCCAACAGTGTACTGGTCGAACCGGGTAAGACCGCCGAGCTGACCTGGACCTTCAGCAAAGCCGCCAACCTGGAATTTGCCTGCAACGTCCCCGGCCATTACCAGGCCGGCATGGTAGGCAAATTGACAGTCAGTCAGTAAGCACTCAAAGGCGGGAGCAAAGGCTGATAGAATCCGCTGATTCTTCAGTCAGGTTTCCGCCATGCATCCCGCAGCCGAACACTCGCCGCTGGGCAAATCCAGCGAATACATCGCCACTTACACGCCGTCCTTGCTGTTCCCGATTCCGCGTACCGCGAAGTGGGCCGAGCTGGGTTTGACGGCTGAAACCCTGCCGTACAAGGGCGTGGACTTCTGGAACTGCTTTGAACTGTCGTGGCTGTTGCCGTCCGGCAAGCCGGTGGTGGCCATCGCTGAGTTCAGCATTCCGGCAGATTCGCCGAACATCATCGAGTCGAAGTCGTTCAAGCTGTACCTCAATTCCCTGAACCAGACCCCGTTCGCCGATACCGCGAGCCTTGAGGCGACGCTGGTCAAAGACCTGTCCGCCGCAGCCGGCAAACCGGTCGGCGTGCGTATTCGCAGCCTGAAAGATGTCGAGGCCGAAGGTGTCGTGGCGTTGCCCGGTGTGTGTATCGATGAGCTGGATATCAGTGTCAGCAACTACGAGCATCCGCGTCCGGAACTGTTGCGTTGCGACGAGACCCGAATAGTCGAAGAAAGCGTGCACAGTCATTTGCTCAAGTCCAATTGTCCAGTCACCAGTCAGCCGGACTGGGGCAGCGTGGCGGTGGAGTACCGTGGCGCGGCACTGGATCATGCGAGCTTGCTGGAGTACATCGTCAGCTTCCGTCAGCACTCGGACTTCCACGAACAATGCGTCGAGCGCATCTTCCTTGACCTGCAGCGCTTGCTGAAGCCGGAGAAGTTGACGGTTTATGCGCGTTACGTTCGTCGTGGCGGACTGGATATCAATCCGTATCGCAGTACTGAAGAAGTGCAGTTGCCGAACCATCGTCTGGTTCGTCAATGAATCCCTGATGTGGGAGCGAGCAAGCTCGCTCCCACAAGGTTTTTTCAGATCCCCATGTTACCCAGGGCTTGCGCGATGTTGCGCAGGGTGCCGGCCAGGGTCGGGTGTTCGAGTTCGAAGCGTTCCACCGCCAGATTGACGCCGTCGGCGAGGTTGACATCCTTGGTCTTGGTTTCGAGTTCAAGTTCAAGCTGGATCTGTTGCATCAGCGCGTGCAGGTCTTCGCGCTCGGCTTCTGTCAGCGGAGGATTCTGTTCCAATTGCTCGCGCAGGGCATTGAGCTGTTCTTGCAGTTCGCGGGCAGGCATGGCGTTCTTCCTTTTATCGATAGGCACTGGCATAGACCGCGAGGGCGCGCCAAAGGTCTATGGCTGACCTTTAGATTAATCCACTCGCGCCTAACCTGCATGATCTCGATCAGGGCTTTTCGCCTTTGAGCCGGCGCAGGCTGATATCGGCCAGGCAGGTGCCGAGCTCGCCCAAGTGATCGATCACCGAATGCACGCCCAGGGCGAAGAGCTGCATTGTGGCCTTGCCGCGTTTGAGGTCCCGTTCCTGAGGTGTCAACGCCTGCCATTCGGTGGGTGACATGCCGCAAAGCGACCCGCAAGACGCCAGGCCAATCGTCCACAAGCCGGCATTGAGCCCCGCTTGCAGCAAGCGCGGTTCACCGCTGACCAGCACGCAGCCATCCAGCCTTTCGACGTTCAGCGCCATCAACGCTTGCCAGCAGGCATGCGGCGCCGGCCAAGGATTGATTGTTGCGGGGTGTTGCGAAGGTTTGATCCATTCCGGCAGGGCGGCGGCCAGGGGATGGCTGAGGGCGGAGGGCAATTCATCGAGCCAGGCGCAAGGAATTTGCAGATGCTGCAAACTGCGCAGGCTCTCCAGGGCGCCGGGCGTGGCCTCGGCGTGCTCGGCCGCATGACCGCCGTTCAGGCGCGCACGGGCACCGAAATCCACCAGGCAGCCACTGAGGCCGAACAGCACGGCGGTGAGGCTTGGCGCAGGTTGAGGCGAGGTTTCAGCGTGCGGCATGTCAACGTCCCTGAAATAGCCTCGAGGCTAGGCGACGACGGTGACAGTTGAGTGACATGGATGTGAATGGCCACAATCGATGCGAAATCATCTGCGGTCCGACTGGCCCGATGCTGCCTAAAACAGCCTTTCCATCTTATACTAACGCTCTTTGCGCCGGGCCAATGCGCCCGGTGACCGTACAATCCAAGGAGTTTTCTATGCGCTGGAGCAATCATCTCGCTCAGCTTTGTGTGTGCGCCAGCGCGTTGCTGGTACCGTTCGTTGCCCAGGCAGCTTCGGAAGACGACCCTTGGGAAAGCATCAACCGTCCGATCTACAAATTCAACGATGTGCTCGATACCTACGCGCTGAAGCCTTTGGCCAAGGGCTACCAGTATGTGACGCCGCAGTTTGTCGAAGACGGCATTCATAACTTCTTCCAGAACATCGGTGATGTGCGCAACCTGGCCAACGACCTGTTGCAAGCCAAGCCGGCCGCCGCCGGTGTCGACACGGCGCGGCTGATTTTCAACACCACCTTCGGCGTGTTGGGTTTCATCGATGTCGGCACCAAGATGGGCTTGCATCGCAATGATGAAGACTTCGGCCAGACGCTCGGTTATTGGGGCGTAGGCAGTGGTCCTTACGTGATGCTGCCCTTCTTCGGTCCAAGCACCTTGCGTGATGCGCCGTCGAAATTCATCGACACCTACACCGGCGCTTACCGCTATGTGAACGACGTGCCGGTGCGTAACTCGTTCTACGCGCTGGATGTCACCGACACCCGTGCCAACCTGCTGTCGAGCGAGAAGTTGATCACTGGCGACAAATACATCTTCATCCGTAACGCGTACTTGCAGAACCGCGAATTCAAGGTCAAGGACGGTCATGTCGAAGATGATTTTTAAATCCTGACCGATCAAACAAAAAAGCGGCCTGTTTCGGCCGCTTTTTTGTCTGGAGAGCCGTTACTTCATCTTTAAGATTGTAAGGCCGAGTTTCTGACTTCCAGCGTCCTGTTCCTTCACCCACACCACTTCGGTATCGGCTTCGAGCCCCTTCAGCGCGGCGTGGTCGGATTCGATACGCACACTGAGTCGGTCTCCTACCTTGAAAGAACGCGGTGCCTGTAGCTGCATGCCACTGCTGGAAAGGTCGATGCAGACGGCTGGCACCTCATCTCCCTCATGAATCAGCGACACATCGGCATCGACCCGCATGCGGATGTAATCGCGCTTTTCGCTGTAGTCTCGACGGGTTTGACTCATGGGCTTGATCCTTCCATTGGGTTACGGTTTTGACGGTTCTTATAACTCCCGGTGATTTGACAAGTGTAGACGTCAAGCGACCATCGGCGTGAGCTTGAAACGCCTCGCGGATGGGAGTACCGTCTGCGCCTTAGAAGGGCACCTCTGGTGTACATGTGTGTAGGGCGAATGCTCGAAAACGGTGCGACAGAGAGGCTAGAAAGCGAATCCAGTAGTTTGAGCCGGGCCAAAACCCGAGCCGCTACGCCAACCTAATTCTGGCGCCGTTTGCCCACATGCCAAAAACCAGTGCCACGCTGCTGATAATCGATGATGACGAAGTAGTGCGCGCGAGCCTCGCCGCCTATTTGGAAGACAGTGGTTTCAGCGTCTTGCAGGCCAGCAATGGCCAGCAGGGTCTTCAGGTATTCGAGCAAGACAAGCCCGACTTGGTCATCTGCGATCTGCGCATGCCGCAGATGGGCGGGCTCGAACTCATCCGCCAAGTGACCGAGCTGGCGCCGCAAACACCGGTGATCGTGGTGTCGGGTGCCGGTGTGATGAACGACGCGGTCGAAGCGTTGCGCCTGGGCGCAGCGGATTACCTGATCAAGCCTCTCGAAGATCTGGCTGTGCTCGAGCACTCTGTGCGTCGGGCCCTGGATCGTGCGCGCCTGCTGCTGGAAAACCAGCGCTACCGCGAGAAGCTGGAAAAGGCCAACCGTGAGCTCGCCGCCAGCCTGAACCTGCTCCAGGAAGACCAGAACGCCGGTCGCCAGGTGCAGATGAACATGCTGCCGGTCAGCCCCTGGACCATCGACGAGTTCAAGTTTGCTCACCAGATCATCCCGTCGCTGTACCTGTCGGGTGATTTCGTTGACTATTTCCGCGTCGACGAGCGCCGGGTGGCGTTCTACCTGGCGGACGTTTCCGGGCATGGCGCCTCTTCGGCCTTCGTCACCGTGCTGTTGAAGTTCATGACCACGCGCCTGCTGTTCGAGTCCAAGCGCAGCGGTACATTGCCGGAATTCAAGCCTTCAGAGGTTCTTGGTCATATCAACCGGGGCCTGATCAGTTGTAAGCTGGGCAAACACGTCACAATGGTCGGTGGAGTCATCGACGAGGAGACAGGTTTGTTGACCTATAGCATCGGTGGTCATTTGCCGTTGCCAGTGTTGTACACACCCGACAGTGTTCGTTATCTGGAAGGACGTGGCCTGCCGGTGGGCCTCTTCAACGAAGCCACCTACGAAGACCACGTGCTGGAACTGCCGCCGACCTTCAGCTTGACGCTGATGTCTGATGGCATTCTGGACCTTTTGCCAGAACCCACACTCAAAGAAAAAGAAGCTGCGTTGCCCCAACGGGTCAAGGCGGCGGGCGGCAGCCTGGATGGTCTGCGGCAGGTTTTTGGATTGGCCACGCTAGGGGAGATGCCGGATGATATCGCCCTGTTGGTGTTGAGCAGGAATCTTTAATGAGTACCGGTAGAATCCAGTTCGCCGAGCAGGACGGCACCTTCGTCCTCAAGTTCGTCGGTGAAGTTCGCCTGACCCTGTGTTCGGCGTTGGATGCGACTATTGATCGGATCTTCACGGCGTTGAATTTCAACACCATCGTGATCGACCTGACTGAAACCCGCAGCATCGACAGCACCACCCTTGGCCTTCTGGCCAAGCTGTCGATTCTCTCGCGGCAAAAGGTCGGCCTGCTGCCGACCGTCGTCACCACCCACGAAGACATCACCCGTCTGCTGCAGTCCATGGGCTTCGAGCAAGTGTTCAACATCGTTGACCAGCCCGTGCCATGCCCGGAGTGCCTGGACGACCTGCCTGATCAGGATCAGTCCGAAGAAGTGGTGCGAATCAAAGTGCTTGAAGCGCACAAGATCCTCATGGGGCTCAACGACCATAACCGTGAAGCGTTCCATGACCTGGTGAATGCGCTGGAGCGGCATTGAACCCTTGACCGGCAGCTGCCAGTAAGGGCGCCAATCGCCTGTGTTGATCAGATCAAACTCCCGTAGGAGCTGGCTTGCCAGCGAAGGCTTCCGCTCAGTCACTGCATAACTGGCGCGAAGCCAACCCAGCCAGACAGGCACAAAAAAGGGCGAACCCAGCGGTTCGCCCTTTTTTACGTGCGCTGAACTAGATCACAGCTTGGCTTGCAGCAACGCCTCGAGTTTTTCCTGATCGCGGGCGAACTGACGAATACCCTCAGCCAGTTTCTCGGTCGCCATCGCATCTTCGTTGGACAACCAGCGGAACTGCGCTTCATTCAGGCTCAAGCGTGCTTCACCGGCATGCCCCGGCGCCAGCTTGCGCTCCAGCTTGCCGCTATCCGCCGCCAGCTTGTCGATCAGGTCCGGGCTGATGGTCAGGCGGTCGCAACCGGCCAGTTGTTCGATCTGGCCCAGGTTACGGAAGCTTGCGCCCATCACGACGGTTTTGTAGTCGTTAGCCTTGTAGTAGTTGTAGATACGCGTCACCGACTGCACGCCCGGATCGTCCGCGCCGGTGTAGTCGTTGCCGTTGGCTTTCTTGTACCAGTCGTAGATACGGCCCACGAACGGCGAAATCAGGAACACCCCGGCGTCAGCGCAAGCGGCTGCCTGGGCGAAGGAGAACAGCAGGGTCAGGTTGGTCTGGATGCCTTCCTTCTCCAGGATCTCCGCCGCGCGGATGCCTTCCCAGGTGGAGGCGATCTTGATCAGCACGCGGTCGCGGCCGATGCCGGCTTTTTCGTACAGCTCGATCAGACGGTGCGCACGCTTTAATACGGCGTCAGTGTCGAACGACAGGCGCGCATCCACTTCAGTGGAAATACGCCCCGGAATCACTTTCAGAATTTCTTGCCCCACCGCAACGCCAAACCGGTCGCTGGCCAGGCCGACATCGCCCTTGCAGTCGTTGACGCAAGCATTCAGCAATTCGGCATAAGCAGGAATCGCCGCCGCCTTGAGCAGCAGGGAAGGGTTGGTGGTGGCGTCTACCGGTTTAACCCGAGCGATTGCTTCGAAGTCGCCGGTGTCGGCAACGACGGTGGTCATTTGTTTGAGTTGTTCCAGCTTGGAAGTCATGGGCGTGCTCTGTCCTATGGGTCTGATGACATTACCCGAGCGCTGACAGCCACTCAAGGGCGCGTACGTGTATCGACGGCCCCGGTGGCAACAACCTGAAAACGGCTGTTTGAAAGGCGGGGCGCGGTATCGGTAAATACGATGCCAAAACAGACCACAGGTTCAAAGCAACCGACCGTCAGCGCCCTTCAAGCAACGCTGCCGCCTGATCCAGCAACGCCAGCGGGTCTTTGGCCTTGTGGATATCCACCGACAGCAATTGCCGGAATTTGCGCGCCCCCGGAAATCCGGTACCCAGGCCCAGCACATGGCGGGTGATGTGGTGCATCGAACCGCCGGCATCAATGTGCGCAGCGATATATGGCCGCAATTGCGCCAACGCCTCGGCGCGAGTGATCACCGGAGCCGTACTGCCGAACAACTGCTGGTCCACCTCGGCCATCAGATACGGGTTGTGATACGCCTCACGACCCAGCATCACACCGTCGAATGTCTGCAAATGCTCGTGACAGGCTTCCAGTGACTTGATCCCGCCGTTGAGAATGATCTCCAGCTCCGGAAAATCCGCCTTCAGCTGCGCCGCCACGTCATAACGCAGGGGCGGAATGTCGCGGTTCTCCTTCGGCGACAACCCCTCCAGAATCGCAATCCGCGCATGCACAGTAAAACTGGTGCACCCGGCATCCCGAACCGTCCCCACGAAATCGCACAACTCCTCGTAACTGTCGCGCCCATTGATGCCGATGCGATGCTTCACCGTCACCGGAATCGACACCGCATCCCGCATCGCCTTCACACAATCCGCCACCAACTGCGGATGCCCCATCAGGCACGCACCGATCATGTTGTTCTGCACCCGATCACTCGGGCAGCCGACATTCAGGTTCACCTCGTCGTAGCCATGGTCCTGGGCCATGCGGGCACAGGCGGCCAGATCCAGCGGAACGCTGCCACCGAGTTGAAGCGCGAGTGGATGTTCGGCTTCGTTATGGCGCAGGAAACGCTCGTGATCACCATTGAGCAGAGCACCGGTAGTGACCATTTCGGTGTAGAGGAGGGCGTTTTTTGAGAGTAGGCGCAGGAAGAAACGGCAGTGGCGGTCGGTCCAATCCATCATCGGGGCGACGGAAAAGCGGCGGGAAAGCGGGGCGGGGGTCGGTGCGGTCATCAGGGGCATTGGCGTTCTGGGATGGGTGAGGCTGAGGGGGTGTGAGTTTATCAGGAATGGAAGTGGAGAGGGCCGAAGGGGCGTCCGGGGAGGGCGCCCCTTTTTTGCGTCAGGCCGGTTCAGCATCCATACGTCGTGCAATGACATCCAGCACATCGCAACCATCACGCAACGGAATGCTGCACAGTAACGCGAAGTCGCTGAGGATGACCGAGTCGGTACTGATTTCGCCGCGCATGGCGAGGTTTTCGAGAACCTGAGTCACGGCTCCGATTCTATATCTGGCCGTGGTGAGCAGTGAGTGCAAGGGTTGTGTGGTGTTCACAAATAGCGAGGGAAGGTCATCGGCATTGCTGGTTAAAGCCATGTACTCATTCATAAGCGAAGCTCCATTAGTTTGAATGAGCTATCACTCAATCGTCGCCAAACGAGAGGGTGGTAGCCGTACGCGGGTTGGCGAACCGGGCAATGGAGAAACCGGCAGACCCTTGGGTCTCCCGCGCACAGCCACCATAAAACAGGTAGCTAAGTGCGTTCCGAAGCGCTCCGAAATGGTCGGAGGCTCCAGTTCAATTGCCATCGAGTCGCCAAACCCGACACGCCATTTGGGCGCTGGACGGACTATAGGCCTCGTGACAAAAACGCAGCAATGGCGGAGTGTACGGACAATTCCTATCGTCGTGTAGGACGTGGCTCTTTTTGAGAGATTGCCTCGTTCCTCAGAAAATACGCCGTACCTGAACCAACGCTGTAACCAACAAAAGTTTCATAATTCTCGGCACGCCACCGGCCTAGGATGAACGGACAAGACCAAGCCACCGCTTACCCACCCCACAGGAACCGGAAAAAATGATCTCAAACCTCTTCAAAGTCTCGCTCATCGCCGGTGCTTTGCTGTTGAGTGCCTGTTCGGGTGTGACGACGTCTCATGAGAACTATTCGGCCGAATTCGTGCCGTCCGCTGGCTTTGGTCCGGGGCCTACCAATAGCAATCCCAACAAGATGAGTTTTCATGGCAATGCGCTGAGCAATAGCTTCGGCGAGTACAGCTCGGGTTTGCTGCACGACGACTGAGTTTGATCGCGTGCTGACCCGTCAGGGGTTGGAATGTGTTGTACCTCTGTAGAAGCCTGCTGCTGTCATTTGCGTGGGCGATCGATATCGTTGTTGACGGTTAAATCGCCTTCGCCGGCAAGCCGGCTCCTACAGTTGGTTTTTTTTCCGTGGCAGGTATGACGCATTACTTCGCGTCAGGCACCGCCAGCCACTGCCGCAGAATCTTCTGATAATTGCCTGTTGCCTTGGCCAGGTGCAGCCACTGATCGACGTATAACTTCCAGGTCATGTCGTCTCGGGGTAGCAGGTAGGCTTTTTCGCCGTATTGCATGTATTGCGTCGGGTTGACCGCGCACAGTCCCGGTTTGAGTTTCTGCTGGTACAGCGCTTCCGAGGCGTCGGTGATCATCACGTCAGCCTTCTTGTCCAGCAGCTCCTGGAAAATGCTCACGTTGTCGTGCAGTTGCAGTTGTGCCTTGGGAAGTAGGGCGTGAACGAAGGCTTCGTTGGTGCCGCCCGCAGGTTCGACCAGGCGAACCGAGGGTTGGTTGATCTGCTCGAGGGTCTGGTACTGGGCCTGATCTTCGCAGCGCACCAGCGGGATTTTGCCGTCGACGTCCAGCATGGTGCTGAAGAAAGCCTTTTTCTGCCGCTCGAGAGTGACCGAGATGCCACCCATGCCAATGTCGCATTTACCGGCGAGCATGTCCGGCATGAGGGTTTTCCAGGCGGTGGGCACCCACTCGACCTTGACGCCAAGGCTGTCGGCCAGGGTGCGGGCCATGGCGATGTCGATCCCGGCGTATTCGCCGTCTTCGCCTTTGGAGGTATAGGGTTTGTAGTCGCCCGTCGTGCAGACGCGCAGTTGGCCTTGCTGGATGACGCTGTCCAGGTGTGAGGTGCCTTCCGCCGACGCACCAAGGGAGAGAGCGAGCAGGCCGCTGAGCATCATCGCGCTTTGCAGGATTTTCATTTTTTCGGGCTTTTGTGAGGGTTTGAAGAGGCCTGAGTGTAGCGAATCGGTTTCTCGGCTGCCGCTGGCAACAAAAAAGGGCGTTCCAACTCTGTGGAACGCCCTTTTTTCGAGTTTGTTGTGACAGCAATTATTTGAGCCGCCGCCTCCCGCTTGTTCTCCTCGTCACGATGGCACGGCTATTGGTCCAGTGGCTGCTTCATCATGCTTGATTGCTGATCCATCATTTTTTGCATCAAGTCCATCATCTGGTCTGAGTGGCCCATGCCACCGGCCATCCCTTTTCCCATTCCCATCCCCATGCCTGGGCACTGGCCTTGCATCATGCCAATGCCACCCCTCATCGCATTCATGCCTTCCTGCATGGCGATCCGACGTTCGGCCGGGGTTTTGGCGGCGGCCATTTTTTCGTGGGCGGCCTGCATTTTTTGCAACTGCTCGCTCCACGCTTTGTCCTGTGCGGTGGTGGTGGCCGGTGCGGTTGGCGAGGTGTTGGCGGGCTGTTCATCTGCGGCCAAAGCGATCAATGGGCTGCTGAGGAGCAGCGCGGCAACGAGTGATATGAAATGCTTGTGCATGGCCGTGTACTCAAACTGGGGATGTGTTTTGAGCTTAACCCCCAGTGAGTGGCTGCCATTGATTAATATCAAGTGACGCTGCTTGATTACTGGCGTTTAGTGGTCTGTTCCGACGACGCCACGGTGCCGCTCCCACAATTAATGTAGGAAGAAGACTTCAGCCAGTGCTGATCCGGGTAGTAGGAAAACAACAGCTGGCCGTCTTTCATCGAGTCGATCAGTCGATGGGCAATCGCCGGCCTGACGGCCGGGCAACCAAGGCTTCTGCCGATGCGCCCGTTGATGCGTGCCAGGACCGGGCTGACGTACGGTGCGCCGTGAATGACGATTGCCCGCTCGAACGCGTTATCGTTGAAGCCTGGCTCCAGGCCTTCCATGCGCAACGAATAGCCGTTCTGGCCGAGGTAGCTCTCTTGCGTACGAAATAGGCCGAGGCTGGTGGCGTAGCTTTCGTTTTGATTGGAAAACTGGGTGGCCATGTTTTCGCCGCTGTTACGGCCGTGGGCGACGAGTTCGTGAAAGAGCAGTTTGCGTTTTTTCAGATCGAACACCCACAAGCGTTGTTCGGTCGAAGGCAGTGAGTAATCGATCACTGCTAGTCTCTGTGCCGGGGCTGCACCTTGGGCGCGGGTGCATTGTGTGGCGCGTACCGCCAGGGCGATGACTTTGGCATTGGCATTTGGAGCAGCTTTGGCCAGAGCGATTTCAAGCGAATCGGCGTAGGCTGATGGCAGTAAAGCCGACGTCAACAGCAGGGCTGTGAGCGGGAGGCCAAAGCGATGTAGCGCCATAAGTCAGTCTCATCAGGAATAGTTCGAGTCTAGCAGCGAATAGGACGCTAGCCTTTTGATTTGCAGGAGATTAAGGATTATCCATGGGGCAATTAACAAGGTTATTCGTCATAAGCCGCGTCTTTATTATGGTCTTTCTGATCAGTGGCACGGCGTTCGGTGAAACTTCGCCGATCATGCCGGAAACTCCGCCGATCGGGGTACAGGGGGCTGCGCCCAATGACGTCGTTGGCCAGGCCATACAAGCGGTGCTTGAACCTCTGCAATCGGCCTTTCCGCCGCTGCTCACTGCGCGCAGGCATCAGCGACTGGATATCAATCGGGTCGTCCTGGATTTCTATTCCCATCGCAACTATCGCGCCGCCTGGACGGATGGACGCGATGTCGCCCAGTTGCTGAAAAGCCTGAATGACACACGAATCGACGGTCTGGTCCCGCAGGATTTCCGAATTGCCGAACTGGAGCAGGCACGACTCGCGTTGCAGGCTACCGCACCGACGCCGGCACAATCGGCGGCGTTCGACCTCGCGGCAACTCGCACCTACATCACGGCACTGCTGCAGTTGCGACGGGGGAAAGTCGACCCCTCACGGCTGGACTTCCACTGGAACTTTGACCCTGTCGGCGTGGATCCTCGCGAGGACATGAACAGCTTCTTCGCCGCACTCGATGCCCACGACATCGCCCGCGCCTTCGCCCTGGCGCCGCCGCAGGAAACGGTTTACCGCAATATGCGCGAAAGCCTGGCGCAGCTGCGCAAGGTTCGGGACGCTGGCGGTTGGCCGAAAGTGGCCGAAGGGCAATCGCTCAAGCCCGGCATGGACGGTGTGGCGGTCGCGCAGTTGCGTGCCCGTTTGGTGGCTGCGGGCTACCTGGCCCCGACCAAAGGCAAGCGAAACGACTACGACGACAGCGTCATTGCCGCCGTGAAGAAATATCAAGCCGAGCAATACCTGGGCGCCGATGGTGTGGCGGGGAAGACGACGCTGGAGGCCTTGAATGTACCTGTTGAAGCGCGGATCGATCAGGTCCGGGTGAACATGGAGCGGGCGCGTTGGCTGCTCTACAAACTGAAGGGCACCTTTGTGGTCGTCGACATTGCCGGTTACAAGGTCGCGCTGTACCGCGATGGCCAGCCGATCTGGCGTTCCCGGGTACAGGTCGGCAAGCCGTTTCGCAGCACGCCGGTGTTTCAGTCCGAGATTACCTACGTGACGTTCAACCCGACTTGGACCGTGCCGCCGACCATTCTGGTCCAGGATATGTTGCCCAAGATTCAACAGAATCCCGGCTACCTGGCCGCCAACCGGATCCGCGTTTTTGATCGCCAGGGCAACGTGCTCGACCCATCAACCGTTGACTGGTCCAACGCAAAGGGCCTTACCTTGCGCCAGGACGCCGGTCCCGAGAACTCCCTCGGGCAGGTGGTGATTCGCTTCCCCAACGACTACGCCATTTACCTGCACGACACGCCGCACCGCGAGTTGTTCGCCAAGTCCGTGCGAGCCACCAGTTCCGGATGCATCCGGGTGGAGAATCCGCTGCAGTTGGTCGAGTTACTGTTCAACGACCCGGTGCGCTGGAACAGCGAAGGCATTCAAAAGCAATTGGCCAATGGACGAACCGAAAACATCAAGCTTCCAGTCAAGGTGCCGTTGCTGCTGGCGTACTGGACCGTCGATCTGAGCAAGGATGGCCGGGTGACCTTCAAACCTGACGTCTATGGCTATGACTCCCCGGTACTGCGAGAGTTGAACCTGCCTACCAAACTACCGGCCCTGGACTTGCCCCGTGCGGACACCGCGCTGGTGGTGACCGAACAAAGCAAGCTGTAAGCGCGATACCGCACCTGTAGAGCCGGCTTGCTGGCGAAGGCGCTCTAAATGACGCCATCGCGGCAAGCCGGATGCTTACGAATAGCGATGGCCCTACAGTTCCAGCCCTTGTTGCACCACCGAGAGCAGGCCGTTTTCAGTCAGCGCCACCGCGTCGGCTTGCTGTGCGGCTAGCTCGATGCCTTGAAGCCACCAGTGGGTTTCACCGTGTTCGTCGAGGGTGCGCAACAACGCCATTTCGTTGCTTTTACAGTGAATCTCGACACGCCCTTCGCCATCGTCCGTAAAGCGGGCGACGGGGTCGAAGGTCATGCTGTGGTCGTTACCGGTGATCACCAACTGGTCGATGGCATAGTCGTACGTCTCGCCATCGGGGTGGCTCTCGAAGACATGCGTGGGATTGCGCCGCAACGTCAGCCCGGCCTCCATCAGGGGCTGCAGCCAGGTCTCGATGCGGTGATACAGCTCGTAGACCTGCCCTGGCCAGCTGTCGATCGCCTGATCGGCGCTGGTATGCCGGGTTTGTTTGAGCTTTGCGGCGAGTTCGTCTGCCTTGGTCATTTCGATTCCCTGTCTTGATGTATGACTAATCGTAGCTGCTCCCGGGGGATGCAGTTCTTGCCTTGGGTCATGTCTGTTCAACCACTTGGCAAGTGGTTGCCATTTGTCCCCGATAAACCCGTAGACTGCGCGCACAAAAATGAGGGGCTTTTGGGCCGGTGCCCATGCGTTGCCCCTGAGGAAGATTTTTTTTGCCCCCGCGCCCACACGATCCGCATCACGTCCCCAGCATCGCATCGAAACGCCTGCCGTTACGCAAGGCCGCGGTGCTTTTCATTGCTGCGGTGTGCCTGTGCCTGTGTGGGTTGCTTTACCTGCAACTGGAACAATCCCGGCGCCACGACCTGCGCCAGGCTCAGGTCGCCTCGTCGAACCTGACGCGAGCCATGGCGCAGCAGGCCGAAGATACGTTCAAGAAGGCTGACCTGGTGCTCACCAGTCTGGTGGACTGGATTCAGGCTGACGGGTTTGGCCCTGCCGTTCGACCTCGTTTGCAGAAAACCTTCGCCCGACGCGTCCTGGCATTGAATCAATTTCACGGCATTTTTCTGTTTGATCAGAAGGGCCAGTGGGTGGTGACGTCGTTTGAAAATCTGCCTCGCGGCTCCGGCGTCGCGGATCGTGAGTACTTCAAGTTCCATCAGCAGAATGTGTCGACGGTGGCGCACATTGGCCCGGCGATTCGCAGTCGGGAAAACGGCGAGTGGATCATTCCGGTGTCCAAGCGGGTGAACGACAAGAATGGTCAGTTCCAGGGCGTGTTGCTGGCCGGGATCAAGATGTCGTATTTCGACCAGTTCTTCAAAAGCTTCAGCATTGACGACAACGGCTCGATGTTCCTCGGGTTGACCGATGGAACGCTGCTGGCACGCCGGCCCTTTGTCGAGTCGCAGATCGGCACGTCATTGGCCAGGGGCGAAATCTTCGAGAAACTCCTGACCCGGGCACCCTCCGGCAGTGCCACCTTCACTTCTATGGTGGACGGCGTTGTCCGCTTGTACGGCTATCGACAATTGGAGGCTTATCCACTGGTGGTCTCGGCGGCCTCGTCAAAAGATTCGATTCTCGCCGGGTGGTATGACACCGCGTTTCGATCCAGCCTCATCGTCGCCCTGGTCATGCTGGGAGTGGGGGTGTTTGGTTGGGTGTTCATTCGTCAGGTACGTGTCGGCGAGCGAATCGAGGCGGATTTACGCAAGGCCCAGGAAGCGCTGGAGCTGATCGCCACCCATGACAGCCTGACCGGCCTGGCCAATCGCCGCTTGTTCGAGCGGGCGCTGGACATCGAGTTCGGGCGTGGCGCCAGGCAGCAGAGTCCGCTGAGCCTGATCATGCTGGACATCGATTTTTTCAAGCGTTACAACGACACCTATGGCCATGTGGTCGGTGATCACTGCCTGGCCCAGGTGGCGCGAGCAGTGAAAAAATGCTGCCATCGCAAGGCCGATCTGGCGGTGCGTTACGGTGGTGAAGAATTTGCCGTGCTGCTGCCGGACACGGACATCCACGGTGCCATGACCATTGCTGAACAAATCCGCCGCTGCGTCATGGACAAAAATATCAACCACAGCGGATCGCCCACCGGTTACGTGACGGTCAGCCTCGGTTGTTACTCGTTTGTGCCGACCGGGCACGACAGCATTGAAGTATTCCTCCAGCGCGCCGATGCGGCGCTCTATCAAGCCAAGCATTCGGGGCGCAATCGCTCGGCCGTGCTGTCGATGGAAGGCGGTGTCGAAGTGTTGATGCGTTCGGATCGTTGAGGCCGGTGCATCACTGTTTCAGCCCTGTAACACCTTGAATAACCGACTGTCTGCCTGTCAGATCTTGTTCATGTGATCGTCTAGAGTTCCGTTAGCTCTGCCGAGCCCGGCAGACCCCGCCATGCCTCGGACGATCGCCAACATGTTGATATCCCAAGCATTGACCGCCGTTGCTCTAAGTGTTGCCGCCTCCGCTATCTTTCCCCTGGCCAGTCACGCGCAATCGAAAATCACACCCGAAGAAGCTCACGCCATCGGTGTCGAGGCGTACGTTTATTTCTACCCGCTGTTGACCATGGACATCACCCGCAAACAGTTCACCAACATCGAGCCGGGCAAGGAGTTCGGCAAGGGGCCGATGAACATGTTTGTGAGTGTGCCGCAGTATCCGCCTGCGAATTTCAAAGGGGTGGTGCGTTCCAACTTCGACACCTTGTATTCCATCGCCTGGCTCGATTTGACCAAGGAGCCGCTGGTCATCGCCGCCCCGGACACCGCGGGGCGTTTCTACTTGCTGCCGATGCTCGACATGTGGAGCGATGTATTCGCTTCGCCGGGCTGGCGCACCACCGGAACCGATGCCGCACAGTTCCTGGTGACACCGCCGGGCTGGACCGGCACGGTGCCTGCCGGGCTGAATCATCTGCCGGCACCGACACCTTTCGTGTGGGTCATTGGCCGGACCAAGACCGATGGCGCAGCGGACTACGCGGCGGTACACAAGATTCAGGCCGGCTATACCGTGACGCCGCTGTCGCGCCTGGGCAAAGCGGCGGAACCGGTCAGTGTCACGATCGACCCTGCGGTGGACATGAAGACGCCACCGAAGATCCAGGTCGACACGATGTCGGCAGGCAATTACTTCGCCTACGCGGCCGAACTGCTCAAAGTGCATCCGGCCCACAGCACCGATCAACCGATACTGGCGCAGATGAAACGCATCGGCATCGAATCCGGCCAGCCATTCAACCTGAGTTCGCTCGACCCCGATATCCAGGCGGCGCTGCAAACCGTGCCTGAAGAGGCTCAGGCGCTGATGAAGTGGAAAGTCGAGACCCTGGCGCGAGTGGTCAATGGCTGGTCGATGAACACCGACACCATGGGCGTCTACGGCAACTACTACCTCAAGCGCGCCATCGTTGCTCAGGTAGGGCTCGGCGCGAACCTGCCTGAAGATGCGATTTATCCGTTGAACATGGGCGATGCGAATGGCAAGGCGCTGGAGGGTGCGAACAAGTACGTGCTGCATTTTCCCAAGGGCGAAACGCCTCCGGTGAATGCGTTCTGGTCGATCACGCTATACGACCCCGAAGGTTTCCAGGTCGGCAACGAACTTAACCGTTTCGCCGTCAGTAGCTGGATGCCGTTCAAGAACAATGCCGACGGATCGCTGGACCTCTACTTCCAGAACGAAAACCCGGGCAAGGACCTTGAGGCCAATTGGTTGCCGGCACCCAAGGGGCCGTTCAACCTGACCATGCGCCTGTACGGGCCTAAGGCCGAAGCGTTGAACGGCAAGTGGAACCCTCCGGCGGTCAGGCAGATGTAGGTATCTGCCGATGGAGCAGCCGACGATTCGCCCCTCATCGGCTGCCTTTGCGCGTTCAGCTGCCTGTCCCGCCGCCAGCGCCGCCGGTCCCGCCGCCCGCCGCACCGGTGCCTCCACCGGCACCAGAGCCGCTGTTTCCGGCATTCCCGCCAGCGCTGCCACTGGATGAGCCGGTGGCGCCACCGTCACCGGCATTGCCGCCTGAGGACGAGCCGGGAGTATTGTCGGGCGGCATGACCGGGCCACTGGTGGCGCCGGACTGGGTGCCAGTCGTATTGGCGCCGTCGCCCGATGCCGCGTAGGTTGCCAGGGATGCAGCGGACAGCAATCCGGCCAGTAACAGCGAAGTGAGTTTGATGTTCATCATGGCGCGTCTCCCAAAATGAGTCGTTACCTGATGTTGGTGTGAGGGGCGAGACGGTTGGTGCCGGTTGGATGACGAGTGGCGTAGCAGGGTAGATCGCCGGCCTGCGGGCCAACCGGGAACCCTGTGGGAGCTTGCTTGCGAAGGCCGTGCTGTTACGCCGTATACGCGCCAGCCGACGCAACCACTACGAACCATCGGGGTCACAATCTGGACACCCTTGGCAACAGGACTGATGGCCATGAAAAAGTTGCGAATCGCGACGTTCAACGTCAACGGCATGCGCGCCCGGCTGCCGAACCTGCTGGCCTGGCTCGAACGTGAGCAACCGGACATCGCCTGTTTGCAGGAGCTCAAGTCGGTCGACAGCGCGTTCCCTGCTGCTGAGCTGGAGGCCATCGGTTACGGCGCCATCTGGCAGGGGCAGGCATCGTGGAACGGCGTGGCGATTCTGGCGCGGGACGCGCAGCCCCTGGAGAGCCGACGAGGCTTGCCGGGCGATGACGGCGATAGCCAGAGCCGCTACCTGGAAGCCGCCGTGCACGGCGTGCTGGTGGGCTGCTTGTACTTGCCCAATGGCAACCCGCAACCTGGACCGAAGTTCGAGTACAAGCTGGCGTGGTTCGAGCGCCTGATCGCCTATGCCAAGGATCTTCAGTGCAGCGAGCATCCGGTGGTGCTGGCCGGTGACTACAATGTGGTGCCGACCGACCTGGACATCTACAACCCGCGCTCATGGCTCAAGGATGCGCTGCTGCAACCCGAGAGCCGCGAGTGTTATCAACGCCTTCTGGATCAGGGCTGGACGGACGCGTTGCGATACCTGTACCCGCAGGATCGGCTCTACACCTTTTGGGATTATTTTCGCCAGCACTGGCAGAAGAATTCCGGTTTGCGCATCGACCACCTGCTGCTCAATCCAGCCTTGAGTCCTTACCTGCAGGCGGCGGGCGTCGATGCCTGGGTACGCAACGAACCCCACGCCAGCGATCACGCACCGACCTGGATTCAACTGGATTTGCGCAAACACCGTTGACGTCAGGAGTGGGGGCGATTGGTTAAATCAATTGTCGGTCACGGCGGTTCTTCCCTTATACATAGCGCCCATTGGCGGAGCGATCCGCTGCCTGCGTGCACAAGGACTGAACGATGAGCGAGCCACGCCTGACTGACCTCGCGTTGTATCTGCGACGCCTGGGCTTTGACATGCCCCCGGCGCCGACCCTGGAAACCCTGCGACAACTGCAATTGCGCCATACCGGCGTGTTCCCGTTTGAAAACCTGACCACGTTATCCGGCGAACCGGTGCTGATCGACTTGCCCTCGATAGAGAAGAAAGTCCTGCACGAGGGGCGCGGCGGTTACTGCTACGAACTGAACAATCTGTACCTGGCCTTGCTTCAGGCGCTGGGTTTCGATGCGCGGGGCATCAGCGGTCGCGTGGTCATGGGGCAGCCTGAAGGCGCATGGACAGCCCGAACGCACCGCTTGAGCCTGGTCACCCTGGACGGCGTGCGCTACATCAGCGACGTCGGCTTCGGTGGCATGGTGCCCACCGCACCCCTGTTGCTCGATACCGCCGATGAACAACTCACGCCCCATGAGTCGTATCGCATCGAACAGCACGCCGACGGCTACACCCTGCGCGCCAGGGTCGCGGGCGAATGGCGAGCGATGTACATCTTCGACCTGCAGCGCCAGGAGGACATCGATTACGCCGTCGGCAACTGGTATGTCTCGACTCACCCCGAATCCCCGTTCGCCAGGCAACTGATGGTGGCGCGGACCGGGGAGGACTGGCGACGTACGCTCAACAACGGCAGTTTTGCGATTCATCGCATGGGGTCTGACAGCGAGCGCCGGGAAGTGGCCGATGTGCAGGCGTTGATCGGCGTTCTGGAGAGCGAGTTCGACATACGGGTGCCCACCCATGCGACATTGATGCGCACACTTGAGCGATTGATCGTGCCGCAATAGACGGATCATCGTGCACACAAAAAAGGGGCGAATTGGATCATTCTGCCCCTTTTTCGCGCTTCTTCCTGGTCGTGCTTCAGGCGCCTTCGCCTTGTGAAATTCACTGAGAGCCACGAAGGCTGTCTTGCAGGCTTTTCAGGCACAACACACTTGATCTGCCTATAAAAACCGTTGTCCGCGGCCAATGCTCGCCAGATATTCAAACGGCGGGTGAGCGCAAGAGGGAAAGGGCGGGGCGGATATATTCCGAGGTTTTTTAGGAGGTTGCACACACTGGCACACAGACTGCATGGCTAACCGTTCATAAATTGACCGGTCAGTTGTATACAATTCTATAGACAGTTGTCCTGAGTCTTGAATACAGTGTGCGCATAACAAAAACCAGGGAACCCCCTAACATGAAAACGCCCCATGTTTCACACCAACGGCCTGAAGATGAAAATCTCGGGATCGGCGCGAATATGGCTTACGGCCTGCAACATGTTCTGACCATGTACGGCGGCATCGTCGCGGTGCCTTTGATCATTGGTCAGGCGGCCGGGCTTTCGCCGGCGGACATCGGTTTGTTGATTGCTGCTTCATTGTTTGCGGGGGGGCTGGCCACGTTGCTGCAAACCCTGGGTCTACCGTTTTTTGGCTGTCAGTTGCCGCTGGTACAGGGTGTGTCGTTCTCGGGTGTCGCAACCATGGTGGCGATTGTCAGCAGCGGCGGCGAGGGCGGGTTCCAGTCGATTCTGGGGGCGGTGATTGCGGCGTCCCTGATCGGTTTGCTGATCACGCCAGTGTTTTCTCGAATCACCAAGTTCTTTCCGCCGCTGGTCACGGGGATCGTGATCACCACCATCGGCCTGACGCTGATGCCTGTGGCGGCACGCTGGGCCATGGGCGGCAACAGTCATTCACCGGAATTTGGCAGCATGGCCAACATCGGCCTGGCCGCTGTGACGCTGGTGCTGGTGCTGTTTCTGAGCAAGATCGGTAGCGCGACCATCTCCCGCTTGTCGATCCTGCTGGCGATGGTCGTCGGTACGATCATCGCTGTGGTTCTCGGCATGGCGGATTTTTCGTCCGTGACCCAGGGCCCAATGTTCGGTTTTCCCACGCCGTTCCATTTCGGCATGCCGACTTTCCACTTTGCCGCGATCCTGTCGATGTGCATTGTGGTGATGGTGACCCTGGTGGAAACCTCGGCCGATATCCTGGCTGTTGGTGAAATCATCGGCACCAAGGTTGACTCCAAGCGCCTGGGGAACGGTCTGCGCGCCGACATGCTGTCGAGCATGATTGCCCCGATTTTTGGCTCATTCACTCAAAGCGCCTTTGCCCAGAACGTCGGGCTGGTGGCGGTGACCGGAATCAAGAGCCGCTTTGTGGTGGCCACGGGGGGGCTGTTCCTGGTGCTCCTCGGCCTGCTGCCGTTCATGGGGCGGGTCATCGCAGCGGTACCAACCTCCGTGCTCGGTGGTGCCGGTATCGTGTTGTTCGGCACGGTGGCCGCCAGCGGTATCCGTACGCTGTCCAAGGTCGACTACCGCAACAACGTCAATCTGATCATCGTTGCCACTTCCATCGGCTTCGGCATGATCCCCATCGCTGCACCGAACTTCTACGACCATTTCCCAAGCTGGTTCGCCACCATTTTCCACTCCGGCATTAGCTCTTCGGCCATCATGGCCATCGTGCTGAACCTCACGTTCAACCATCTCACGGCCGGTAACTCCGACCAACAGTCGGTGTTTGCCGCGGGGACCGAGCGGGTTCTGCGTTATCAGGATCTGGCGGCGTTGCGCGAAGGGGATTACTTCAGCGACGGCAAGCTGCATGACTGCGATGGTAAAGAGATTCCGGTGGTGGAGCCGGACCATGGCCACGGAGAGCCGCGAGCGACGCATGCCAAAAGCAGTGAGCATGTCTGACACACTTAGCGAATGAAAAAAGCCGATCTGTTGAATAGACAGGTCGGCTTTTTCTTTGTGGATCAAAAAATCGCAGCCACAAAAAAGCCCCTGATCTTTCGATTCAGGGGCTTCTTGATGTTGCTTGTCTGGCTCCACGACCTGGACTCGAACCAGGGACCCAGTGATTAACAGTCACTTGCTCTACCAACTGAGCTATCGCGGAATGGCGTCTATGTTACTGATTCAAAAAGAGAAGTCAAGCGCCTGATAGCAAGTTGATGGATTCATCGGGACAGACGGTGGTTTATCGGTGATTGGCGGTTACCAGAAACGCAGCAGAGGACTACCATGGCCGCCCGGAAGTGGTTACACGCGCTACCGGCCATTCGCCGAAAAGGTACGCGCCATGAATCACTCAACCACCTCACCTCGTCAAAACGGGGTGCTCGCATGAGCATCGCTCAGATCAGCCTGCCCAAGGGTGTCGGCCCGCACGCCGAAAAACTGTTCGATGCGATCACCCAGGCCAGCAGCGCCGACGAATTGAACCGCGCCGGCGGCAAGGCTGAAGGTTTTGTCCTGGGTCTGGAAAGCACCAAGGCGATCAAGAGTCAGGTGGCTGAATCGCTCTATGTCGCCTATGACGACGCCGCCAGCCTGCGGGCGACCGAACTGGCCTAACCGCCGAAGGTAAAGGTGCCGAGCATCAGTTTGGCGTAAAGCGCTGTGGCGCCCAGTTGCACCAGCCACAGCGCCAGGCCGCCGAGGAACACGCCGGTGGCGACTTGCATCACCAGGTTATTGCCCCGTTTGGCCGGAGCACGGGGGATGAAGTCATCCAGGTCATCGCGGTCAGCGCGTAGGTCATCGTTTTTCATGTGGGCTCTCGTCGAAATCTCGGGTGTACATCAAACCTGCAGGAGCGATGTGTGCAGTTTAGGGGCGCTGGTCGGCGCTTTGAGAATTATCTGCGACAAATAAAAAACGGGAAGCCAAAAGGCTTCCCGTTTTTCGTATCAGCGCACGATTCAGATCACCTGAACAATGGCGTCCGTCACGACATTGATGTTGCTCTGGTTCAGCGCAGCCACGCAGATGCGGCCGGTGTCCAGGGCGTAGATGCCGAATTCGTTGCGCAGACGGTGAACCTGCTCAACGCTCAGGCCGGAGTACGAGAACATGCCACGCTGACGGCCAACGAAGCTGAAATCGCGCTGCGGTGCGTTTTTCGCCAGCAGTTCGACCATCTGGGTGCGCATGCCGCGAATGCGCAGGCGCATTTCGGCCAGTTCGGCTTCCCATTGGGCGCGCAGTTCCGGGCTGTTCAGCACGGCGGCGACGATGCTTGCACCGTGGGTCGGCGGGTTGGAGTAGTTGGTGCGGATGACGCGTTTGACTTGCGACAGAACGCGCGCGCTTTCTTCTTTCGATTCGCTGACGATCGACAGGGCGCCCACGCGCTCGCCATACAGCGAGAAGGATTTGGAGAACGAGCTGGAGACGAAGAAGGTCAGGCCCGATTCAGCGAACAGACGCACGGCAGCGGCGTCTTCGTCGATGCCGTCACCAAAGCCCTGGTAAGCCATGTCGAGGAACGGCACGTGACCTTTGGCCTTCACCGCTTCCAGCACGTTTTTCCAGTCCGCCGGGCTCAGGTCGACGCCGGTCGGGTTGTGGCAGCAGGCGTGCAGGACAATGATCGAGCCGTTTGGCAGCGCGTTCAGGTCTTCCAGCAGGCCGACGCGGTTCACGTCATGGGTCGCGGCGTCGTAGTAGCGGTAGTTCTGCACCGGGAAACCGGCGGTTTCGAACAGTGCGCGGTGGTTTTCCCAGCTCGGGTCGCTGATGGCCACGACGGCGTTCGGCAGCAGTTGCTTGAGGAAGTCGGCGCCGATTTTCAGTGCGCCAGTACCGCCAACGGCCTGGGTGGTGATGACGCGGCCAGCGGCGATCAATGGCGAATCGTTACCGAACAGCAGTTTTTGCACGGCCTGGTCGTAGGCGGCAATGCCGTCGATTGGCAGGTAGCCACGGGAAGCGTGTTGAGCGACGCGAATGGTTTCGGCTTCGACAACGGCGCGCAGGAGTGGAATCTTCCCCTCCTCGTTGCAGTAAACACCGACTCCCAGGTTGACCTTGTTGGTACGGGTATCGGCGTTGAATGCTTCGTTGAGGCCCAGGATTGGATCGCGTGGTGCCATTTCGACAGCGGAGAACAGGCTCATTTTTGCGGCGGCTCTGAATGGAGAGTGGAGGGACGTGTCGCGCTCCAGCCGAATGCACTAGAGCGGTGCACAAACGGGGAGCTAGTATAGAGGCCATCTGCGATTGATGGCGACAGACGATTCAGCTTTTACGGTAAGTTTTTCCGATTATTTTCCGACCGTTAGTCGATTGGCATCGTCAAAGACTTCGAGGGATGTAGGACGTTTGCCTTGAAAGCGAGTGCAATCGGCTCCACATTGAGCACAATCCAGTTTTTTCCTCGGGCGACGCGGGTCGTTTGCGGCCTTTCTCGTTCCTGCCGGTTTGACTGTGCAGGGGCGGATTCCTGCACCGAGAACCGAGAGGTACTACATGTCTGAATTTCAGCTAGTCACCCGTTTCCAGCCCGCCGGCGACCAGCCGGAAGCCATCCGCCTGATGGTCGAGGGCATCGAGGCCGGGCTGGCGCACCAGACGTTGCTCGGTGTGACCGGTTCGGGCAAGACCTTCAGTATCGCCAACGTGATCGCCCAAGTGCAGCGCCCGACCCTGGTGCTGGCGCCGAACAAGACCCTGGCCGCGCAGTTGTACGGAGAGTTCAAGGCGTTCTTCCCGAACAATGCCGTGGAGTATTTCGTTTCCTACTACGACTACTACCAGCCCGAAGCCTATGTGCCGTCGTCCGACACCTTCATCGAGAAAGATGCTTCGATCAACGATCACATCGAGCAGATGCGGCTGTCGGCGACCAAGGCGTTGCTGGAGCGCAAGGACGCGATCATCGTCACCACGGTGTCGTGCATCTACGGTCTGGGCAGCCCGGAAACCTATTTGAAGATGGTGTTGCACGTGGATCGCGGCGACAAGCTCGATCAACGGGAATTGCTGCGGCGTCTGGCCGACCTGCAATACACCCGCAACGACATGGAATTTGCCCGCGCGACTTTCCGTGTGCGGGGCGATGTGATTGATATCCACCCGGCGGAATCCGACTTCGAAGCGATCCGCATCGAGCTGTTCGATGATGAAGTGGAAAGCCTGTCGGCTTTTGATCCGCTGACCGGCGAAGTCATCCGTAAGCTGCCGCGCTTCACCTTCTATCCCAAAAGCCACTACGTGACGCCACGGGAAACCCTGATGGGCGCCGTGGAAGGGATCAAGGTCGAATTGAAGGAGCGCCTGGAATACCTGCGTTCCAACAACAAACTGGTGGAAGCCCAGCGGCTGGAACAACGCACCCGTTTCGATCTGGAGATGATCCTCGAACTGGGTTATTGCAACGGCATCGAAAACTACTCGCGCTACCTGTCCGGCCGTGAGGCCGGCGCGCCGCCACCGACCCTTTACGATTACCTGCCGGCCGACGCCTTGCTGGTGATCGACGAGTCCCATGTCAGCGTGCCGCAGGTCGGCGCGATGTACAAAGGTGACCGCTCGCGCAAGGAAACCCTGGTCGAGTACGGCTTCCGGCTGCCGTCTGCGCTGGATAACCGGCCGATGCGTTTCGACGAATGGGAAAGCATCAGCCCGCAGACCATTTTTGTCTCGGCGACCCCCGGCAACTATGAGGCGGAACACGCCGGGCGAGTGGTCGAGCAGGTGGTGCGACCGACCGGTCTGGTCGACCCGCAGGTGGAAATCCGCCCGGCGCTGACCCAGGTTGACGACTTGCTGTCAGAAATCAGCAAGCGTGTTGCCGTCGAAGAGCGAGTGCTGGTTACCACCCTGACCAAGCGCATGGCCGAAGATTTGACCGACTACCTGGCCGACCACGGCGTGCGCGTGCGTTACCTGCACTCGGACATCGACACCGTGGAGCGGGTCGAGATCATCCGCGATCTGCGCCTCGGCACTTTCGATGTGTTGGTGGGGATCAACCTGTTGCGCGAAGGCCTGGACATGCCGGAAGTGTCGCTGGTGGCGATTCTCGATGCGGACAAGGAAGGCTTCCTGCGCTCCGAGCGCTCGCTGATCCAGACCATCGGCCGGGCGGCGCGTAACCTCAATGGCCGGGCGATCCTCTATGCGGATCGCATCACCGGTTCCATGGAGCGCGCGATTGGCGAAACCGAGCGCCGTCGCGACAAGCAGATTGCCTTCAACCTGGCCAACGGCATTACGCCCAAGGGCGTGTTCAAGGATGTGGCCGACATCATGGAAGGCGCCACCGTGCCGGGCTCGCGCAGCAAGAAACGCAAAGGCATGGCCAAGGCCGCCGAGGAAAATGCCCGGTACGAAGCCGAATTGCGGTCGCCAGGTGAGATTGCCAAGCGTATCAAGGCGCTGGAAGAGAAGATGTACCAGCTGGCGCGTGACCTGGAATTCGAAGCCGCAGCGCAGATGCGGGACGAGATTGCCAAGTTGCGCGAGCGGTTGATTACGGTCTGAGCGAGGAACAACACTGGTCTGTAGGCGTTGGCAAGCCAGCTTCTTGAGACGGCACGAACCTCAATGAGCTTCGCCGGCCTTGAGCCCCGCTGGCAATTTCCTGGTCAGCAACACCGCCAGCATGCTGATCCCCAGCGCAATCCCGACAAGATGAAACGCGTCGTTGTAGGCCATGATCGAGGCCTGTTGATGGGCAATCTCGCTGAGTTTGCCCAGCGCCGCCGTTTCACTGCCCAGGCGATCGGTCAAAGAGGCCATGCGTTCAGCCACTTGTGGGTTGCCGGGCACGATGGATTCGCGCAAGTAATCAAAGTACGTCTTGGTACGCGCATCCAGCAGGGTGGCGAGCAGGGCGATGCCAATGGCGCCGCCGAGGTTGCGCAAGATGTTGAACAGGCTCGACGCCGAGCCGGCGTCCTGGGGCAGGATGTAGGCAGTGGCAATCAACGAAATGGTGACCATGATCAGCGGCTGGCCCAGCGCGCGCACGATCTGGATCTGATTGAACTGCGGTCCGGCGAAGTCCGGGTTCAGCACGCCCGAAGAAAAACTCGCCACGCCGAACAGTGCGAAGCCCATCGCGCACAGCCATTTGGGCGAGATGTACTTCATCAGCTTGGGCACCAGCGGGATCAGAAACAGCTGCGGCACGCCCATCCACATGATCACCTCGCCGATCTGCAGGGCGTTGTAGTTCTGGATCTGCGCCAGATACAGCGGCAACAGATAGATCGAACCGTACAACCCGACGCCCATCCCGACGCTGGAAATGCTTGATAGGCCGAAGTTGCGATTGCCGAGGATGCGCAGGTTGATCAGCGGGTTGGGCTTGGAAAACTGTACGATCACAAACGTCATCAGGCTGAGCAGCGCGATGCTGCCGAGGGTGACGATCAGGTTCGACTCGAGCCAGTCCTTGCGATGGCCTTCCTCCAGAAACACCTGCAAACAGCCAAGGCCGACGCCGAGGCTGACGATCCCTGCGTAATCGGTGCTTTTGAGCAGTTCCCAGTGTGCTTCCTTCTTCTCCAGGCCGTACATCAGGCCGGCGATCATGATCAGGCCGGGGGGCACGTTGATGTAGAAGATGTATTCCCAGCCCCAGTTTTCCGTCAGCCAGCCGCCCAGCGTCGGGCCGATCGACGGCGCGAAGGTGGCGGTCATGGCGAACATGGCCATGCCCTTGGCGCGGTGGTGTTCAGGGAGTTTGATCAGGGTGAGGGTGAAGGCGAGCGGGATCAGCGCGCCACCGGTGAAGCCTTGCAAGGCGCGAAAGACAATCATGCTCTCCAGGCTCCAGGCCATGGAGCAAAGGAGCGATGCGGCGAGAAATCCAAGGGACACCCACACCGCCAGCCGTCGCGCCGACAATAGCTGCACCAGCCACGCGGTCAGCGGAATCATGATGATTTCCGCCACCAGGTACGAGGTGGAAATCCACGAGCCTTCTTCCAGGGTGGCCGACAGCGCACCCTGGATATCCTTGAGCGAAGAGTTGGTGATCTGGATGTCGAGCACAGCCATGAAGGCGCCGAGCATCACGCTCATGACCGCGATCCAGTCCCGCCGGGTCGGTTCCCCGACCGGACGGATCAGTTGATCACCGGCCATTGTCAGGGGCGTCTTTGATATTCACTTTGACCGTGACCGACATGCCTGGACGGATCCTGCCGCGCAGGGGATTGTCCGCGGCGAAGGTCAGCTTTACCGGCATCCGTTGTACGACTTTGGTGAAGTTGCCCGTGGCATTGTCCGGCGGCAACAGGCTGAACTGCGCACCTGACGCGGCGAACAGGCTGTCGACCCGCGCTTCGATCGGCGTGTCGCTGTAGGCGTCGAAAATCAGCTCGGCTTTCTGACCGGGTTGCATGTGGCCGATCTGGGTTTCCTTGAAGTTGGCCTGAATCCAGATGTCTTCATCCGGCACGATCGACAGCAAATAGGCGCCGGCCTGCACGTACTGGCCTTCGCGAGCTGCGCGCTGGCCAATCAGACCGCTTATAGGGGCGTGGATTTCGCTGCGGGTGAGGTTCAGTTCAGCCTGGGCGAGATCGGTTTTGGCGTTGGCAATTTGCGCGTCGAGGCGTTTGATTTCGGCGGTCAGTGCGTTGACTTGCTGGCGCTGGCCCTGGGAATCCGCCTGGGCCTTGGCCAGTTGCGAGCGGGCAATATGGGTGTCGGCGGAGAGGGTGGTGACCCGTTCCTCCGAGACATAACCGGGCTTGCGCAAAGTCTCGGCGCGGTTCAGGTCGATCTGTGAGCGACCCAGGCTCGCTTGCATGGACGCGACTTGCGCATCGCTGGCGGCAATCAGGCTGCTTTGCTGCGTCAGTTTGCTCTGGGCTTGCAGGCGTTCGGCTTCGCGGGTGGCAAGGGCCGCGTTGGCGCGGTCGACGGCGAGGTGGAAATCATCCCCTTCAAGTTTGACCAGCAACTGGCCTTTCTCGACATGTTGGTTGTCCTGGACCAGCACCTTGTCAATGCGCGCCCCCAGCTGGCTGGACACGCGGGTGATCTCGCCCTGGACGTACGCGTTGTCAGTGCTTTCGTAAAAACGCCCTTTGAAAAACCAATGGGCAAAAAAGCCCGCGGCGATCAGCAGGACGATTATCAGGAAAATGGACAGGCGACGCTTGAGTTGGGCAGGCATGGGGCAAACTGTAGTCGAGAAATTGTCAGGAAAGTTATCAGCAGGCGAATCTTGCATACAGCCGATAAACGGTAAATGCCATTGGCTGATATTCGGTCATTCACCGTGGAAAACGGGCGTTGTAGGCGCAACCTTGGCTTAAATGCCCTGCTTACTGGAGCAGGGCGTACGTCGCCTGTTACCATTCGCCCCTTGTCTGATCTTCGCTTTCTATTCTTTTGTTGAGACTTGCCATGACCACCGTCCGCACGCGCATCGCGCCATCGCCTACCGGGGACCCCCACGTAGGTACCGCTTACATCGCATTGTTCAACTACTGCTTTGCCAAGCAGCACGGCGGTGAGTTCATCCTGCGGATCGAAGACACTGACCAGCTGCGTTCGACCCGTGAGTCCGAACAGCAGATTTTCGACGCCTTGCGCTGGTTGGGCATCGACTGGAGTGAAGGCCCGGACGTGGGTGGCCCGCACGGTCCTTACCGTCAGAGCGAGCGCGGCGACATTTATCAGAAGTATTGCCAGCAACTGGTCGACATGGGGCATGCCTTCCCGTGCTTCTGCACCGCCGAAGAGCTGGACCAGATGCGCGCCGAGCAAATGGCTCGTGGCGAGACGCCGCGTTACGACGGCCGTGCCTTGTTGCTGTCCAAGGAAGAAGTCGCGCGCCGCCTGGCCGCTGGCGAGCCGCACGTGATCCGCATGAAAGTGCCGAGCGAAGGCGTCTGCGTGGTTCCGGACATGCTGCGTGGCGACGTTGAAATCCCGTGGGATCGCATGGACATGCAAGTCCTGATGAAGACCGACGGCCTGCCGACCTACTTCCTGGCCAACGTGGTCGATGACCACTTGATGGGTATCACCCACGTGTTGCGTGGAGAAGAGTGGCTGCCATCGGCGCCGAAACTGATCCTCCTGTACGAATACTTCGGTTGGGAGCAGCCGGAGCTGTGCTACATGCCGCTGCTGCGTAACCCGGACAAGAGCAAGCTGTCCAAGCGCAAGAACCCGACTTCGGTGACGTTTTACGAGCGCATGGGTTTCATGCCCGAAGCGATGCTCAACTACCTGGGGCGCATGGGCTGGTCGATGCCGGACGAGCGAGAGAAGTTCTCGCTTCAGGAAATGGTCGATAACTTCGATCTCAAGCGTGTGTCCCTGGGCGGGCCGATTTTCGACATCGAGAAATTGTCGTGGCTCAACGGCCAGTGGCTACGCGACCTGCCGGTGGAAGAATTCGCCGCGCGCGTGCAGAAGTGGGCCTTCAATTCCGAATACATGATGAAGATCGCGCCGCACGTGCAGGGCCGTGTCGAGACCTTCAGCCAGGTCGCACCGCTGGCCGGGTTCTTCTTTGCCGGTGGCGTGAATCCGGACGCCAGGCTGTTCGAGTCGAAGAAACTGTCCGGCGATCAAGTTCGTCAGTTGATGCAGTTGATCCTGTGGAAGCTGGAAAGCCTGCGTCAATGGGAGAAGGACAGCATCACTGCGACCATTCAGGCCGTGGTCGAGTCCCTGGAGCTGAAGCTGCGTGACGCCATGCCGTTGATGTTCGCCGCGATCACCGGTCAGGCGAGCTCGGTGTCCGTGCTCGATGCGATGGAAATCCTCGGTCCGGACCTGACGCGTTTCCGTCTGCGCCAGGCGATTGACCTGCTGGGCGGCGTGTCGAAGAAAGAAAACAAAGAGTGGGAAAAGCTGCTGGGCGCTATTGCCTGAGCGCGTCTGACTCGGCGGTAGCCGTCGGAGGCCGGGATATTTGCTCCTGTCCTCCGGCGTTTTCTCCCGAATTTGCGGGGGAAGGGCGGTAAGTGATTGTAATGCCGACAAAAATTTTTGAAATTTTTTAAAAATAAGTTTGACAGGCTTTCGATACACCCTTAAGATTCGCCCCGTCCTCAGCGATGACATCAACGATGAGGGGCTATAGCTCAGCTGGGAGAGCGCTTGCATGGCATGCAAGAGGTCGACGGTTCGATCCCGTCTAGCTCCACCAATTTACACTTCAAGGTCTGGCCACACCGGCCTTGAAGCGATCAACACTCAGCGTTGATCAGTTGTATAGAAGGGTTTGCGTCCCCTTCGTCTAGTGGCCTAGGACACCGCCCTTTCACGGCGGTAACAGGGGTTCGAGTCCCCTAGGGGACGCCAGTTTTACAGAAGCGATGTTACAAGATGTCGCTCCGCCGCGAGGCGAAAAATCCGGGGCTATAGCTCAGCTGGGAGAGCGCTTGCATGGCATGCAAGAGGTCGACGGTTCGATCCCGTCTAGCTCCACCAATTTTACAGTTCAAGGTCTGGCCACACCGGCCTTGAATCGATCAGCTCTCAGCACTGATCAGTTGTATAGAAGGGTTTGTGTCCCCTTCGTCTAGTGGCCTAGGACACCGCCCTTTCACGGCGGTAACAGGGGTTCGAGTCCCCTAGGGGACGCCACGATTACCCGCTCTGCGGGATTTTATAAGGGTCATTCAATTATTGAATGGCCCTTTTGTTTGTCTGGCGTTTGGCCAAATTCCCCCATTTCTTTCAAACTGTTCTTCAGACCAGCGGTCACATCCACGACTTGCAGAAATTTATTATGAGAATAATATTCTAGTCGTAATATTCGGAGGCAACGATGAACGATAAAAAAGCTCAAACCCGTGAACGCATCCTCAAGGCTGCCAGCGCAGCGCTGATTCAGCGCGGCCCGGCCGAGCCTAGCGTGGGCGAAGTCATGGGCGCAGCCGGCCTGACCGTCGGCGGCTTTTATGCGCACTTCGAAAGCAAGGACGCAATGATGCTGGAGGCGTTCAAGCAATTGTTGGGTCGCCGTCGTGACCTGATTGCCGACATGGATGCCGAGCTGACCGGTGAAGAGCGTCGCGCGCTGGTCGCTGCGTTCTATCTGTCGCGCAAGCATCGTGATTCCAGCGAGTCTGCGTGCCCGATCCCGGCGTCGATCGGTGAGCTCGGACGTCTGCCCGATGCCTTCCGGGTCGCACTGAATGAACACATGGAACTGATGGTCGCGCAGTTGGCGTCCAGTCCTGAAGATACCGATAAAGCCCTGGCCGACTTGGCCTTGATGGTGGGCGGTCTGGCGCTGGCACGGGCGCTGGGTCCTGGTGATCTATCCGATCGATTGCTGCGCGCCGCCAAGTCGGCAGTGCGTTGACCTGAAGGCTTGCGCCTGAGGAGAGAGCGATGAGCGCGTTAAAGTGGGTTCGTGGCGTCAATGGCACCTTGGGTTGGTTTGCTCCAAAGCTGGTCGCAAGCAAAATGCGACTGGCATTCATGACGCCGCGAGAATTTGCGCCGCGTGATTGGGAATTGCCGCTGCTGGCCAAATCCGAGCGGATCACGTTGCGCTTCGGTCTCTCGGCATTGCGCTGGGGGCAGGGCCCTGCGGTGTTGCTGATGCACGGTTGGGAAGGCCGGCCGACGCAGTTTGCCAGTCTCATCACCGCTTTGGTCGATGCCGGTTATTCCGTGGTTGCCCTTGATGGTCCGGCGCACGGTCGTTCGCCGGGAACCGAAGCGAACGTAGTGCTGTTCGCCCGCGCCATGCTAGAAGCCGCCGCCGAATTGCCGCCCTTGCAAGCAGTCATCGGTCATTCGATGGGTGGCGCCAGCGCCATGCTGGCCGTGCAGCTGGGCTTGCGTACCGAAACCCTGGTTACCATCGCGGCTCCGGCGCGAATTCTCGGCGTACTGCGCGGCTTCGCGCGTTATGTGGGGTTGCCGCCGAAAGCTCGCTCGGCATTCATTCGTCAGGTTGAGAAGGACGTCGGCATGCGCGCCGCAACGCTGGATGTGGCGCACTACCAACTGGACATGCCTGGCCTGATCGTCCATGCCGAAGACGACAAGTTTGTCTCGGTGAAGGAATCGCAGGCGATCCATGAAGCCTGGTTCGACAGCCGCTTGTTGCGCCTGCAGGAAGGTGGTCATCAGCGAGTATTGGCCGACCCTCGGGTGATTGATGGCGTGCTATCACTGCTGGCCGGACGCCGTCTGCAATCGCGCCAATCGGCCTGAGCATCCGTTACACTGCCCCGGTCGACATCATCTGACCGGGAGTGGGGCATGGGCTGGGATCGGGCAACGCCATTTATCATTGATCTGCAAGTAGGCGCCGAGGACATCGACGGGCTGGGGCACGCCAATAATGCGGTGTATGTCACCTGGCTCGAGCGTTGTGCCTGGCGCCACTCCCAGCGCCTGGGCCTGGATCTGGTCGAATACCGGCGGCTGGACCGGGCGATGGCGGTGGTGCGGCATGAGATCGATTACCTGGCGGCCGCTTATGAAGGCGATGAGCTGCAATTGGCGACCTGGATCGTCGATTGGGATCAGCGCCTGAAAATGACTCGTCACTTCCAGTTGAAGCGCCCGAGCGACAACTCGACGTTGCTGCGGGCGCAAACCACCTTCGTTTGCATCGAACTGTCCAGTGGCAAGCCCAAACGCATGCCGGCGGAGTTCATCGAGGGGTATGGCCCGGCCTTACAGGTCCTGATTTGACAAGACTGTGTGGCGAGGGAGCTTGCTCCCGTTAGAGTGCGCAGCACTCTCCATTTGCAGGAGGACCGCTTCGCGCTGCAGCGGGAGCAAGCTTCCTCGCAACAAAGGTATGCGCAAGTCTTTCGCTCGATAATCCAGTAAACTGCCGCACGTTTTTCGTTGAGTGTGTTTTTCATGCAAATTGCCTTGGCGCCCATGGAGGGGTTGGTCGACGACATCCTGCGCGACGTGCTGACCCGCGTGGGTGGCATTGACTGGTGCGTAACCGAGTTCATTCGTGTCAACGATCAGTTGCTCACGCCTGCCTATTTCCACAAGTTCGGCCCGGAATTGCTCAACGGTGCTCGCACTGCTGCCGGTGTGCCGCTGCGCGTGCAGTTGTTGGGTTCCGATCCGGTTTGCCTGGCAGAAAACGCTGCGCTGGCCTGTGAGCTGGGTTCCGAAGTGATCGATCTGAACTTCGGCTGTCCGGCCAAGACCGTGAACAAGTCTCGCGGAGGAGCGGTTCTGCTCAAGGAGCCGGAGCTGCTGAACCAGATCGTCGAACATGTCCGCCGCGCCGTTCCGGCGCACATTCCCGTGACCGCCAAGATGCGCCTGGGCTTCGACAGCCCGGATGGCTCGCTGGTGTGTGCCACGGCCCTGGCCGAAGGTGGCGCGGCGCACATCGTGGTCCATGCACGAACCAAGACCGACGGCTACAAGCCACCGGCGCATTGGGAATGGATTCCGCGGGTGCAGGACGTGGTCAAGGTGCCGGTGTTTGCCAATGGCGATATCTGGAGTGTCGAAGACTGGCGCCGTTGCCGCGAAATCAGCGGTGTGGAAGACATCATGCTGGGTCGCGGCCTGGTTTCGCGTCCGGATCTGGCTCGGCAAATCGCCGCAGCGCGTGCCGGTGAAGAGGTCATCGAGATGACCTGGGCCGAACTGCTGCCTCTGATTCAGGACTTCTGGCTGCAAGCCAAGGCGCAGATGACGCCCCGTCAATCGCCGGGTCGTTTGAAGCAGTGGCTGGCGATGCTGACCCGCAATTATCCCGAAGCGGTGGAGCTGTTCAGCGTCCTGCGCCGCGAGACCGAACTGGATCAGGTCTCGCGTTTGTTGGGGTTGCAGGTCGCTGAAGCCGCCTGAAAACAGCTAAAAAAAATTTGAAAAAAATCTCTTGAAAAGTAATCGGCGGTCCCTATCTAAGGGTTACGCGATGCCGAATTCGGGTCGCGGAGACAAACAACTTGCTGATAGTTTTCAGGAGATTTGAACCATGAGTACTGCATTTTCCCTGGCGCCTCTGTTCCGTTCCTCGGTAGGCTTCGACCGTTTCAACGACCTGTTCGAAACCGCCCTGCGCAACGAGCCAGGCAGCACCTACCCACCGTACAACGTCGAAAAACACGGTGACGATCAATACCGCATCGTCGTGGCGGCGGCCGGTTTCCAGGAAGAAGACCTGGAGCTGCAAGTCGAGAAGGGTGTGCTGACCATCAGTGGCGGCAAGCGAGACAGCAACGAAGGCGTGACCTTCCTGCACCAGGGCATCGCCCAGCGCGCGTTCAAGCTGTCGTTCCGACTGGCTGACCATATCGAAATCAAGGCTGCCGGTCTGAGCAACGGTCTGTTGAGCATCGACCTGCTGCGGGTGATTCCGGAAGAGGCGAAAGCCAAACGCATCCCGATCAACGGGACGGAAAAACCGGCTCTGCAGCACTGAGTCAGAGCAACAAGAAGGGGCGCCATTGGCGCCCCTTTTTTGTACCCGGCCCCTGGAAAGATCCGGTTATCTCAGTAGTTTCTGAAACTCCTCCACCGGCAACGGCCGGCTGTGCAGGTAACCCTGATAGAAATGGCAGTCCAGCCCCTGCAAGAACGCCAGTTGCTCCGGTGTTTCCACCCCTTCGGCGATCACCTTGAGTTCCAGGCTGCGAGCCATGGCCACGATGGCGCGGATGATTTCGGCGTCATTGGGGTCGGTGGTGGCGTCGCGGATGAACGACTGGTCGATTTTCAGGGTGTCGACCGGCAGGCGCTTGAGGTAGGTCAGCGAGGAATAACCGGTACCGAAGTCGTCCATGGCAAAGCTCACGCCGAGTTTTTTCAGGCGACGCATTTTGCTGATGGTGTCTTCCAGGTTCTGGATGACGATGCCCTCGGTGATTTCCAGTTTCAGCAGCGAGCAGGGCAGACCGTGGCTGGCGAGGCTGTTTTCGATGCGTTCGACAAAGTCGTTCTGGCGGAACTGCCGTGGGCTGATATTGACGCACAGGCTGAAGTTCAGCGGGTCTATCAGGCGATTGGCGATCAGTTGCCTGAAGGCCTGGCAGGCTTCGTCGAGAATCCAGGTGCCGACCTCCAGGATCAGCCCGCTGTCCTCCAGCACCTTGATGAATTCGGTCGGCGATTGCGCGCCGAGTTCGGGGTGGGTCCAGCGCACCAGGGCCTCGGCACCGACGATGCGGTTGTTCCGGGCATCGAGCTGGGGCTGGTAGTGCACGCGAAATTCACCCCGCGACAGCGCCAGGCGCAGATCGGTCTCCATGCGCAGGCGCTCGCTGGCGGCCTTCTGCATGGTGTTGTGATACATCTGCGCGGTGTTGCGCCCCGAATCTTTGGCGCGATAGAGGGCAATGTCTGCGCGTTTGAGCAAATCGGTCGGCGTGGAGCCGTGGTCGGGAATCAGCGCAATGCCAATACTCGGCGTCACTTGCAGGCGCTGGCCATCGAGGAACATCGGTTCCGACAGCAATTCACGCAGGGTATCGGCCAGTTCGCGCACCTGATCACTGACTTCGCTGCGCGAGCCTTCGAGACCGCTGAGCAGGACCACGAATTCGTCGCCGCCCAGGCGCGCGACGGTGTCTTCCATGCGCACACTGGCTTCCAGGCGTGCAGTAATGATCTTCAGCACCGTGTCGCCCACCGGATGGCCGAGGGAATCGTTGATGTGCTTGAAATGATCGAGGTCGAGAAACATCAGGGCGCCACGCAGGTTGTGGCGTTTGAGCAAGGCGATCTGCTGGCTCAAGCGGTCCATCAGCAGTGCGCGGTTGGGCAGGTTGGTCAGTGGGTCGTGGTAGGCCAGGTGGCGGATCTGCGCTTCGGCGTTTTTCAGCAGGCTGACGTCCCGGGCGGTCAGCAGCAGGCACGCGGTTTCATTGAGGGTGATCGGTTCCACCGACACTTCCACGGTGAGCAATTCGCCGCGCTTGTTGCGCCCGAGCATTTCCTGGTGATGAACCCGGCCCTTGATCTGCAATTCAGCCAATAACGCCGAACGTTGTTTTTCTTCGGCCCAGATGCCGACCTGATACACCGTGCGCCCGATCACTTCGTCGGCGCGGTAGCCGGTCAGGCGGCAGAAACCGTCGTTGACCTCCAGATAACGCCCGGTGTCGCGTTCGGTGATGGTGATGGCATCGGGGCTTGAATGAAATGCCTTGGCGAACTTTTCTTCGCTGGCCTTGAGCGCGGCTTCCGAGCGCTGTTGCTGGGTGATGTCCCTTAGGGTGGTGACCACGCATGGCTGGTCGCCGACGCTGATCTGCCGGCTCGAGATCACGCAGGTCAGCGACTGCCCGTCCTTGTGCTGGACGAGGATGGCCACGTTGTTCAGGCTTTGCTCGCGGATCACCTGTTCGATGCGCTGCAGGCTTTTTGCCGAGGCGTCCCACAGGCCGATTTCGTCGGCGCTGCGTCCAATGACATCGGCGGCACTCCAGCCAAAGGTCTGGGTGAAGCTGGAATTGATTTCGATGAAGTGCCCGGTGTCCTGGCGGGTGACGCAGATCGGGTCCGGGCTGACTTGGAACAGGGTGGCGAATTTCTCTTCGGAAGCCACCAGCTGCTGTTCGCGTTCGACTTGATCGGTGATGTCGAGCAGGGTGCCGGCCATGCGCAGCGGCAGGCCGTTTTCGTCGCGATAGAGCCGGGCGCGGCTTTCCAGGTAGCGTGAGGTGCCGTCCTCCAGTTGTACCCGGTAGGTCAGTTGATAATTGCCCGCCGGACCTTCGCGCAGGCTGCGGTAGGCGTCGCGCATGGAATCACGTTCCTCCCCGGGCACGCCTTCGAAAAAGTCTTCGAAAGATTCGTGGAAGGGTTTCGCATCCATCCCGTGCAACTGGGCGGCGCGGGCCGAGCCGTAAAGCATGCCGCTGGGAATGTGCCAGTCCCAGGTACCCAATTGCGCAGAATCGAGGGCCAGGTCGAGGCGCTCCTGACTGTCTTTCAAGGCGTGCTCGGCGGCTTTGCGTTCGGTGGTGTCGAGGAAGGTGCTCAGCAGATACGGTTGGCCCTCGAGCTCGACCTTTTGCGCGCTGAGGATGCCGTCGTGGATCTGGCCATTGCTGGCGCGAAACTGCACTTCCATGTTGATCAGTTCGCCCTTGGCCTTGGTGGCTTTGACCAGAACCGCCCGTTGTTCGGGGTGCACCCAAAGGCCCAGTTCCAGGGTGGTACGGCCGATCGCATCCTGTACCGGCCAGCCGAACAGGCTCTCGAAATACTGGTTGGCCTCAGTGATCAGACCGTCTTCCTGGCGGGTCAGCAGGACCATGTTCGGGCACAGGTGAAAGAGGGTGGCGAAACGCTTTTCCGAGCTGCTGAGCGCCTGCTCGCGCTGGCGCTGGTGGGTGATTTCGCGAATCACCCCGATCATGCGTGGCCGGCCGTGTTTGTCGGGCAGCAGGCTGCCATTGATCTCCAGCCAATGCAGGCTGCCGTCGGGCCAGCGAATGCGATGGTGCATCGCTTGCTCCAGCGGTGCGCCGGCGATCACGGCGTGGAAGGCGCGAACGGTTTTCGCTCGGTCTTCCGGGGGCAGCAAATCGAGGTATTCCAGATCGGCGGGCAACGGTTGGCGTGGATCAAAGCCAAACAGCGCCTGGGTGCCGCGAGACCAGCTGATCTGCCCGCGTTCGATATCCCAATACCAGGCGCCCAAACGCGCGCCGTTCAGGGCAGCCAACAATTGGGGGGCACTTTCCCAGCTCTGCTCGGATCGTTGAGGGTCAAGTGCCTGGATTCGCGGCATCGGCGGAATACGGTCAACAGATTTCGGCATTGGCAAGCCTTAGGCTGATTTGGGCATTTGGCACAGGAATTCGCGGCTCTATAGGAGTAGCACAAGTTAGCCTTGAGTCCCTGGCAGATCGATTTGAGCCTCCAGCAAGGCCATGAAGGCCCGCGCTGCATTCGATAGCGTCCGTTCTGTGTGCAGGATATAGCCTAGCTGGCGAGACAGTTGTATGCCCGGTAGGGGTATTCGCGCAACTTGATCATCGAGCATGGTGCGCGGCAACACGCTCCAGGCCAGGCCAATCGACACCATCATTTTGATGGTTTCCAGATAATTGGTGCTCATGGCGATGTTTGGCGTCAACCCCTGGGCTTCGAACAGGCGCTGGACGATGTGATGGGTGAACGTGTTGCCGCCGGGGAACACGGCCGGATGCCGGGCAATGTCCGCCAGGCTGACCGGGCCGTTGGTGAGCAGCGAATGCTCCGGGGCGACCACGAAATCCAGCGGGTCGTCCCACACCGGGGTGGCCTTGACCAGCGCATGAGGTTCCGGCGCCAGGGTAATGACCGCCAATTCGGCGCGACCATGCAGGATCTCTTCGTAGGCCACTTCCGAGTCGAGGAATTGAATGTCCAGCGCGACGTCGGGGTAGCGTCGGGTGAACGCCCTTAATAAAGGGGGGAGGCGGTGCAGGCCAATGTGGTGACTGGTGGCCAGTGTCAGCCTACCGGTGACCTCGCCGGTCAGGTTGGTCAGGGCACGGCGCGTATCATCCAGTACATTCAGAATTTGATAGGCGCGCGGCAGCAGGGCGCGGCCCGCCTCTGTCAGACCGACTTCACGACCCAGTCGATCAAACAGGCGCACCTTTAATTGCTGCTCCAGCCCGGCGATGCGTTTACTGATCGCCGGTTGCGTCAGGTGCAGGCGCTCGCCGGCTCCGGAGAAACTTCCTGT
The DNA here is from genome assembly GCF_054061835.1 of Pseudomonas sp. TE12234. Lineage (NCBI taxonomy): Bacteria > Pseudomonadati > Pseudomonadota > Gammaproteobacteria > Pseudomonadales > Pseudomonadaceae > Pseudomonas > Pseudomonas sp. TE12234. Next base: position 92,940 of record NZ_JBSSEP010000004.1, read on the forward strand.
CTCGGCGATGGCAATAAAAGCATTGAGGTTGGCCAGGTCCATGGTTGCATTCCAGTTGGTTATCCAAAGCATAAAAAATATGAATTTGAGTTATTTAATGTAACCCCATAGGATCAGCCTCACAAGCCAAAGGGTTATTGAAATCTCAACGCCCGGGGCATAGAAACAAGCTGATGAGGAAACCGTCTGATGGCCGGCAAAACGCTCTACGACAAGCTCTGGGATTCGCATTTGGTCAAGCAGCGCGACGATGGCTCTGCGCTGATCTACATCGACCGTCACATCATTCACGAAGTGACCTCGCCGCAAGCCTTCGAAGGCCTGCGTCTGGCCGGGCGCAAGCCTTGGCGCATTGATGCCAACATCGCGACCCCGGACCACAACGTACCGACCACGCCGGAGCGCAAGGGCGGCATCGACGCCATTGTTGACCAGGTCTCGCGCCTGCAGGTCCAGACCCTTGACGATAACTGCGATGAATACGGCATTGTCGAATTCAAGATGAACGACGTGCGCCAAGGCATCGTTCACGTCATCGGCCCGGAGCAGGGTGCAACCTTGCCGGGCATGACCGTGGTCTGCGGCGACTCCCATACCTCGACCCACGGCGCCTTCGGTGCCCTGGCTCACGGTATCGGCACCTCCGAGGTCGAGCACGTGCTCGCCACCCAGTGCCTGGTCGCCAAGAAAATGAAAAACATGCTGGTGCGCGTCGAAGGCCAATTGCCGTTCGGCGTGACCGCCAAGGACATCGTACTCGCCGTGATCGGCAAGATCGGTACCGCCGGCGGTAACGGCCATGCCATCGAATTCGCCGGTAGCGCGATTCGTGACCTGTCCGTCGAAGGCCGCATGACCATCTGCAACATGTCCATCGAGGCCGGCGCTCGCGTAGGTCTGGTGGCGGCCGACGAAAAAACCGTGGCTTACGTGAAAGGTCGTCCATTCGCCCCGAAAGGCGCGGAATGGGACCTGGCGGTCGAAGCCTGGAAAGACCTGGTGTCCGATGCCGATGCGGTATTCGATACCGTGGTCGAGCTCGACGCGAGCCAGATCAAGCCGCAAGTCAGCTGGGGTACTTCGCCTGAAATGGTCCTTGCCGTTGATCAGAACGTGCCGGACCCGGCGAAGGAAATGGATCTGGTCAAGCGTGGCTCCATCGAGCGCGCCCTGAAATACATGGGTTTGACCGCCAATCAGGCGATCACCGACATTCAGCTGGACCGCGTGTTCATCGGTTCCTGCACCAACTCGCGTATCGAAGACTTGCGCGCGGCTGCCGTGATTGCCAAGGGCCGCAAAGTGGCCTCGACCATCAAGCAGGCCATCGTCGTGCCGGGCTCGGGTCTGGTGAAGGCGCAGGCCGAATCGGAAGGCCTGGACAAGATTTTCCTCGAAGCCGGTTTCGAATGGCGCGAGCCGGGTTGCTCGATGTGCCTCGCGATGAACCCGGACCGTTTGGAGTCCGGCGAACACTGCGCCTCGACCTCCAACCGTAACTTCGAAGGCCGTCAGGGCGCCGGTGGTCGTACCCACCTCGTGAGCCCGGCCATGGCCGCCGCCGCCGCTGTGAACGGTCGTTTCGTCGACGTCCGTGAATTGATCTAAGGAGCGCAGCATGAAAGCTTTTACCCAGCACACTGGACTTGTCGCGCCTCTGGATCGTGCCAACGTCGACACCGACCAGATCATCCCCAAGCAATTCCTGAAATCGATCAAGCGCACGGGGTTCGGCCCGAACCTGTTCGATGAATGGCGCTACCTGGATGTGGGGCAACCGTATCAGGACAACTCCAAGCGCCCGCTGAACAAGGACTTCGTCCTCAACGCCGAGCGTTATCAAGGCGCCAGCGTCTTGCTGGCCCGTGAAAACTTCGGTTGCGGCTCCAGCCGTGAACACGCGCCGTGGGCTCTGGAAGAGTACGGTTTCCGCAGCATCATCGCGCCGAGCTATGCCGACATCTTCTTCAACAACAGCTTCAAGAACGGCTTGCTGCCGATCATCTTGAGCGATGCCGAAGTTGATGAGCTGTTCCAGCAGGTTGAAGCCAATCCGGGCTACCAGTTGCAGATCGACCTGCAAGCCCAGACCGTGACCCGCCCGGACGGCAAGGTCCTGAGCTTCGAAATCGACGCTTTCCGCAAACACTGCCTGCTCAATGGCCTGGACGACATCGGCCTGACCTTGCAGGACGGCGACGCGATTGCGGCGTTTGAAGCCAGGCACCGTGCGAGCCAGCCTTGGTTGTTTCGCGACGCGTGATTGATTCGAGATTTTTGTAGTCAGGGCCGGCCCCATCGCTGGCAAGCCAGCTCCCACAAGGATTTACGGTGTTCAAGAAACCTGTGGGAGCGGGCTTGCCCGCGATGAGGCCGGAACAGGCGCCACAAGACTAAAAGGAAGTCCCCATGACCAACACCGCCCAGCACAGCCAGGTAGTCCAAAAGCAATTCGGCGAACAGGCTTCGGCCTACCTGAGCAGCGCCGTACACGCTCAAGGCACTGAATTCGCACTGCTACAGGCCGAACTGGCGGGGCAGGGCGATGCCCGCGTGCTGGACCTGGGTTGCGGTGCCGGTCATGTGAGTTTTCATGTGGCTGGGCTGGTGAAGGAAGTGGTGGCTTATGACCTGTCGCAGCAGATGCTCGACGTGGTGGCTGCAGCCGCCGCTGATCGTGGTTTGAGCAACGTGTCCACGGTCAATGGCGCCGCCGAACACTTGCCGTTTGCCGATGGTGAATTCGATTTCGTCTTCAGTCGTTATTCGGCGCACCATTGGAGCGACCTCGGCCTGGCCCTGCGGGAAGTGCGCCGGGTGTTGAAACCGGGTGGCGTGGCGGCGTTCATCGATGTGTTGTCACCGGGCAGCCCGCTGTTCGACACTTACCTGCAAAGCGTTGAAGTGCTGCGCGACACCAGTCACGTGCGCGATTATTCCGCCGGCGAATGGTTGCGCCAGGTCAGCGAGGCGGGGTTGCATACCCGTAGCACCACGCGGCAGCGGCTGCGTCTGGAGTACAACGCCTGGGTCGAGCGCATGCGCACACCACAGGTGATGCGCGCGGCGATCCGCGAATTGCAGCAGTCGATGGGCAACGAAGTACGCGAATATTTCGAGATTGAGGCGGATGGTTCGTTCAGTACGGATGTACTGGTGCTGTTTGCTGAAAAATAGGTACCGATCGATAGATTTTTTCCGGGCGCGCCCCAGGGTGCACCGACTGATGACATGAGGAAAGCATGAGCAAGCAGATTCTTATTCTCCCAGGTGACGGTATTGGCCCGGAAATCATGGCCGAAGCGGTCAAGGTGCTGGAACTGGCCAACGACAAGTACGCCCTGGGCTTCGAGCTGAGTCACGACGTGATCGGTGGCGCCGCCATCGACAAGCACGGCGTGCCGTTGGCCGATGAAACCCTGGAACGTGCCCGTGCCGCCGATGCCGTGCTGCTGGGCGCCGTTGGCGGCCCGAAATGGGACACCATCGAGCGTGACATTCGTCCAGAACGTGGCCTGCTGAAAATCCGTGCGCAACTGGGCCTGTTCGGCAACCTGCGTCCTGCGATCCTGTACCCGCAACTGGCCGAAGCTTCGAGCCTGAAGCCGGAAATCGTCTCCGGTCTGGATATCCTGATCGTTCGCGAGCTGACCGGCGGTATCTATTTCGGCGCCCCGCGTGGCACCCGTACCCTGGAAAACGGCGAGCGTCAGTCCTACGACACCCTGCCGTACAGCGAAAGCGAAATCCGCCGCATCGCCCGTGTCGGTTTCGACATGGCCATGGTCCGTGGCAAGAAACTGTGCTCGGTCGACAAGGCCAACGTGCTGGCCTCCAGCCAGCTGTGGCGTGAAATTGTCGAGGAAGTGGCCAAGGATTATCCTGAGGTCGAACTGAGCCACATGTACGTCGATAACGCCGCGATGCAGCTGGTGCGTGCGCCGAAGCAGTTCGACGTGATCGTCACCGACAACATGTTCGGCGATATCCTGTCTGACCAGGCTTCGATGCTCACCGGCTCCATCGGCATGCTGCCGTCGGCGTCCCTGGACACCAACAACAAAGGCATGTACGAGCCGTGCCATGGTTCGGCGCCGGACATCGCGGGCAAAGGCATCGCCAACCCGTTGGCGACCATTTTGTCGGTGTCGATGATGCTGCGTTACAGCTTCAACCAGCAGGCCGCGGCCGATGCCATCGAAAAAGCCGTCAGCCTGGTGTTGGACCAGGGCTTGCGTACGGGCGACATCTGGTCGGCTGGTTGCACTAAAGTCGGTACGCAGGAAATGGGTGACGCAGTAGTCGCCGCGCTGCGGAATCTGTAATCTCTCGGGCCCGCTGCCACTTTCACCCCTCGAAAGCAGCGGCCCACTTTTCAAGAAGGTGTAGTTGCGATGAAACGTGTAGGTCTGATCGGTTGGCGCGGTATGGTCGGTTCCGTGCTCATGCAGCGGATGCTGGAAGAGCAGGATTTCGATCTTATCGAGCCGGTGTTCTTCACCACTTCCAATGTCGGTGGCCAAGGCCCGTCCGTGGGCAAGGACATTGCTCCGCTCAAGGACGCTTACAGCATTGAAGAGCTGAAAACCCTCGACGTTATTCTGACCTGCCAGGGTGGCGACTACACCAGCGAAGTCTTCCCGAAGCTGCGCGAAGCCGGCTGGCAGGGTTACTGGATCGACGCCGCTTCCAGTCTGCGCATGCAGGATGACGCGGTCATCATCCTGGACCCGGTCAACCGCAAGGTCATCGACCAGCAGCTGGACGCAGGTACCAAGAACTACATCGGCGGCAACTGCACCGTCAGCCTGATGCTGATGGGCCTGGGCGGTCTGTTCGAAGCCGGTCTGGTGGAGTGGATGAGCGCCATGACCTATCAGGCGGCCTCCGGTGCCGGCGCGCAGAACATGCGTGAACTGATCAAGCAAATGGGCGCGACCCATGCCGCTGTCGCCGATCAACTGGCCGACCCGGCCAGCGCCATCCTCGATATCGACCGTCGTGTCGCCGAAGCCATGCGCAGCGACGCGTACCCGACCGAAAACTTTGGCGTACCGCTGGCCGGCAGCCTGATCCCCTGGATCGACAAGGAACTGCCGAACGGCCAGAGCCGTGAAGAGTGGAAGGCCCAGGCCGAGACCAACAAGATCCTGGGTCGTTTCAAGAGCCCGATCCCGGTCGATGGCATCTGCGTGCGCATCGGCGCCATGCGTTGCCACAGCCAGGCGCTGACCATCAAATTGAACAAGGACGTGCCGATCGCCGATATCGAAGGGCTGATCAGCCAGCACAACCCTTGGGTCAAGCTGGTGCCGAACAACCGCGAGATCAGCATGCAGGAACTGAGCCCTACCAAGGTCACCGGTACCCTGAACGTGCCAGTCGGCCGTCTGCGCAAGCTGAACATGGGTTCGCAATTCGTCGGTGCGTTCACCGTCGGCGACCAACTGCTGTGGGGCGCCGCCGAACCGCTGCGTCGCATGCTGCGGATCCTGCTTGAGCGTTGATCGATTGAAGCTGTGAAAGAGCCCGTGCCTTGAAAGAGGTGCGGGTTTTTTTATTCCAGACAGTCTGATGTGGATGGGTTGCCTGATGTTCCGTCATCGCGGGCAAGCCCGCTCGCACTAGGATTGTGCTGAACCCTGTGGGAACGGGCTTGCCCGCGATGAGGCCAGAACAGAGCCACATAATTGCCTGCATCCCCACCAGTCGGTAAAGTGCCGCTCCCCCCGTTTCGCCAGAGGTAAAACCATGAGCCAGTCCTTCGATATTGCCGTGATCGGCGCCACCGGTACTGTTGGCGAAACACTGGTGCAGATTCTTGAGGAGCGCGACTTTCCGGTCGGCAACCTGCACTTGTTGGCCAGCAGTGAATCCGCAGGGCACTCGGTGCCGTTTCGCGGCAAGAATGTGCGGGTGCGGGAAGTCGATGAGTTCGACTTCGGCAAAGTCCAGTTGGTGTTCTTCGCCGCCGGCCCGGCCGTGACCCTCAGTTTCGCCGCGCGCGCCACGGCCGCCGGCTGCTCGGTGATTGATCTGTCCGGCGCGTTGCCGGCCGACCAGGCGCCACAAGTGGTGCCGGAAGCCAATGCCCACGTACTGGCCGGTCTGAAAAAACCATTCCGGATCAGCAGCCCGAGCCCATCGGCTACCGCGCTGGCCGTGGTGCTGGCGCCGTTAATGGGTTTGATCGATCTGCAGCGCATCAACCTGACCGCGTGCCTGGCGGTTTCCGCCCAAGGCCGGGAGGCCGTGACCGAGCTGGCGCGGCAGACCGCCGAGTTGCTTAACGTGCGCCCCCTGGAGCCGACCTTTTTCGATCGGCAGATGGCGTTCAATTTGTTGGCCCAGGTCGGCAAGCCGGACGAGCGGGGTCATACGCTGCTGGAAAAACGCCTGGTGCGTGAGGTGCGCCAGATCGTGTCCCTGCCTGCATTGAAGATTTCCGTCACTTGCATTCAAGCCCCGGTATTTTTTGGCGATAGCTTTAGTGTGACCCTGCAGTCGGCGAGTGAGGTCGACCTGGCGAAAGTCAACGCCGCACTGGAGGACGCGCCTGGGATTGAGCTGGTCGAAGCTGGCGATTATCCGACGCCGGTAGGTGACGCGGTGGGGCAGGATGTGGTCTACGTTGGTCGGGTACGCCAGGGTATCGACGACCTGTCGGAACTTAATTTGTGGCTGACGTCAGATAACGTACGCAAGGGCGCCGCGCTCAACGCTGTGCAGCTGGCTGAGTTGTTGATAAAAGACTTGCTGTAAAAGATACTTGGCAACAATTTTTCGAATGGTTCCGACCAGCGCTATGCTTGGCTGGAATGCTGAAGGCGAGCCACCCTGCGGGGCTTTCCGGGGCATGCATGAAACGATCGCGCGCGGCGACCTCTCGCCGCCGCGCAATGCCTTACGGCAGCGGCTATCAACACCTTCTCGCTGGCCGAGGAATGTTCAAACTAAGGATGAGCTATGGTTCAAGTTCGCAAACTGGTGTTAGCAATAGCGGCCGCCTCGGCGCTGTCCTCCGGTATGGCGCATGCGCTCGGGCTTGGGGAGCTGACCCTGAAATCAACGCTGAACCAGCCGTTGGTGGCGGAAATCGAGCTGCTCGACGTCAAGGACCTCACCGCTGCCGAAGTGGTGCCGAGCCTGGCTTCACCTGAAGAGTTCGCCAAGGCGGGTGTCGACCGCCAGGCGTTTCTCAACGACTTGACCTTCACCCCGGTGCTGAACGCCGGTGGCAAAAGCATCCTGCGTGTGACGTCCAGCAAACCACTTTCCGAGCCGATGGTGAAATTCCTGGTTCAGGTGATGTGGCCCAACGGTCGCCTGCTGCGCGATTACAGCGTGCTGCTCGATCCGTCCAAATTCTCGCCGCAAACCGCCGAAGCGGCTGCGCAGCCCGCGCCGACGCAGGTTGTCACAGCGCCCGTCACCGGTGCGAGCCAGCCGTCCCAACACACCACCACGCCGCGCGATACCCTGTGGGAGATCGCGGCGAAGGCGCGTAATGGCGGTTCGATTCAACAAACCATGCTGGCCATCCAGGCACTGAACCCGGATGCCTTTATCGACGGCAACATCAACCGGCTGAAAACCGGGCAGGTGCTGCGTCTGCCGGATCAGGCGCAAAGCACCAGCGTGCCGCAACCCAAGGCGATTGCTGAAGTGGCCGCGCAGAACACCGCGTGGCGGCAGGGCCGTCGTTATGTGGCGAAGCCGGGTTCGGGGCAGCAGCAACTCGATGCAACCAGGCGAGCCCGTGCCGAAGGTGCTCCGGCGCAAACCGCCGCCGACAAGCTGAGCCTGGTTTCCGCCGAATCCGGAAAAGCCCGCGGTAAAGGCGCTGCCGGTGATGCCAAGGCCCTGAACAACAAGCTGGCAGTGACCAAGGAAAGCCTCGACACGACCCGTCGTGACAATGCAGAACTGAAAAGCCGCATCTCTGATCTGCAAAGTCAGATGGACAAGCTGCAGCGACTGATCGAACTGAAAAACAATCAACTGGCCAAATTGCAGGCTGAGGGCGCGACTGATACTCCGGCGGCAGCGACCGCTCCGGCGATGTCGGCTGAGCTGGCGCCTGCTCCTGCGGCAGCACCTGCGCCAGTGGTTCCGGCAGCACCAGCGACTGCGGCGGCACCCGAGACGGTTCCGGCGCCTGTCGCACAGCCCATTGAACCGACGCCGGCCGCCGCCAACGACAAGCAGTTCAATGACCTGCTGACCAACCCATGGCTGTTGGGGCTGGCCGGTGGCGGGGCAGTGGTTGTGCTGCTTTTGCTGCTGTTGCTGGCTCGCCGCCGCAAAGCCCAGCAAGAAGCCGAGAAACACCTGCGCATGGCCCGGGCCTTGGCCGAAGAACAGCCGTTTTCCTCCGATCTTGACCTGCCGGAAAGCAGCTTCGAAGGCCTGGAGGTTCCACCTCCAAGCGTGAAGCTCGCTACCGCGCCGACTCCGACTCCTGCGCCAGCGCCTGCAACGGTTATCGCCCCGGTTGTGGTAACGCCGCCGATCGCGGCGCCACTGGTGGCTCCGGCCGCCGATCGCTCCGATGACGTGTTGGGCAAGGCTCAGTCGCACATCGCTGCCGGTCGTTTGAATCAGGCGGCTGCGCTGCTGGAAGAGGGGGTCAAGCTGGAGCCGCAGCGCAGTGATCTGCGCCTGAAGCTGATGGAAGTTTACGGTCAGCAAGGCGACCGCGATGCGTTCGTGACCCAGGAGCGCCAATTGGTGGCCAATGGCGACAACTTCGCCCAGGTCGAAAAACTCAAAAGTCGCTTCCCGGCCATGGCTCTGGTCGCAGCCGGTGGTATCGCCGCTGCAGCTGTCGCCGCCGAACTGGACGCGCAGTACGTCAAGGACCTGTTGAAGGACGAGCCGCAAGTCCCGGCCCCGGCCGATGATGATTTCGACAGCGCGTTCGATCTGAGTCTGGATGACCTGGACAACATTACTCCGGCGGCTGTTACGCCTGCGCCTGCCTCGGAACCTGAGCCGACGACGTTGGCAGACCTGGAAGATTTTCCGCTCGACGATGATCTGAGTTTCGAGTCGGTGTTGCAGCAGCAGCAGACTGAAATCAAGGAAAACCTCGACGACCTGTCGGACTTCGATCTGGACATGGATCTTGGCGCGGAACCCTCGACGGCGATGCTGGCCGAAGATGATTTCCTGCTCGATCTGGATGAAGGCGTAAAGGACTTGCCGGTCGTGGAAACCCCGGCAGCACCTGAGCTGGCGTTGGACGATTTGGAATTGCCGGCCGATTTTGACCTGTCCCTGGCCGACGAAATGGCGGCACCGGATGCCTTCGCGGCGGAGCTGGATGACGTCAATGCCGAGCTGGAGAGCTTGTCAGGCAGCATCGCCGAGCCGAGTTTCACGGCGCAAGACGCGCTGGCTTCCGCAGATGACGAGCCGGAATTCGATTTCCTTTCCGGCACCGACGAAGTCGCCACCAAACTCGATCTGGCCCAGGCCTACATCGATATGGGGGATAACGATGGCGCCCGGGATATCCTCAATGAGGTGGTGATCGAAGGCGATGACGGCCAGAAGAGCGAAGCCAAGGAGATGTTGGCGCGTCTGGCGTGAATGATCGGCTCGTTGTAAACAAAACGGCAGCCCGGTGAGGCTGCCGTTTTTGTTTTACCCCAGGGGCGCGCGGTTGTACTGGCGTCCACGTCCTGCGGCCTTATAATGCCCGCCTTTGCGTATATCAGCAGGCTGTCACTCCTTGGCAAATATAGATAACCCGGCCGCCGAAATGGCGGCCGACGGCTTTTTCCGAATCGCGTTGGGCGTTGAATACAAGGGCTCGCGCTATCGTGGTTGGCAGCGCCAGGCCTCTGGCGTGCTCACGGTGCAGGAAACCCTCGAAAACGCCTTGTCGAAAGTCGCCGACTCGCCTGTATCGCTGCTTTGCGCCGGGCGCACCGATGCCGGTGTTCATGCCTGTGGGCAGGTGGTGCATTTCGACACCCAGGTCGAGCGTTCGATGAAGGCCTGGGTCATGGGGGCCAATATCAACTTGCCTCACGACGTGAGCGTCAGTTGGGCCAAAGTCATGCCAGCGCATTTTCATGCACGGTTCAAGGCCATTGCCCGGCGCTATCGCTACGTGATCTACAACGATCAGATCCGCCCGGCGCACCTGAACGAAGAAATTACCTGGAATCACCGTCCGCTGGACGTCGAGCGCATGGCCGAGGCGGCGCAGTACCTGGTGGGCATCCATGACTTCAGCGCCTTTCGCGCCGGGCAGTGTCAGGCCAAGTCGCCGATCAAGGAGCTGCATCATCTGCGCGTCAGCCGTCACGGCAAGATGATCGTATTGGATATCCGCGCCAATGCCTTCCTGCACCACATGGTGCGCAACATTGCAGGTGTGTTGATGACCATCGGGGCCGGCGAACGCCCGGTCGAATGGATGAAGGAAGTGCTGGAAAGCCGTATTCGCCGCTCCGGCGGGGTGACGGCACACCCGTTTGGTCTTTATCTGGTGCAGGTCGAGTACCGCGACGAGTTCGAATTGCCCGAGCGTTACATCGGTCCGCATTTCCTGACCGGTTTCACCGAACTTGACGGCTGACGCCCTCGAACGCTTTTGTTACCATCCGGGACTTTCCCGGATTTGCCGTGAGGTTTTATCGACATGTCAGCCGTTCGCAGCAAGATTTGTGGGATTACCCGCATAGAAGATGCGTTGGCGGCGGTTGAGGCTGGTGCCGATGCCATCGGGTTTGTGTTTTACGCCAAGAGCCCGCGGGCGGTGACGGTTCAGCAGGCGCGCGCGATCATCCAGGCGTTGCCGCCGTTCGTCACCACCGTGGGCCTGTTCGTCAACGCCGGTCGCGAAGAATTGGCAGATATCCTCCAGGTTGTGCCGCTGGATCTGTTGCAGTTCCATGGCGACGAAAGCGCGGCAGAGTGTGAAAGCTGGCATCGTCCGTACATCAAGGCGTTACGGGTCAAGGCCGGTGATGACATTGCGGCGGCTTGTGACGCTTATCCGAGTGCCAGCGGGATCTTGCTCGATGCCTATGTCGAAGGAGTTCCGGGGGGAACCGGCGAAGCATTCGACTGGTCACTGATACCGCAGGGTTTGAGCAAACCGATCATTCTGGCGGGCGGCTTGACCCCGGATAACGTCGCCGAGGCAGTTGATCGGGTTCGGCCGTATGCCGTGGATGTCAGCGGCGGGGTGGAGGCAAGCAAGGGCATCAAGGATCACGCGAAGATTCGGGCATTCATCAACGCGGTGCGTTGATGTGACGGCTGGCAGACTGCCGCCGTCCACTGCTCTGTACAAAAAGGCTGAGGGTTGTTGGGTGGTACGCAGGTCACGTTTCGCTGACCCGGCCATTGACCGATCATCGCCGCACACATGAATTTAGCTCAAGGGCATACGCGGGGCTGCGAACCAGAGCGTTCGGGCCGCCGGTACTGGAGAAAGAAAGCATGAGCAACTGGTTAGTAGACAAACTGATCCCTTCGATCATGCGTTCCGAGGTCAAGAAGAGCTCGGTGCCTGAAGGTCTTTGGCACAAATGCCCGTCTTGCGAGGCTGTGCTGTATCGTCCGGAGCTGGAAAAGACCCTGGACGTTTGCCCCAAGTGCAATCACCACATGCGTATCGGCGCACGCGCCCGTATCGACATTTTCCTCGACGCCGAAGGCCGTGTTGAGCTGGGTGCGGACCTGGAGCCAGTGGACCGCCTGAAGTTTCGCGATGGCAAGAAGTACAAGGATCGCCTGACCGCTGCGCAAAAGCAGACCGGCGAAAAAGACGCCCTGATTTCCATGAGCGGTACCTTGCTGGGTATGCCGGTGGTGGTGTCGGCGTTCGAATTCTCCTTCATGGGTGGTTCGATGGGTGCCATCGTCGGCGAGCGCTTCGTACGCGCTGCCAACTACGCGCTGGAAAACCGCTGCCCGATGATCTGCTTCTCCGCCTCTGGTGGTGCGCGGATGCAGGAAGCGCTGATCTCCCTGATGCAAATGGCCAAGACCTCTGCGGTACTGGCGCGTCTGCGTGAAGAAGGCATTCCGTTCATCTCCGTACTGACCGACCCGGTCTACGGTGGTGTTTCCGCCAGTCTGGCGATGCTCGGCGACGTGATTGTCGGCGAACCTAAAGCGCTGATCGGCTTTGCCGGCCCGCGTGTGATCGAGCAGACCGTGCGCGAAAAACTGCCGGAAGGCTTCCAGCGCAGCGAGTTCCTGCTGGAGCACGGCGCCATCGACATGATCATTCACCGTCAGGAGCTGCGTCCGCGTCTGGGCAATCTGCTGGCGCAGATGATGGGCCTGCCGACGCCCCAGTTCGTCGCGACCCCCATCGAGCCGATCGTGGTTCCACCGGTGCCTGCCAACGTATGACCCAACGTACCCTTGGCGAGTGGCTCGCCTACCTTGAGCAGTTGCACCCCTCGGCCATCGACATGGGCCTTGAGCGCTCGCAACGGGTAGCGTCCCGCATGGGGCTGGGCAAGCCGGCGCCTCGGGTGATCACGGTCACCGGCACCAACGGCAAGGGTTCAACCTGTGCGTTCGTGGCCTCGTTGCTGCGGGCCCAGGGCCTGAAAGTCGGTGTCTACAACTCTCCGCACCTGCTGCGTTACAACGAGCGGGTGCAGGTCAATGGCGTTGAAGCCACTGACGCCGAGCTGTGCGAAGCCTTTGCGGCGGTCGAGGCGGGGCGTGGCGACACTTCCCTGACCTATTTCGAGATGGGCACCCTGGCGGCGTTTTGGCTATTCCAGCGCTCCGGGCTCGATGCCGTGGTGCTGGAAGTGGGGCTGGGTGGGCGTCTGGACACGGTCAACGTGGTGGATGCCGACATGGCGCTGGTCACCAGCATCGGTGTCGATCACGCCGATTACCTGGGCGATACCCGGGAGTCCGTGGCCTTCGAGAAGGCCGGTATCTTTCGCCAGGGCGCGCCCGCGCTCTGTGGCGACCTGAATCCTCCGCAACCGCTGCTGGATAAAGCGCGCGAACTCAAATGCCCGTTTTTCCTGCGTGGGCGCGATTTCGACCTCGGTATCACCGATCACAACTGGCAATGGCGCGGTCTGGACGCCCACGGGCGTGCGGTTGAGCTGCATGATCTGCCGTTGCTTGATCTGCCGATGGAAAACGCCGCGCTGGCATTGCAGGCTTATCTGCTGCTCGGCTTGGCTTGGGATGATGCGCAAATTATCCAGGCGCTGCAGGCAACGCGGGTCGTCGGTCGTCTCGATCGTCGGCAATTCGACTGGCAGGGCAAGCGTCTGAACCTGCTGCTGGATGTGGGGCATAACCCCCATGCGGCGGAGTATCTGGCCCGTCGCCTGGCGAGCCGGCCGCCGGCGGGCAAGCGCCTGGCGGTGTTCGGGTTGCTGGCGGACAAGGATCTGGATGGTGTCATTACTGAGTTGAGTGCTAGTGTCGAGCACTGGGCTGTCGCGCCGCTGGATTCGCCACGGGCGCGGCCGGTTGCCGATCTGCGGGGGGCGCTGGAAAAGACCGGTGCTTCGGTAACATCCTATGACAGCGTGGCAGCCGCTCTGGAAGGGCAGTGTTCGCTGGCGACGAGCGACGATGAAATTCTGTTGTTCGGATCTTTTTATTGTGTCGCCGAGGCCCTTGAGTGGTTGGCTCGGCGCTCCACGGAGGAAGCGGCAAATGGCATTGCTGGATAAAGCTTACAAACAGCGCATGGTCGGCGCCCTGGTTTTGGTCGCGCTGGCCGTGATTTTCCTGCCGATGCTGTTTTCCCGTCAGGATGAGCAGCGCCAGGTGACGGTTGAAGCGCCGGCTGCACCGCAAGCGCCAGCGATGCCACAGGTTCAGGTTGAACCGGTCGTCGTGCCCGAGCCCCAGGCTTTGCCGCAGGAACCGGTGCCAAGTGACGATGAAATTGCCCAGGATGAGGAGCCTGCAGCGCCTGTCGCGCCAAAGGCGTCGGCGGTGCCGGCTCCAACTGTAAAAGCCGTCACGCCGCCTCCTGCCCCGGCCGCCAAGCCCGCGACGGCTCCCGCCCAGCCGATTGCGGCCGCTCCGGGTAAGCCGGATACCATGCAAAGTCGTGTCGACGCCAATGGCCTGTCGGTCAGCTGGTCGGTGCAACTGGCCAGTCTGGCCAATCGTGAAAGTGCCGAAAAGCTGCAGAAAACCCTGCGCAGTCAGGGTTACAACGCCTACATCCGTTCTTCCGACGGCAAGAATCGGGTGTTTGTCGGTCCGCTGATCGAGCGTGCCGAGGCTGATCGCCTGCGTGATTTGTTGAACCGCCAGCAAAACCTCAAGGGTTTTGTGGTGCGCTTTCAGCCAGAGCGCGGCTAAATCTATCGCCCCGATTTGAAATGCACTGACAATCGCAGCTTACCGATAAGCATGGGCTCTGCTAAAATGCGCCGCCTTATCCGTCTGTAGGCTGCACTGTGCCATTTACCTGGGTTGACTGGGCGATCGTTGCAATCATCGCCATCTCCGCATTGATCAGTCTGAGCCGCGGCTTTGTCAAAGAAGCGCTGTCGCTGGTGACCTGGATCATCGCAGGAGTCGTTGCCTGGATGTTCGGTGGCTCATTGTCCGAGTACCTCGCCGGATACATCGAAACACCATCGGCTCGTGTGATCACGGGTTGTGCCATCATGTTTGTCGCCACTTTAATCGTGGGCGCAATGATCAATTATCTTATCGGCGAGTTGGTACGCGTCACCGGGCTTTCCGGGACCGATCGATTCCTCGGCATGGCCTTCGGCGCCGCGCGTGGCGTGTTGCTGGTGGTCGTGGCGGTCGGGCTGTTGAGCCTGGGGCCGGTACAGCAGGACGGGTGGTGGAAAGAGTCCCAACTCGTACCAAGGTTTTTATTGGTCGCAGACTGGTCCAAAAACCTGATTCTCGGGTGGAGCAGTCAGTGGCTTGCCAGCGGTATCAGCGTACCCGCTGAAATACCGTTCAAGGAGCACCTCTTGCCGATGGCGAAAACGCCTCAGTGAGTTGTGTTCAGTTCAGATCCATTAAGTAGGGGTTGCGTCGCATGTGTGGCATCGTCGGTATCGTCGGTAAGTCGAACGTCAATCAGGCGCTGTATGACGCGCTAACCGTCCTCCAGCACCGCGGCCAGGACGCTGCCGGTATCGTGACCAGCCATGATGGCCGGTTATTCCTGCGCAAGGACAACGGCCTGGTGCGTGACGTGTTTCATCAGCGTCACATGCAGCGTCTGGTCGGTCATATGGGTATTGGCCATGTGCGCTACCCGACCGCGGGCAGCTCGACGTCGGCCGAAGCTCAACCGTTTTACGTCAACTCGCCTTACGGCATCACTCTGGCGCACAACGGTAACCTGACCAACGTTGAACAGCTGGCCAAGGAGATCTACGAATCTGACCTGCGCCACGTCAACACCAGCTCCGACTCGGAAGTGCTGCTCAACGTGTTTGCGCACGAACTGGCCCAGCGCGGCAAGTTGCAGCCAACCGAAGAAGATGTGTTTGCTGCCGTCACCGACGTGCACAACCGTTGCGTCGGTGGTTATGCGGTAGTGGCGATGGTGACCGGCTACGGCATCGTCGGTTTCCGTGATCCGCACGGCATTCGTCCGATCGTGTTCGGCCAGCGTCACACCGACGAAGGCGTCGAATACATGATCGCCTCCGAAAGCGTTTCCCTGGACGTGCTCGGCTTCACCCTGATTCGCGACCTGGCACCGGGCGAAGCGGTCTACATCACTGAAGACGGCAAGCTGCACACCCGTCAGTGCGCGACCAACCCGTCCCTGACCCCGTGCATCTTCGAACACGTCTACCTGGCGCGTCCGGACTCGATCATTGATGGCGTGTCGGTCTACAAAGCCCGTCTGCGCATGGGCGAGAAGCTCGCCGAGAAGATCCTGCGCGAGCGCCCCGAGCACGACATCGACGTGGTCATCCCGATCCCGGACACCAGCCGCACCGCGGCCCTGGAACTGGCGAACCACCTGGG
Organism: Pseudomonas sp. TE12234; assembly: GCF_054061835.1. Classification (NCBI taxonomy): domain Bacteria; kingdom Pseudomonadati; phylum Pseudomonadota; class Gammaproteobacteria; order Pseudomonadales; family Pseudomonadaceae; genus Pseudomonas; species Pseudomonas sp. TE12234. The sequence continues at coordinate 108,915 of NZ_JBSSEP010000004.1, forward strand.
CGTGAAGTTCCGCGAAGGCTTCGTGAAGAACCGTTACATCGGCCGTACCTTCATCATGCCGGGCCAGGCTGCGCGGAAAAAATCCGTACGCCAGAAGCTCAACGCCATCGAGCTGGAATTCCGCGGCAAGAACGTGATGCTGGTGGACGACTCCATCGTGCGCGGCACCACTTGTAAGCAGATCATTCAGATGGCACGCGAAGCGGGCGCCAAGAACGTCTACTTCTGCTCTGCAGCGCCAGCCGTGCGTTTCCCTAACGTCTACGGCATCGACATGCCGAGCGCTCATGAGTTGATCGCCCACAACCGTTCGACCCAGGACGTGGCTGACCTGATCGGCGCCGACTGGCTGATCTATCAGGATCTGCCTGACTTGATCGAAGCGGTCGGTGGCGGCAAGATCAAGATCGAGAAGTTCGATTGTGCCGTGTTCGACGGCCAGTACGTGACCGGCGACGTCGACGAGGCCTACCTGAACAAGATCGAGCAGGCACGTAACGATGCCTCCAAGGTCAAGACCCAGGCGGTCAGTGCGATCATCGATCTGTACAACAACTGAGTAATTACCGGCCCCTAGGGGCCGGTTTTGTATCTACCAAAGACCTTTTATTTCAAGAGCAGGGCAAGGAGTGACAGCATGAGTCAGGATTGGGATGCCGGTCGACTGGACAGCGACCTCGAAGGCGTAGCGTTCGACACCCTGGCCGTACGTGCCGGTCAGCACCGTACGCCGGAAGGCGAACACGGTGATCCGATGTTCTTCACGTCCAGCTACGTATTCCGTACCGCCGCTGATGCGGCCGCGCGTTTTGCCGGGGAAGTGCCGGGCAACGTTTACTCGCGCTACACCAACCCGACCGTGCGCGCTTTTGAAGAGCGCATTGCCGCGCTGGAAGGCGCCGAGCAGGCCGTGGCCACCGCAACCGGCATGGCCGCGATCATGGCGGTAGTGATGAGCCTGTGCAGCGCTGGCGATCACGTGTTGGTATCGCGCAGCGTGTTCGGCTCGACCATCAGCCTGTTCGAAAAATACTTCAAGCGTTTCGGCGTCGAAGTCGATTACGTGCCCCTGGCGGATTTGTCCGGCTGGGATGCAGCGATCAAGGCCAATACCAAATTGCTGTTCGTCGAGTCGCCGTCCAATCCATTGGCCGAGCTGGTGGACATTGCCGAACTGGCGAAAATCGCTCACGCCAAAGGCGCGATGCTGGTGGTCGACAACTGTTTCTGCACCCCGGCGTTGCAACAGCCGCTAAAAATGGGTGCCGACGTCGTTGTGCACTCGGCGACCAAGTTCATCGACGGCCAGGGTCGTTGCATGGGGGGGGTCGTGGCCGGTCGCAGCGAGCAGATGAAAGAAGTGGTCGGTTTCCTGCGTACCGCCGGGCCGACCCTCAGCCCGTTCAATGCCTGGATCTTCCTCAAGGGTCTGGAAACCCTGAATCTGCGGATGAAGGCACATTGCGCCAATGCCCAGCAGCTGGCCGAGTGGCTGGAGCAGCAGGACCGCATCGAAAAGGTCCATTACGCCGGACTCAAGAGCCATCCGCAGCACGAGCTGGCCCAGCGTCAGCAGAAGGGCTTTGGTGCGGTGGTGAGTTTCGAGGTCAAGGGTGGCAAAGAGGGCGCCTGGCGCTTTATCGACGCGACCCGTCTGATTTCGATCACCGCCAACCTGGGCGACAGCAAAACCACCATCACCCACCCGAGCACCACCTCTCATGGGCGTCTGGCGCCGCAAGAGCGTGAAGCCGCGGGCATTCGTGACAGCCTGATCCGTATCGCGGTTGGGCTGGAAGACGTGGCCGACCTGCAAGCCGACTTGGCGCGCGGGTTGGCTGCCTTGTGATCGAATTGGCCACGCCAGGGGGTTCCAATGGCCGCGTTGCACTGGTGACCGGTGCTGCGCGGGGCATTGGTCTGGGTATAGCCGCCTGGCTGATCAGCGAGGGCTGGCAAGTCGTGTTGACGGACCTGGATCGGGTGCGCGGTTCTAAAGTGGCGAAGGTCCTTGGTGAAAACGCCTGGTTCATCGCCATGGACGTGTCGAACGAAGGGCAGGTTGCTTTGGGTGTCGCCGAGGTGCTGGGGCAGTTTGGGCGTCTGGATGCACTGGTGTGCAATGCGGCGGTAGCCGATCCGCACAACATCACGCTGGAGAGCCTCGACCTGGCTTACTGGAATCGGGTGTTGGCGGTGAATCTCAGTGGGCCGATGTTGTTGGCCAAGCACTGTGCGCCCTACTTGCGAGCTCACAGCGGAGCGATCGTCAATCTGGCATCGACCCGCGCCGGGCAATCGGAACCCGATACCGAGGCGTATGCGGCGAGCAAGGGCGGTTTGCTGGCCTTGACTCACGCGTTGGCGATCAGCCTTGGCCCGGAGATTCGCGTCAATGCGGTCAGTCCCGGCTGGATCGATACGCGAGATCCCTCGGTGCGCCGCGCCGAGCCGCTGACCGATGCCGATCACGCGCAACATCCGGCAGGCAGGGTAGTGACGGTCGAGGACGTGGCGGCGATGGTCGCGTGGCTGCTGTCGAAGAACGCCGGTTTCGTGACGGGCCAGGAGTTTGTGGTCGACGGCGGCATGACCAAGAAGATGATTTACCGCGAGTAACTCCAGCAAGGGCCCCTCGGTCGCGGTTTGAGGTTGCCGGCGCTCGTGGCGAGCACCGCCGGAAATGACATGATTTTGTCTTTTTCAGAAAAACTTCAATCCTGCTATTGACTTAGGTTCGCTACCTGCGTAAATTTCGCGGCCTCGGAGATGCAAACGGGTGATTAGCTCAGCTGGGAGAGCGTCTGCCTTACAAGCAGAATGTCGGCGGTTCGATCCCGTCATCACCCACCACTCTCGAGAGTCTTGCGAAAGCAAGATGGAAGCTGAAATGCATCCACCGACGCGCAGCGGTAGTTCAGTCGGTTAGAATACCGGCCTGTCACGCCGGGGGTCGCGGGTTCGAGTCCCGTCCGCTGCGCCATATTTTCCGAGTCAGATTCATCTGGTTCGAGATTGAAAAGCTACTGAGTTTTCAATCAGACGAGTTACCTGGACGCAAGTCCACAGCGATACGCAGCGGTAGTTCAGTCGGTTAGAATACCGGCCTGTCACGCCGGGGGTCGCGGGTTCGAGTCCCGTCCGCTGCGCCATATCTGCTCCGAGGCCCACTGAACGCCTTGGAGCTACGAAGAAAGCCAATTGCGCTACTTCGAGTCGATAGCAAAGACCCTGGTCGAAAGACCGGGGTTTTTTGTGTCTGAAATTTGACCTTTCTCCTGTTTCCCTCCTGGCTGCAACCCTTTATCCGGCACAAATCCCTGTGTGCGAGCTTGCTCGCGAAGGCGTCGCCACATTCAAAATTTAGATCGGCTGGAAGGGATCTTTCGCGAGCAAGCTTGCTCCTGCAGGCAGGGCGGATGTCTGTTTGTCCAGTCGTTCCCTGCGGTGCAAAGTCGCAGTTTTTTGATTCTTTGGTCAGTTTTTTTGTGTCTGGTTATTTGCTGTGAGCGCATAAGCCTATAAACTTAACCTTTCGGTCAGCTTTGCACTGTCACTACAGCCCTTTGCAACGTCAAAGAGGGGCTTCTGCAAGACTCGAGATTTCCAGTACATAATCAGAAGGGCGGACCCCATAACCGCCCAGAGGATGATCCATGTCCAACCGTGAAATATCCCGGCGTTCGTTCCTTCAGGGCGGGCTGGTAGCGGGTGTGAGCGTGACGCTTACACCGCTCAGCAGTCAGGCGCTGGCCGCCTTGATGGAAAACAGCGTGACCGTGCCGTCCGAGCAGTGGCTCGGCAACAACGGTAAGGCGCGAGCCCGCAACGATGCCTTGTCCAAGGTCTGCGGCAGCAAGGTTTTTGCCCGCGACATCCGTTCAAAGGACATGCCGGGGTGGCCACAGCAACAAGGCCACGCAATGCTGCTGAAAACCGTCAAGGCTGATCGCATTTATGATGGTTACGACCTGTCGTGGCTTGGCGCCGATCTGCAGCCCGATCGCATCGTTACCGCCGAGGATCTGGTCAAGGACGGCATCGTCTTCCCGGAAGAGCACGCCCCCGACCCATTGTTGCCGGCCGGCAAGGTGCCAATGTTCATTGGTCATCCAGTGGCGATCCTGATCTGGAATGACTTCGAGCGCTTCCGCCAGGCCAAGGCCAAACTCAAATTCAATGACAAAGCGATTCGTTACGGTGCCCAAGTCCCGTACTACGAAGGCGATCCCTATGGCAGCTTCCGCTATGTGCGGGTGGGTGGCGCGACCTCGGCGGACGAAGATGAGTTCGCCAGCCTCAAGGATTCGATCCTGTTCCCGATGCTGCGCAATCGCCGTCCGGTGTGGAATTCGCAACCGAACCTGCACGGCAACCTGACCGAGCGCGGCTTGTTCTACGCCGAGCGCATGAAGCAGCAGATCGAGACGCCGCCGGACAACTGGCTGGTGTTCGACGAGCGCTACAAGACCCCGTCGATCGAACCGGCAGCGATGGAGCCGGACAACGGTAACGGTTGGTACGATCCTGCGACCAAGACCCTGCATTTCGTGGTGGCGACCCAGTGCCCGCTGGAAGCTGCAACCGAGACCGCGAAGATGATCGCGCCGTCGCGTTTCGGCCTGGCGAACCTGAACATGCACCCGGGCTACACCGTCGGCTACGGCTCGAAAGATCACAACATTTTTGTCTACTACGCAGCCTTGGCGGCGCTGTACGGCGCCGGTGTGCCGGTGCGTCTGGCCAACGACCGCTACGAGCAGTTCCAGAGCGGTATCAAGCGTCACCCGTTCGACATTCGTTATCAGCTGGCGGTGGACAAGAACGATCACAGCTTCAAGATTTTCCGCGCCGACATGAGTGTCGACGGCGGCGGCCGGATCAACTACAGCGCCTCGGTGGCAGCGGTGGGGGCCACGGCGGCGCAGTCGATCTACTACATGCCGCAGAACGATTTGCAGGTCACGGCCTATCATTCCCGCGCCGTTGAAGCCGGGTCGATGCGTGGCTATGGCACCCTGCAGAGCATGGCGTCGACGGAAATGATGGTCGACGAGATTGCTGATCGCCTGGGCGTCGATGCGATCGACCTGCGCAAGAAAAATGCCCTGCGCTCGGGCATGAAAAACACCCAGGGTGCAGTGCCGGCAGGGGCGTTGCGCCTGCACGAGATTCTCGACAAGGCGGCGGTTCACGAAGTCTGGAAAAACCGCGACGCGATCAAGAAGCAGCGCGAAGCGGCTGATCCGGATCACTGGTATGGCATCGGGTTCGCCATTTGCCAGAAAGACTTCGGCACCGGTTCCGAAGCGCCGATGGCCAGCATCGAATTCACTGCCGAAGGCCGCATCACCCTGCGCCACATCGGTATCGAGATCGGTACCGGCATGTCGACTTCGCAAGCGATGGTCGTGGCCGATTTCCTCGGCAACCCGGCGCACGAAGTGAAGACCGGCGAAACCGAATGGAAAGAGATGCAGCTGATCAGCGGCGGCAACCCTTACATCATGAGTCAGGCCGAGCAGGACAACTTCCTGCGCAACCCGCGCTGGGTCGGCAAAATTGCGTCGGCCTCGTCGGCGACCAACTCGGCCTACTACTTCAGCCACGCCACCCGTGAAGCAGCGCGTGTGCTGTTCAACCACGGTTTGTGGCCGGCGGCGCTGGAGATCTGGCGTCAGGGCCCTTACGGCGGCCAGGCCAACCCATACGTGGTACGCCGCGAGGATGCCCATTGGGTTGACGGCAAACTGACTGCCAACGGTATGGAGCCCCTGCCTTTCGAAGTGCTGGCCAAGCGTGCCCACGAACGTGGTCTGGTGACGGCCGCCACCGTGCACGGTTTCAACCGCTGGAGTTGGGCCGAGGCTGAGTTCAGCATTGATGGCGTGCGTGAACGCTTGCCGCTCGATGGCCTGGCGGTCAAGTACGGCGACGGTGCGCCGAAGGCGAAGCTGGCGCAAATGACCAGCGCCGGTTTCCATTTGCTGGATCGGCAGAACATCGCCTATCCGGCGACCCAGCTGAATAACGCGGCCGTGACTTACTACAGCCCCGTGGCCACGCTGGTCGAGTTGAAAGTGAACAAGGGGTCGGCGGAAGTCGAAGTGCTCAACCACCACTCATGGGTCGAGTGCGGCCGGGTGCTGGTGCCGGAGCTGGTCAAGGGCCAGATCGAAGGCGGCATCGCCATGGGCATCGGCCATGCACTGATGGAAGAAATGCCACTGTACGAAGGTGGACCGGGGGAGGGTGACTGGAACTTCAACCGTTACCGCCTTCCGATGGCGCGACACGTGGCGGTGTGGAAACAGACTGCGGAAATCCTGCCGCCTCTGTCGCCGAGCGACCCGTCCAAGGGCATCGCCGAAGTGGTGATGATCCCGGTGGTCGGTGCCATCGGCAACGGCGTGGCCCACGCCATCGGCAAGCGCGTACGCGACTTGCCTATCACTTCTGCGCGCATCAAGGAGGCCCTCAATGGCTAACCGTCCGCTTAAACTGACCCTCAACGGTCAATCCGTCGGCCCGGTGGACATCCCTGATGACCTGCCGATGATCGACTACCTGCACGAATACAAGAACCTTACCGGCTCGCGCCTGGGCTGCGGCCAGGGCATTTGCCATGCGTGCGTGGTCATCGTCGACAACCCCGACGGCACCAGCGAAGAAGTGCGCACCTGCATCACTGGCGCGCACTATTTCGAAGGCAAGAAAGTGCGGACCATCGAAGGCCACGCGACCCGCGACGAACAGGGCAAAGTCACCGAGCTGAACCCGATCCAGCAACGCTTCGTTGACGAATTCGCCTTCCAGTGCAGCTATTGCGCGCCTGGCTTCGTCAACGCGGCGACCGTGCTGGTGGAAAAGCTGCAGCGTCAGCCCATCGTCAAAAGCCAGCTGGAAAAAGTCATCGAGGACAGCCTCGGCCACCACATCTGCCGCTGCACCGGGTACGTGCGCTACTACAGCGCCACGCGCAACGTGCTGACCGATCTCGGCCTGGTCAAGGAGGGTTAAGCATGAAGCAACTACTTACCCGCCTGGCGCTGGCGGTTGGCCTGGCTGCGCCGGTGTTTTTGGTTCACGCCGATGATCAGGTTAAACGCGGCGAATACCTCGCCCGTGCCGCCGACTGCATGGCCTGTCACACCGCGCCGGGTGGCGCGCCGTTCGCGGGCGGTCTGCCGATCGTCTCGCCGTTCGGCACGATCTACGGCACCAACATTACCCCGAGCAAAGAGCACGGTATCGGCCTGTACAGCGATGACGAATTCTTCGCCGCGTTGACTGAAGGCAAGCGCCGCGACGGCGCGAACCTGTACCCGGCGATGCCGTACACCTCGTATCACTTGATGCCGCGCGAAGACTCGGACGCGATTCACGCGTACCTGAAGACCGTCGAGCCGATCGAGCGTGCTGCGCCGGTGACCAGTCTGAGCTTTCCGTTCAACGTGCGCCTGGGCCTGATGGGATGGAACATGCTCTACGGCAAAGACGTGAAACTGGCGCCGGCTGAAGGCAAAAGCGAAGCCTGGAAGCGTGGCCAGTACATGGTCGACGTGCTCGGTCATTGCGGCGAATGCCATACCCCACGCGGCTTGCCGGGTGCGATGCAACAGGACAAGCGCATGACCGGCGGTCTGCTCAATGGCTATCTGGCGCCGAGCCTGCTGGCCACGGACCTGGCGGCTCGCGGCTGGAATCATCAGGACCTGAGCTCGTTCCTCAAGCACGGCATGAGCGCCCAGGGCACGATGTTCAACGAGATGTTCCCGGTGTTCCACAACAGCACTCAGGGCCTCAACGACGCGGACCTGGCCGCCATGGCGACTTTCCTGCTCGGCGATCAGCCACCGGCCGCAAAAGTGCTGACCGATGTGCCATTGGAGCAATTGACTGCGAGTGCCCAGCGCGGGCGTCAGGAATATTTGAACGTCTGCGCCGGTTGCCATGCGATTGGTGGTGAAGGCAAGCCGCACATCGCCGTGGCCATGCGCGGCAACACCACGTTGCGCCTGGAAGATCCGCGCAACCTGGTGCGGGTGATTGACGAGGGTATTGGCGAACAGAAATTTGCCGGGTTCGAGCACATGCAACCGATGCCGGGTTTTGCCCGCAAACTCAGTCAGGAGCAGCTCACCGATCTGCTGAACTACCTGCGTCAGGGTTGGGGCGGGCAATCAGGTGACCTGGCGGTAAACGACGTGCAGAAGTTGCGGGCAGAAGCCCCGCCGCTTGAGCACAAGGCGCACTGACATGCAGCATCTCGACCTGCAAGTGGTACGTCGGGCTCTGGAGTGGTCGGCGACCGGTCAGCGTGTCTGGCTGTGCACTGTGCTCGCCACCTACGGCTCGGCGCCGCGCGCGCCGGGCTCGTTGCTGGCGGTGAATACCGATGGTTTGTGGATCGGATCGTTGTCCGGCGGTTGCGTCGAGGAGGACTTCCTTGAGCGCGTCGCCGAGGGCGCCTTTGAGCAAGCGGTCAGCGTCGTACGCTATGGGGAAGGCGATGACCCGCGCTCGCGGGTGAGTCTGCCCTGTGGCGGCGTGCTCGATGTGCTGGTGGAGAAGCTGGAGCCCGGTTGCGAGCAGCAGGCGCATTTGCGGGAACTGGAGTCGGCGCTGTTGGGTCGACGCCGGTTGATCCGTGAAGTCGATCTGGCCAGCGGCGCGCGCAGTCTGTTCGATGATCGCGAGCAGGGCGTGCGGGTCGAGCGGGAGATTGATCGGGTCCGGCTGCGCATCGGCGCGGCTCAGCGCTTGTTGCTGGCCGGGTACTCCAGCGTGGCACACGCCTGCGCGGAGTTTGCCGTGGGCCTGGGCTTCGAAGTGATCCTCTGTGATCCGCGCGACGAGGTGCTGGAAGGCGTGGTGCTGGAGAGCGTGGAGATCCGCCGCCAATTGCCCTCGGTGTTTATTGCAGATGGTGGCTGCCATAGCGATACGGCGGTGGTGGCGCTCACCCACGATCCGCGCATCGATGACCTGGCAATGATGGAAGCGGTGCGCACCGAGGCGTTTTACATCGGTGTGATGGGGTCCGTGCAGACATCGCAAAAGCGCTTCGAGCGGCTGCGGCGCATTGGTGGCCTTGGGGATGTCGAGCTGGCGCGGATTCATGCGCCGATCGGTCTGAACCTGGGCAGCAAGACGCCGGCGGAAATTGCGCTGGCCGTGCTGGCTGATATCGTGCGGATTCGCAGTGGAATTGCGCGGGATCGACTTTGACGCGCTGTTAAAAGAAGGGCCGCATCAAGCGGCCCTTTTCGTATCTGACGATCAGTACCCGAACTTGTCCCGCAATCCGTAATACCAGGCGCCCAATGCCGCAAAGGGTGTGCGCAACAATTGACCGCCGGGGAACGGGTAGTGCGGCAGGTCGGCAAAGGCGTCGAAACGCTCCGCCTGACCGCGCAACGCCTCGGCCAGTACTTTGCCGGCCAGGTGCGTGTAGGTCACGCCGTGGCCACTGCAACCCTGGGAATAGTAGATGTTGTCGCCCAACCGTCCGACTTGTGGCAGGCGTGACAGGGTCAGCAGGAAGTTGCCGGTCCAGGCGTAATCGATCTTCACATCCTTGAGTTGCGGGAAAGCCTTGAGCATTTTTGGCCGAATGATGGCTTCGATGTTCGCCGGGTCGCGTGCGCCATACACCACGCCGCCACCAAAAATCAGGCGCTTGTCGCCGCTGAGGCGGTAGTAGTCGAGCAGGTAGTTGCAGTCCTCGACGCAGTAATCCTGAGGCAGCAGGCTTTTCGCCAGCGCATCGCCCAAGGGTTCAGTCGTAATGACCTGCGTTCCGCACGGCATCGACTTGGCAGCCAGCTCCGGCACAAGATTGCCCAGGTAGGCGTTACCCGCCACGATGATGAATTTGGCCCGCACCTTGCCCTGCGGCGTGTGCACCACCGGGTTCGCGCCGCGTTCGATGCGCACTGCCGGTGATTGCTCAAAGATGGTGCCGCCCAGCGACTCGACTGCAGCCGCTTCGCCCAGCGCCAGGTTAAGCGGATGAATGTGCCCGCCGCTCATGTCGAGCATGCCGCCGACGTACTGATCGCAGTCCACGACTTCACGGATGCGCCGCTGATCCATCAGTTCAAGCTGCGTGTGCCCGAAGCGCTCCCACAAGCGCTTCTGGGATTCCAGATGGCCCATTTGCTTGGCGGTGATGGCTGCGAACACGCCACCGTTCTTCAAGTCGCACTGGATGTTGTACTTGGCCACTCGCTCACGAATGATCCGCCCGCCTTCGAACGCCATTTGCCCCAGCAATTGCGCCTGCTTGGGACCGACACTGCGCTCGATTACGTCGATATCGCGGCTGTAGCTGTTAACGATCTGGCCACCATTACGCCCTGACGCGCCGAAACCCACTTTGGCCGCTTCGAGCACCGTCACCCGAAAACCGTTCTCCAGTAGAAACAGGGCCGAGGACAGCCCGGTATAACCGGCGCCGATCACACAGACATCGGTCTCAACGTCGTCCTGCAAAGCCGGGCGCGGCGGAACCGCATTGGCCGATGCGGCGTAGTAGGATTCTGGGTAGGGGGTGTTCGCCATCCTGCAGCCTCTGTTTAATATATTTTACGAGTGTGCTGATCCTACCCGAGTTAAAAAACCACCGCCAGCCACCGGAAAATCTTCTTTGCAGCAGCAAAATTAAATATTTTGCATATTCATAGGGTTAGCTCGAAAAAAGGTGTTGACACCCCTCCGGAATTCCGTAGAATGCCGCCTCACAGCAGGCACGTAGCTCAGTTGGTTAGAGCACCACCTTGACATGGTGGGGGTCGTTGGTTCGAGTCCAATCGCGCCTACCAAACAAAATCCGCTCTGCTGGGCGGTCTAGAAGGGCTCACCGAAAGGTGGGCCCTTTTTTGTTGTCTTGGATTCTTGCAGAACGTTCACAAAATATAGGGTTCGTTCACACTGGGCAATGTGAGCGCCGCTAATGGCCTGTTCTGAGTTGGGGCTTTTCGCTATATCAGGGGTGGAGTAGGGGTGGTGATTGGGCTGGCTGGCGGCGTTATGGCATCGTTCTCATAGAGGGGGTAAGCTTGAGTGATCACGCAGTCCCGAAGGACTAAGCATGGTGAGCGACTTTGAATGTTCAGACCAGATTGGACTAATGCAATTTGAAGCGTCAAAGGTGCTCGACCACTTTATTCTCGGAGCTAGCCTTGCCATATGTACGTTCCTCACCCAGACTAATCTTTACCAAAGCTCCATTATTTAATGATCATGGCTACGCCCAGCCAATCAACTAATTTAAATAATCATCCCCAGTCAATCACAGGAAACGATCATGGAATGCGTGCAGTGCGGCATGGAGAATAATTCAAATGCAAAATTTTGCACGTCTTGCGGACTAAATATATCTTTTCAAAAAAAGTGCAGCTGTGGTTCTTGCTTGAATGAATATGATAAATACTGTGGGGATTGCGGCCTGCCAGTTCTATCTACTGCGGGCAGTAGTGATGCTCTCTCAATAGGCAATAGTACTCCTGCGACAGATAGCAGTACAAGGCCGTACATATATAAAATTTTTCCAAAAATGGAACATTCTGAAGTTGTCGGTAGAGAGGAATACTGGGAGGCGTTTATCGGGGCTGCTCTGGCCATGGCCGCCATTGAGATTGTTTGTTTTATTTTGATCGTTGCAATATCTACCTCGGAAATACTTGCAAGTTTTATTGCTAGTCTGTTTGGGATGTACGTCTTCCTTAAAATGTTTGGGCATGTATACGAAGGAAGACTTAAAGACATAGGGTTATATAAAAACAAAAAGTTCCAGTTGTTAAGTATTTTCATTGTCTTGATTTCTATAGTGCCCGTGCTGTCGACTCTCGCAACAATTGTTGGTTGTGTTGTTGGTGTGTATGTTGGAGTGGTCAAGTCTAAACTTGGTGATGAGAGTGTGGTCGCAAATCAATAAAGGGTTCCCCGAGGCGATTCAACTCAGGTATATGTCCACCCATACCCAAAGCAGCACGCCAGTAGACCCCGTGCCTTGCTCAAGGGTGGCTATGCCATCATCGATTGTCTGCTGGTTCCGGTCTAAGTGGGACAGGCGCCCTTCACAGGCAATCTGATTGTCATTCAAGGCGCGTAATGCAAGTGGGGATATGAGCAACAAATTATGGACTTTCACAAATCCAACTTTCGTAAGTCTGAAGTTCCGGCTAGTTTGCTACAAGGTAGCGTAAACGGCGTCGAATTCCTTACATGCCTGATCAACTTTATACTTCATCATCAACGACGCTGAAAGCTTGACTAGAGGGTCGAAGAGCATATGTCCGGACGGTATATTACACTGACCAAGACACACTTCTTTAGAATCACCGGCCTTGTACGCATATACGGTGTAAAAAACACTGCCAGCCTCTCGATGCAGTCCAGCAGTCAGGTATTTAATCGGTCGGTCTCGGGCGGACGCCTTGACCAAGGAAAACTGTAGTGCGTCATCGAAAGGGATAAACATTGCCGACACAGACATAACAAATAGGCTGGCGATATCAACGATCTCTTCGGCCTCAAGTAGAGTAGGAGCCGTATGCTCATGTTCCAGAGTATTCCGAAGTTTAATCACCTTGCGTACAATGCCGGGTGTCAACAACCCTAGCGCCTGTACTTTCGCAATCTTACGCGGAACTTTCCAGTCGAACGATTTGTAACCTAAGGAAACCAACAACTGATCCATTTGGGAAACTATTGCTCGCTTGGCGTTTGTTGTGGCGTTGAGGCGTGCTGACAGTCCACCTCGCTGAAAATCTTCCTCTGCCTGATTAAGAAACTCAATTGGAGAGATTTCCAAGTCGACTAGTGTGAAACTCCCCCCGGATATTGATACACCACACTTGCTCATATCAATATCATGTTCGACGCAAAACTTTTTGATATCCATGTCACGCCCCACTCAAATGCTACCTGCATGGCAGCGAACAAAACCAGTATATCCGCTAAGAACAAAAGCGCGCATTTCCATGCAAGAAGCCAACAAGACCGATTTCCACAGCCCCTTGTTCGCGCGTCAGAATATGTGACGTGATGGCAGGCAGCCATAGCACCCGGTAACATGGCCCAATCACTCAGAAGGAATTCAACATGAAGGCATGGATTGGGGCTGTTGCACTGGTTGGGGCGATGGCAAGCGGCAGCGCCATGGCAGACGGGAACGAGCTTCTCAAGCATTGCCAATCAATGGTTCAGTCTATCGATAGCAATGGCCGCGAAGGAAATGCACTCAGTGTTGGCTACTGTGCCGGGGTTATCGCCGGAGTTACATCCTTGACTGGCGTGACCAATTCCAGTTTTCCCAAGAACGCTCAAACCTGCTTTCCGTCCCCGTTACCTCCGAACATCCAAGCAGCAAGAATTGCTGTGAAGTTCCTGAAGGAAAACCCTGAGAAGCTCAATCTAGACGACGGCATCCTAATGCTGTTCGCGCTACAGCGGGCTTTCCCCTGTACATGATTAAGACCGGTTTCCACAGACCTCAGCTCAGACCCACCCACGTCCACAACACTACCCCGGCGGGAAGCACGATGATGAGGATGAAAATGGTATCAAGCAGCGATGGTTGCCAATCCACAAGACACCTCCGATTGCATGAATCCAGAGGATAGCCCATTGCCACTACTCGGCAAGAATTAACCATACTTTTTATACGTGGTTAGACCGATTTCCACAAATCCTTGGCCCCGCCGCCGGGAAAGGTGCAAGGAAGTGGGACGATCCAGATTCAGGCTGGAAAATAATCTGAGGCACATATCCGTGGAAACACTCGGTTCTGCCGGATGCGTTGAGCTGGGTGCACAGGGTCGAATAGTGTTCGGCTGAAATTATGAAATAATGATGGGCCGTATCTGAGAAGAGCCCTCGGACGCTCTACAAGCCCCGTAGAGACGCCCTGTCATCATGAAGGCTCTGGGTCAAAGGTGTGACGGCTCGTCACTACAATGGCCCGTAGGACGCTACAGAGTGGGCTTAACCTTCATAGCACGTTGAACGGTACTCAAGCTCACACCAAGTGTCTTGGCGGTTTCCCGGTAGGACGATCCAGCAGCGATGGATTCACGGATGGCCAGATCATCGACGGTCTTCGCCCTTCCTTTATACACACCAGCGGCCTTGGCCTTCTTGATGCCTTCACGCTGACGCTCTTTGCTGATGGCACGTTCAAACTGAGCTACTGCACCCATCATGGACAACATCATGGTCTGCATTGGATCGTTCGATTCGCCAGTGAATAGCAGGTTGGGATTATGGAAGTGCACATTGATCCCCCGCTTGGTCAACCCTTCTACCAACTCCAACAGATCAACCAAGCTACGGGCCAGACGGTCGATTGCATGGACGTGGATAGTGTCACCCTCACGGACGTACTGAAGCATCTCCTGCAACTGAGGACGCTCCGTGGTGGCCCCACTCACCTTGTCAGTGAACACCCGATCCAACACCACACCGTCCAACTGGCGAGCTGTGTTCTGATCTGCCGATGACACACGTACATAACCGACCTGAGACATTACGAGCACTCCTGTATTCATTGAACTCTAGAGCCCACATCCTACCTGTATTCATAATGCTAAATCAACTCTATTGACTACGGATTCAGGTAGCCGGGTGTATTCATCGATGAGTGGTCAATTAGGCATACCCCAGAGAACACAGGCATATCCTTGTCAGAGGACCGGGCAAAAGAAGGCAGCCACTAAATATTCAGCACCTGCACACACAAACCCGTTGACAGCAGCTCAGAGGCATGGGCTGTACTGGCATTGCATGAAATCACGTATTACTGGCGTAATGTGCCGCTCCAGTGCGGAAAACCGAGATTGAAGCGCTCTAACAGAAATTTACTTAGCAGCCAACACCACGGAGCCCCGCAAACACTGGGGTTGGGCCACGTATGCGGCGCTGGGGCCAGGTTGAACATGTGATGAGGCTGGAGGTTTTAGTAGGGTTTTGCATACGTTTCCGCAAGGTTTCCGTTATCGCTATCTAGGTTGGGTGCCATCATGGATACTAGCCCCAACTAATTTGGGGAATAGAATGAGAAAGCTTCTTGTATCATTTGTACTACTTGGGCCACTCACTGCAATAGCTGGTGAAGGAGCCTGCACCAAGCTAATACCAGATATCATTGCTAACTACAGAGTAGAGAACCTAGTATTGCGTAATGGAAATCCGCCTGCTTCTCAAACTATAGTAGTCTGTGTATACACAGCGACAACACCCGACCTATATGGCGATAGGCATGTAACTGTCGAAGCAACCTTGAATACAACTCTTCACAGGTTTGCTGTTGAAATACACTAATCTAACTCATCCACTCAATACATAACGATAAGGAGAGCAGCATGAATGGTTGGCAAAGGCTGTGGGTTGTAGCCAGTATCGGGTTCGGGTTGTTCATTATCTTTATCACTTATGAAAACCTACCAACGAAAGAAAGCCTCAAACGCAATCACAACTTCCAAACAGAGGTTGATAAAGCAGAGTTGAATTTTGCTGAGCACCCTGACAAGAACCGCAACAGCTTCGGAGGAATAATATTTAGTAACCGAACCGTAGAGCAAATCAAAGAAGCTATTGCCTCGGAAGACGCGGACTACGACATAAAGTTGAAAACATTAACCGAAACTCAGGCAAAAAAGTTCGGCATCGCTGGCTTGATATGGGTTGGGCTGAGTCTCCTTGCATACCTTGCTGGTTATTCAATCTATTGGGTCTACCGAGGCTTCCGCCCCAAGAAGACTTAACCTCTTCCATCGCCACTGTTGTGAACATCCGTTCACGGGGATCACTATCCACAGCTCAAGCTGTAAGTTTGTAACTCTGAAAATGGCTACAGCCCAGGTAGAACAAGGCTTAGCGGCAATATCCATCATGTTGATGGTATCTTACCCGGCAAGTGAATTTCCTTTACCACAGACAACAGAAAGCCCCACCATTGCTGGCAGGGCTTGTAAGTTAATACGGTAGGCTGCTGTAGTACCAGCCGGAATCTGTTCTCACTTTGCACAGCGGAACACTGAAAGACATGTACTCTGGGATTCGTTCGACAGTTCCATCTGGACACTCGAACTCTTCATACACTGGTTCTGCTATCACTCGACCGGCATTGCGTGAAATCAAATCATCCAGAACACCTTGCACTTCCTCAACATGACGACCATGCAGAATATCGAACAATGTCTGTTCATGCTCATCCCGCACTTCACAAGGGTTCCGCTTCTGCTCATAGAGAGCCTGTAACCGACCAGCGAACTCTTGCAACTCCGGACGAAACTGAGCATGGCGATTCAACTCCAGACGTAGCACACCAAATGCACTGTGAGCATTACGCTTGATTCCATACTCTCTTGCCTCCCCGCCCTCGATTTCCGCACGAAGCTCCTTCAACTGCTTGCCCTTCGTCGTCTCGATTGCATCAATGTGCACAGAGTGGTCTGGATTAGTTGCATCCAAGTTATCACGGAGCCATGCCAAGTCCTTCTGGCGGTCTGTTGGTTTGATACCAGCCAACTTAACAGTAGCTGCAACAACGTCTTCACCCAAGTATGCAATCACTCGGTCAAGCACTGCACCTTCTGGTTCATCCTTAGCAACTGAATTTCGAGGGTGAATGCTTGTTCGACTGATGCACTTACCATGGCCGTAATGTTTTACACCGTGAGCCTTGTTCAACTCTGTGGGGCTGATAACTAGATTCTCAGCGTGTAGCAGACCGAGCGTATTCTTTCCTTTCACAGCAGCGATGTGGGACATTTGGAAGTGGTCAACATCACCGTACTGATTCACACGGAAAGATTGTTTGTAAACTGCATGCAATTCAGTTAATGACTCTGGAGTGTGGCCCTGAAGAATCTGGAGAGTACCAGCACGCTTGCACTCTTTGGCAAGGTAGTAGAAGAACGCTGATCGACTAGCATTGTTAACACGAGTGGATTTACGTTTGGCTGCATTCAACGACTGTTGGCACAGAGTTGTGCAGAACTCACGCTTGAGATTGGAAGTTGTGAATGGCTTTTTACAGGCTGGATTTTTACAACGCTTGGTCTTGCGAACTGGCTTAGTCTTTGTTGTTGGTGTTGCTGTTGTCATAAATTGCTCCATCGCGGTTAGCAGGTTGTTTAGGATTGGTTAGTGTGTAGCTGTGTCGGCAACGGCCAGAGCAGAAGACTTCAACTTTGACTGATGCAAACACATGGTTACAGTTGCGGCATGTGCATAGTTTGATAATCATGCTGAAAGCTCCTGTAGGGCTGCCTGAGGGCACTTAATAAATGAGACAATCCAGCGTGCCGCCCCATACTTACTCTCGATCTGGTGGCGGCACACAAGCTTGTGGGATTGTTGTGCAATTGAATATGCAACATGCATGGCTGTACTTGGGTCATCGTAAACTGTATTCATTGTTTCGCTCCTGTTGATTGTTTGGTCATATGGTCTTTAGCTAAACGAAGGTCGATACGCTTATCAACCTACAGCTTCATTTCTTGTCGGTCTAAGTTACGATCCTGAATGATCTGGCTGTAGTACCTGAAGTTCAGGGTGCTGGATGCTTCGATTGCATTACGCTCTGCCATTAACGAATACTTCCTTTCCTTGTCTTGTATGTGACTGAACAAGTAGAGGCTAAGTCCGGTGATGGCAACGAGTTGGAGTAAGCCGGCGTACAGAATAACTTTAACAAACGGATTCATGAAAGCTCCTTGACCGGGATTGGCGAGCAGAGTTGTTGTTATACTGCTCATCGTGTTGCACCAAAGCTACGACCTGATCGGTCATACCCAGCCAACTGCTGAGCTACAACATCCTTGAATGCTACGACTCCACGACCATGGAACAGCACTGCAAGTTCTTGAGAATCATCTAGATAGCCTGCAAGATGCTTCTCGACAACTTCAGTCACAATCTTGTCACCACTGACCAACAGCACTACGCCATCACTCACCGTGAACCATACATACCTCAGCCGTCCTCTACCCACATAATCAGCAACACGCCATCTCAGGGAATGACACAACACTTTCATGTTTATATCAGCTCCAGTGAGGTGTACAGCAATCTTGCGATTACCATGCTGTGCCACTTGCGCAATGTACTTCTCTAAATTACTCATTCAATTGATACTCCTTCTGTAACAAGCACCCAACTACCAGCCGGAATGCCCAACATATCTGCGGGTAATGTGTAGCTGGATGAAATCAGGTCACGGTGTTGCGAATTGAATTCTATCAGGGCCTTCATAATCACAGCCTCATCGTAATCATCTGAAGACATAACAACAGTCATGACCTTCTTGGAAGCGGCTTTCTGCACTTCCATCACAGTTGGCTCTAACAGCCGGGGACTATCCGGCTGATACTTCTCTAACAGCAAGCGTGTGAGTGCATCCATTACTTCGCCCTCAGTGCTGCTAGCACTTCATCACGTAGACGCTGTTTGTCTTGTAATTCTTTCTCGATGCGAGCTTGTTCAGCTACACGCTGTTCAGTGGCGAACCGTAGTTCTACTTGTCTTTCAACTTCTTCAGCACGTTGCTGTTCCAACTCCGCGCGGTAGTCAGTTTCAGTTTTGGTAATAACTGCTTTCAGCTCTTTTGTACGAACTGACTCAGGCTTGGTCATAACAAACGAACAGTACGAACCTGAAGCACCTGTAATGTGTTCTGGTGAGTAATGGGATGGTGTGTAGCCTTCTGCAATCTTGGCTGCATACAGTGCCAACATCTCAGCTAGATTATTCGGTGTAAACTTCTCAAGAGCACCAGCCACGAATCCACCGTGATACTCGCTACGTTCGTTAGCGATATTGGTTTCATACCGAATCGAGGCATCATTTATTAGGTAGGCCAGGTGGGCTGGATCAGGCTGGAAGAGTTGGGATTGTGTTTTGGTCTTTGGAGTTGCCATTATATTGTTCCTCATAGTTGTTTGTTTGCCCGAATGCCGGGCGATATTGTTCGTCAGCCAGAATAGGCTGTACTTCGGTTAAATTAGCGTATTTGGTGCACGCATTACGTGGGCTGTAGCGGTGCAAATGTGGCAGGAGCTACCTACGGTAAGCTTGCTAGTATCGTTGCTCGGAGAGCCTTATAGGACGTTACAGGGGCACTTAGTTAAGTGCATGGCTCTCTGTATATTACGCTTCCAATGCTGCAATCAATTGATTCAATAGAGTGCCAATCTGTGCAACTGTTGCTGTAGCTGGATCAGCAATTGGGGTAAGTGCAACAATGGCTGGCTTCGTGGAAGTGTTAGCACTCAACATAGTGTCGAACATGCCAGCGGTAACAGCACCCATGATGCCAATAGAGGCAAAGGCTGTGATTAAATCATTACGTGTCATTATGGTTTTCCTTATCTGGATTGGCTTGAGTATTGGTTATCGAGCTTCGTTCGGGTAGTAGTGCTTCACGGCAAACAGCGGCACTTGAAGCTCATCTGCAATCTGTTGTGGGCTCATGTGGTGGCAGTGCTTCAGTACGTAACTCCGCAGATATTCGAGTGAATCAGCCTGTCGTTGTTGTTCGGCAGTGTTCATGTATTTGATCCTCCTGTGGTTGTGGGTTGATTGCATCGAGGGCGATTAACTTGCGTTTCTTCGCACGATGGTATTCCTTGTTACATGTCTGTGAGCAGTACAAGGCTCGTTGGGTCTTACTGGGAAACAGTGTCTGACAGTGTTTGCACAGGCGTAGCACTACGGCCATAAGTTCTCCTATGGAATATGAGTTAGTTGGGTGATGTGGGGCGGAACAGAATCGGATGCACAAAAAAGGCACAAGATTTTGAGGTCCTGTGCCTGAAGGAGTACAGCTATGTCAATTCGTGCGTATCTGGCGAATCAAACCTTAATGCGGGATACGAAACCACAGCGATCAGGGAACCACCCCTGTTCTACAGTAATCGGCCAACCCAACTGCTTGGGGTCTGGAGGCTGATGGAGACAGCTGCCTGAGTTGGAGAAAGTTTCTTCTCTATCCTTATGAGAAGTATGACATGACAGTCTCGATTTGTCAAGCATTATTTGTGCCAAATAGCAACTGCTTTTTACGGGCGTGTCACGCTCTGAGTGCAGCTATTTCAGTCAAAGCCCCATGGTGCGGGCCTCTCGTGAGGGATCACCACAAACTAATCCTTCACTTTGTCTGACGAATGGTGGTTTCGTGCACAATCGCACGAATGCTAGAGGAGGGTGAATTTCCGTTGCCGTCTGATTGCCCGTACTAGGCGTTTTAAGATGTGTACCATGGGTTAGCGTTGGCTTGCATGAAGCGTGTCTCCTGTGGTCTGTCAGGTGCCTTCCTGAGAAGTGCCTCTGTGATTAGTCAATTTATCGGCGTGTTTACGGTGTTGTGAGCACTATTGTCCAAAATCAACAAAATATTGACACGTAGCTACGATTGAGGCAGTATTCGCTCCCTGTCCTGACAAGGCAGATACACCACTGGCACTCGCCAGCACCAACCACCGGCAATCAACGCCACCCCAATTGAAGGTAACGCCCATGACATTGAACTATATCCTCGGAGAACAACTAGATGACCGCAAGCACCCGCAACAGCCGTAACACATCCCTTCGTAACACCCGCCTCACACTCGCTAGCCCTAGTCCAATTACACTCCCGGCATTTGTACTGGGGGCTTTGTAATGACTGACCTATTCTGCAAGCTTCCTCATGTAATCATGGTTGCCATGTACTGGATCAGTGCCCGCACAGGCGAACAGATCAGTTTCACGGGCGACCAGAAGATCATATGGGTTTGGATGTGCTCCCGATTCCACTTCTTCAACGACTCTGGCCGTGAATGGTTCGATAACCAAGAAGACATCGCCATTGCCACCGGCACCAGTGAGTCAACGGTCAAGAGGTTCATGGCTCTCCTGTCCAAGCATGGCTATCTTGAGGTCAAGAAGCGACGAAGGCAGGGATTCATACAGTCCAACAGTTACACGATCCTCCGTGGCCTTGAGTTGGGCTCTCCTGCCTCGGCTAGTACACGCGTGTCTGTGACCACGCCAGCACCTATGTCTGTGCCTGATGAGCCAGAGGAACGCATACCGCCTTATGCCCCGATAGTGCACAACTTGCCTGCACCACCTAGGGTCAATTTGACCTCTAGGCGTGAACCGGTAGTGTTGGAAGTATTGGAAGTTGCAGTGCCTGTAATTCCCAAGGTCAAGTTGACCCATGGTACTCCCGCGTGGGACGAACTCGAACCTGACTGGAAAGTCCATAGTTCAAGTTGACCTGTGCTTGTCCACGTATCATGTTGAACCATGCCTGTAGCTCATATTGACCTGTGCCCATAGCTCAATTTGACACCTGTAGCGTAGGTCAGTTTGAACCATTAGTTAGATAGATTATATTGAGATAGATATAGTAATAGAGAAGATCAAGGACAAGATCAAAGGCAAAAGCTGGGTTGTGGATTTATTGTATTTGTTATGGGGCTGACCGGAAGGTCGGTAGTGTCGCCACTATCGGTAGGTACTGTTGAAAGCTAAACGCTTTCGTGCAATCGCTTCTCAGCGGTAGCTGACTATACACACTAACGTAGGTGCATGTTATCTGCTGTGGTGCAGGTCTTCAGTGACGTGCTGGGGCTGCCAGCCCGAGTGGAAGTGTCCGGCTGGCAGAGGCGGTTAGTGCGATCAGTCGATGAGGTGCAGCACATCCCTGACATTTAAATGTGAGTAGCGGGCAACGGATCGCGTATCCCTGTGCCCTGACACAATCATGATCTGAGCGTTGTTGAATCCCTTCTTGGCGACGTTTGTGATTCTGGTATGCCTGAGCTGATGTAATCTGACACTACTGTCCAAGCCTGCCTTAACACGTGCCAAACGCACAGCCTGAGATACGGCGTGGGGAGTAACCGTGAATACTTGGCCGTTCGGGTGGCGTGCCACAGTGGCCCACAGTTGGGCAAGCTGGAGTATCTCCACAGCACGATGGGTGAGGGGTACTGACCTAGTGCCATTCTTTCCGTCGATTACATCGGCAATGCGGTCGTTCAGGTGCAAGCAGTCTTTGGTCAGTTTCAGGATTTCAGATCGCCGCATGGCAGTCTCATAGGCAAGCTCTACGATGAGCTTCATTGTGGGAGATAGCTTCGCCAACAGCAGCTCAAGCTCACTCGCACGGATCACTTTGTCAGAAGACCGGCCTGGTTTGGGCAGTGCGATGTCACTGACAGGATTATGGATGTCGATGAGCAAGCCACGTTTAGCGAATCGGTAGAACCGGGACATGAACGCTAGCTGCGTCCTGCATGTGGATGGCTTTACCGTCCGCAATCGCATGATCTTGAAGTCGTTGATCATCTGCGGGGTGATGTCTTGGATTGGCTGAGTGAAATGTCTGCCCAGATGCTCCACGATTTTTAGTGCATGGTCGTAGCTGCCTTTACCCTTGAGCATGGTTTCGCAGTAGGTCATGCCCAGCGTATATATAGTGTGATGCTTACGATCCATCGTCACGGCTTCGAGCTGATTGGCCCATAACTGAGCTTCGGCTTTGGTGCTGAAGGTTCTGGACTGCGGAGGTTTGCCCTTAACCCGTACCTGAGCGTTCCAGTTGCCGGACGGAAGTGAGCGAATGTTGGCCATTGTTGACGCCTCTGATGTGAATGGGCGTTCTGTTGAAGCCAAGAGCACCAACGCTTGCAGCTTGCTCAAGCAGACCTTGACATGGTGGGGGTCGTTGGTTCGAGTCCAATCGCGCCTACCAAACAAAATCCGCTCTGCTGGGCGGTCTAGAAGGGCTCACCGAAAGGTGGGCCCTTTTTTGTTGTCTGCGATTTGCATAATTCCCTGGAGGGAAGGGCTGGAGATTAGGTTTTTTGGCTTGCTGTATCTCACCAATGAATCATTCAGCCGCCTTACGGTCATAGCGCTGACCTTTGTTTCCAGGACGTTCAAATGAAGCGCGCAGTAATGATGTTCATGGCCATTTCGGGCTCTCTTCTGCTAGGAGGCTGCGGGCCTCACTGGGATGACGGAGAGAGGTACGGCCGGGATCGTGATGGAGGTCATGATCGTGGATACGACCGGGGTTACAATCGTGGCTATGACGATGATCGAGGGCATGACCGCCGGTATGATCGGCGTGACGATGATCAGCGATATGAGCGTTATCGCGATCGTGAGGATAGGGACGACTGATCTGAGCTGACCTACCTTCTGCTTTTCCAGGGACCTGACGGCTACAATGCGCTGCCTTCGGGAGTGACCTGATCAACGAAGCGTTTGTTCCTGCCGGGCAGATTCTTGAAGCGGAGGCCTCGCCAGAGCAATCTGTCGGGGCTTCGTCGTCTTAGGCTCAGGAGAAAGTTAGCGCAGAACAAAATTTCGTTTGAGCGGTAGGGGGAACTAATCATGTAAAACGCCAAGTCATTGGTTCTTACAGACTGCTTTTTAGTTTCGCAGTACGACGAAAGTTGGATCCATAGTTTTTTTAGGGCGTAAGTAGCGTGCTAACAAATACTGCAAAAGCTAGTAGATGTCATCGTCGTCGCGTAAATGGCGATACCAGCCATACAGCGATACACCAAGGGTCGCAATGATGATTGCGATGGCGATAAAGACTAGATAGCGCACCATACTCGGTTGCCCTGGACGTGAGTTGTTGGAATATGCGTCCGTGCCGGTGAGCGAATGTAAACCTCCGGCCATCCTCTGTCTCTAGGGCGATACCTTACAAGACCGTTTTTTCAAGTTGAAGTCAGTAGTTCCCGCAGGCTGGTCTCCGTGCCTTGGGTAGGGGGGGGGGCGAGGCCGAATGAAAATCAGTTCCAGCCACATTGAACTGTGATCGTTGAATTGCATCCAACCAGAACACGCCACCAAACGTTTGTTTCACGAAATTAAGCGGGAGGGGAAGTTGATGGGGCAGCGAGCGATGATCCGGTTTTTTGCAGCCTACGTGTCCATTTGCCTCTTGCTTCAATGGACGGTGGTTCAAGCATCCTCTTGGATTGCCTCTCACGTTCTTCTGAGGTGGATCCTCTAACGCCGCGATTCAGGCGTAGAATTAGCCGTGCTACCTCATTACGAGGCGTCTCCCATGATCTCCGATCCAGCAAACAAACAGGCATCCGACGACAAATTCGTCTGGGATCAATACTTCTGCGCTGCCCTGATTGCGGAAAGTCACCTGACGGCACCGGTCGTAGGCGGCACCACTGGCGCCACTCACGAAGACAGGCAGAACATGTTGATCGAAAGGGCCAAGGCGCTCGCCGACAAAATGATGGAAAACAGAAAGTAAACACAGCCCAGCCATCGCGCTGGGCTTGTGTTTTCTGCGGCCTGTCATCCATGGCCTTTCAGGCTATCAGCTCGACTTTTCCGGTCGCCAGGCGATAGATGCCGCCTACTATTTTCAAGTTGCCTTTGCTCAGCGCATCCGTCAGCAGGGGCGTGGCCTTCTTGAGGCGTTCGACCGAGTTTTTGACATTTTGCACCGTCGCATTTTCCACCAGATCTCCAGGTTGTTTGAGGACGGTTTCGACAGATGACTTGAGTGCGTCAGTCAATTTCGGAATATGCCCCGGAAATACGGTGTGATCTTTGACGGCTTTTATGCCTGCTTCAATGGCGCCGCAACTTTCGTGTCCCAATACGAGTATCAGCGGCGCGCCAAGCACGGCGACGCCATATTCAATACTCGCCAGCCCTTCGTCGGTAACGAAGTTGCCGGCTACGCGTATGGCGAAAAGATCGCCTCGCGCGGTATCAAATGCGTATTCGGGTGCGATGCGCGAGTCAGAGCAACTCAGTACTGCCACGAAGGGATTCTGGCCGGAAACCAGTGCTTCGCGCTCGTCCTTGAAGTTATGGGTCTTTGAATGACCGCTCACGTACCGTTCATTTCCTTCGATCAGTCTTTGCAGCGCCTCGTCAGGGTTGATTGCATTTTGTGGTTTTGGAGAGGTGGATGTTTTTTCGGCTGCCTGGATGATTCTGGTGGGCATCGCGCCGGCGAGCAGCAGCGCGCCTGCTCCCAGTCCGGCAAGTCGAAGAAACCGACGACGATCATTTATTGGTGGAGCAGCGTTTGAATCACATGATTCACACATGATGTTGTGTACTCAGGTGAACACGGTGGGGATGACTGCTGTTGGGGGTGGTGGCTGCAGGAGCCTGCAAGTGACCAGCGTCTTGGAGTTTAGTTGGTCTGGGGCACCACGTTCTGTCGTCTCCAAGGGCTGACTCGAATATCGACGGTTTGCGAGGCGGTGCGCTTCATTGATACATGGGCTACTACTGTCAGGTTGTTTCCACTTGGTCGTGACAGGAGTTACTCAATGCTGATTCATTGGATCCTTGCAGCGGTTCACCTACTGGCTGTTGTGCTGGCGTTTTGGGCGGTTCTGGCCCGTGGCACGGCGTTTCGGCGCCTGACGGCCGATGGAGGGGAGGCGCGCAGCGTATTGCTTGCCGATAATCTCTGGGGGATTTCGGCGTTGATTCTGCTGGTGACCGGCGGGATGCGGGCCTTCGGCGGCTACGAGAAGGGCACGGATTACTATCTGCACCAGCCGTTGTTCCATCTGAAGATGGCGTTGTTCGTGATTATCCTGCTGCTGGAAATTGCGCCGCTGGTCACGCTGATCAAATGGCGGATCGCACTCGCGCGCGGCGCCACTATAGAAATCGGGCGTGCAAAGTTGTTTGCGAGGGTCAGTCACATTGAGGCGCTGCTGGTATTGCTGATGGTCGTGGCGGCCACGGGCATGGCGCGGGGAGTGACATTTGCTTGAGTGACGCCTGAATCTTTAGCCAGCCGTCGTTCCGTGGCGAACGGGCTGGCTACTGACTGCGCTGGATTCAGGGGGTTTGCGGTTTGTCCGGAGCCGTCAGGCCGGCCTGAATGCGCTGGTAGATTTCTTCGCGGTGCACCGCAACGTCTTTCGGGGCGTTGATGCCAATCCTGACTTGCTGGCCGCTTACGCCCAGGATGGTGATCGTAATGTCATCACCAATGTTTATGCTTTCACCGACTTTGCGGGTGAGTATCAGCATGGTCTTCTCCTTGATTGCTTCGTGGGGCACCTGATTCGTACAGTGCAGAGGTCGGTGGTATGTATAGATTAGTGCGAAGTCTCACAGTTTGGGTGCCTCTTTCTGACGTGCAGATGCAGCATTAATTCCCAAGACGTAACTATACAGAGGCCGCATCCATCATTCTCGTTGTTTTAAGGCCATTTTGCGGCACTCGAGAAGTATTCATGAATGTTAAAATTCCGGCTTTTAAGCCTTCAGAGGGAAACGCTGTGCGCAAAATGGTCTTGGTTATGGCGGTACTGGCGCTGGCGGGATGCGGTGAGGGCAAGAATGTTGATGCGCCAAAGCCTGCGCCGGCAACGGTTGCAGCTCCTGCGCAAGCATCCGGCCCGCAATGGGATCTTGAGGTTCGCGGTGAAACACCCCAAGCCGTCAGCGACCTCAGTGGCTGGCTGATCGAGCACAATTTCATGTCCAGTGTCGTCAAGGAAAACGGCAAGGTTCGCATTTTGATGGGCCCTTATGATTCGCAAGCTGAAGCCGAGGCAAAGCGGGCTGAGGTGGTCGCGGCCATCGTCCGTGCGAAGCAACAGAATGTTGAAGTGCTGGTCATCGAGCGTCCCACCGCTCAGTAACTGGCTGTTGAGGCTGCAACAGGGCCAGCGGTTGGCAAACAAAAAAGGCCTCGGGTGGTCAACCCGAGGCCTTTGTGCTTTTTGGAAAACGGTTAACCGCAGGCTTTCATGTCTACCGGGCCGACAAACTCATTGCCGCGCCCCATCACGCACGCCACGCTCTGGTTACGCTGACGTTCCCAGGCCTGAACCGGATAGGTTTTGTCCCAGGCTTCGAACAGTTGCCGATCCTGCTTCGACAAGCGCAAGCCGTACTGTTTGCTCATGTAGAAATAAGTCCGGGCGATCATGCCGCGAATGGAAGGGCGCGGCATGACCTTCTTTGCCTTGAAGTCGATTTGGGTCAGGCAAGAACCATATTGTCCGGGCTGTTCCGGCAACCAGCCGAAGCTGAAGTTGCTGCGATCGCCATTCACCTCACCGATACTCGGCACCAGGTTGTGCAGATTCTCTTCGGCCTTCTGATAGGTTGGGTCGTAGCGCGTGCAGTTCTTGCGGCCTCCCTCTTGCCAGCATTGGCGCTGGTGGCCGATTTGCCAGGCTGGAACAATGTGTTCCCATTCGATGCGCGCCGCGCGTTTGGCATTTTTGCGCGGCACATAACCGCAGGCCGAAAGATTCACCCGGTTACCGGTGTACTTGCAGCCGCAATAAAACTCGGTGGATTGTGGAGCGTATAGCTTCCAGGCAACTTTCTTGGCTTCGTTGAAGGTTCGCGGCGCGTCAGCCTGGACTCCCATGGCGAACAGCAGCAACAACAAAGCAAAACAGCGGACACTCATTGACTCAGTCTTCCTTCGGCACAACCCAAAAAATCTGCACGCCGCCATCGTCGCGATAGGCGAGGGTCACGTTGTCGTTCTCGTCGATTTCTTCAAGCAAGCGTTCCCACTCATCCACCGGCTCATCGGGAAGACGGAAGATCAGGGCGGCCTTGGCTTTTTGAGCGGTCGGGGAGTTGATGATTTTCTGAACGCGCAGACCCATGCGTACATAGGCGTCATGTGAGGCGGAGGTAGTGTCCACAGAATTATCCTTATTAAGCTGTACGTGCATACAGTATTTAACTGTAAGCTTTTTCGCAACTGCTTAAAATTCAAGAAAATCCTCTGACAGCAGTTTTTTCCGTTTGGCGTAGGGTAGTGGGCGTTTTTTTGTCAGGCGGGGTATGCGCCACTCGCCAGCCATCGACGAGTGGTGAAGCAGTGCCCGACCGGAACCGGTCGGGCGAGGGGCGAATCAATATTCCCAGAACATCCGTTGCAGCTCTTTGCTGTCATTGGTCTTGGTCAGGGCGACCATGGCGAGGATGCGGGCTTTTTGCGGGTTCAGGTCATGGGCCACGACCCAGTCGTACTTGTCGTCAGGCTGTTCGGCGTTACGCAAGACGAAACCACCAGCGTTGACGTGGGACGAGCGAATGATCTGTACGCCGTCCTTGCGCAGGGCCTGCAGGGCTGGAACCACACGCGAAGAGACCGAGCCATTGCCGGTGCCGGCGTGGATGATGGCTTTGGCGCCTGATTGTGCCAGTGCCTTGTAGGCGGTGTCGCTGACGTTGCCGTAGGAATAGGCGATTTCAACATCAGGCAAGCTCTTGATGGTCTTGATGTCGAATTCCGAGTCCATGGTGTGGCGTTTGGCTGGCAGACGGAACCAATAGGATTTGCCTTCCACCACCATGCCGAGCGGGCCCCATGGGCTTTTGAACGCCTCGGTCTTGATGTTGATCATTTTGCTGACATCGCGACCCGACTGGATTTCATCGTTCATGGTCACCAGCACGCCTTTGCCCCGTGCCTCTTTGCTGCTGGCCACGGCCACGGCGTTGTACAGGTTCAGCATGCCGTCGGCGGACATCGCGGTACCAGGGCGCATGGAACCGACGACGATGATCGGTTTATCGGTTTTTTCCACCAGGTTCAGGAAGTAGGCGGTTTCTTCCAGGGTATCGGTGCCGTGGGTGATCACGATGCCATCGACGTCGTTGCTGTCAGCCAGTTCGGCCACGCGGCGGCCCAGTTGCAGCAGGTTGTCGTTGGTGATGCTCTCGGAGGCGATTTGCATGACCTGCTCGCCGCGCACGTTGGCCACTTGACTCAGTTCGGGTACGCCGGCGATCAGTTTGTCGATACCGACTTTTGCCGCTTGGTAGGTTGCACTGTTGGCGGCGCTGGCACCCGCGCCGGCAATCGTGCCGCCGGTGGCCAGAATGACCACGTTCGCCAGTTTTTGTTGAGTTTCAGCTTCCTTTGCCTGAAGGGCGGTCGGCAAAAGCAGAAGGAGGGCCAAGGCGCCCGGAACAAAGGTCTTGAAAGCAGATGTCATTATTTTTCTCTCTAGTGGTGACGGTGCAGATGCAAGTTCATCTAGATGCGCCCCACGCGAATCTGAACGCCTGGGGTGCTGGGTAAGAGCAGGATCTGTACCAGTCACACTTTGAATGGAAAAAAACGCTTAACTGACTGATTTGTTTATTGATTTAAACGATTTCTTGGCGTGCGACGGCCGTTGCATGTCCGGTTTTCCGATTTTTTGCGGCTTTCATGTTCGGCTCTCCGAAAAGTTCTGTTGAATTCTTCCTGTTGTACAGATGTGAATCATTGCTAAAGAAACTCGCTTTGAGGTCGATGCTTCTTCAATGGATGTTTTTTCTCAGGAGTTCACATGTCTTTATCAGTAGGTCTTCCAAACGCAGCGGGCATCACCATTGGTGGAAAGTCAGCCAAGACGATTCGTGAACTGAGCGATGCAACGGCCGATGCCGCTGCTCAAGCGCTGGGCGCGAAGGAGGGGGACGATAAGTCAGTCAAGACCGGTCCTGTTGGTTTGGACAAAAGCGCCGACACTCAAGAATCGCAAGCCGGCGACAACACCAGTATCGCCGTGAAAGTCTTGCTCAAGCGTCTCAAAGAGCTGCAGCAACAATTGCGCGAGCAGCAACAGCAACTGGCTGCGGCTCAGGCTGCGAGCTATTCCACGCCGGAAGCCAAGATCACCGCTGTGTCGGCCATTCAGGGGCAGATCGCGGATACGAACGGCGCCATCCTGCAAACCAGTGCCAGTCTGATCAAGGAAATGACCAAGGGATCCGGCACGGGGTCCGTGGTCAATACGACGGCGTAAGGTGAACGCCGGCTTTCACATTGTTACAGTCGGAACGGCTTTTTGCTCGTTGACAAATGTCGGCAGGATTCGCATAGTTCGATCTACGCAAACGTTTGCGCGGCGTTTCTGATGGGATAATTCCATCGTGAATGCCCCGAATCAATGCCAGCGCACGCGTTGCTCACACAATAATCATAAGATCGGAGTGAACCCATGAAGCTGCCATTCGCTGGACGCCTTCTCGCTGTCGCCATGCTGGCTGCCGCATCCGCCGCGCTGCCTGTTTCTTCGGCTTTCGCCGAGACGCCTGCAAAACCGAAAGTCGCGCTGGTCATGAAATCCCTGGCCAACGAATTCTTCCTGACCATGGAAGATGGCGCCAAAGCCTATCAGAAAGAGCACTCCGGCGAATTCGAGCTGATTTCCAATGGCATCAAGGATGAAACGGATACGGCGGGCCAGACGCGTATCGTCGAGCAAATGATCCTGGCCAAGGTCAATGCACTGGTCATCGCGCCAGCTGACTCCAAAGCCATGGTGCCCGTGATCAAGAAGGCCGTTGACGCGGGCATCACCGTGGTCAACATCGACAATCAGCTCGATCCCGCTGTGGTCAAAAGCAAGAATATCAACGTTCCATTCGTAGGCCCGGACAACCGCAAAGGGGCGCGTCTGGTCGGTGAATACCTGGCCAGGCAGCTCAAGGCCGGTGATGAGGTCGGCATCATCGAAGGCGTGTCCACCACCACCAACGCCCAGGCCCGTACGGCAGGCTTCAAGGATGCGATGGAAGCGGCGCAGATCAAGGTCGTGTCGGTACAGTCCGGTGACTGGGAAATCGACAAGGGCAATAAAGTCGCCGCCTCGATTCTCAGCGAGTACCCGCAAGTGAAAGCCCTGTTGGCGGGCAACGACAGCATGGCCGTCGGCGTGGTGTCTGCCGTGCGCGCCGCAGGCAAGGCCGGCAAGGTGCAAGTGGTCGGCTACGACAATATCAATGCGATCAAGCCGATGCTCAAGGACGGCCGGGTCCTGGCCACCGCCGACCAGTTTGCGGCCAGGCAGGCCGTGTTCGGCATCGAGACCGCGCTGAAAATCATCAAGGGTGAAAAAGTCGACAGCGGCGCCAACGGCGTGATCGAGACCCCGGTAGAGCTGGTTACCAAGTAGTCCTTCGGCGACACACTGGTGCTCGCCCGTCCGGGCGAGCGCATGGAGAGTTTTTATGTCCGTTCGCGACCCGAACGCTGTCCTCTCGGTCAGCGGCATCGGCAAGACCTACGCCCAACCGGTCCTGACCGGCATCAACCTGACGCTCATGCGCGGTGAAGTGCTGGCACTGACCGGCGAGAATGGCGCTGGCAAAAGTACGCTGTCGAAGATCATTGGCGGTCTGGTCGCGCCGACCACCGGCCACATGCAATTTCAGGGGCAGGAATATCGTCCCGGCAGCCGCACCCAGGCTGAAGAGCTGGGCATCCGCATGGTCATGCAGGAGCTCAATCTGTTGCCGACGCTGTCGGTGGCGGAAAACCTGTTTCTCGACAACTTGCCCAGCAACGGCGGCTGGATCAGCCGCAAGCAGTTGCGCCAGGCGGCGATCGAAGCCATGGCCCAGGTCGGGCTCGACGCGATCGACCCGGATACCCTGGTCGGCGAGCTGGGTATCGGTCATCAACAAATGGTCGAAATCGCCCGCAACCTGATCGGCGATTGCCATGTTCTGATCCTCGACGAACCCACCGCGATGCTCACGGCGCGAGAAGTCGAAATGTTGTTCGAGCAGATCACCCGCCTGCAGGCTCGCGGTGTATCGATCATCTACATCTCCCATCGCCTCGAAGAGTTGGCCCGGGTCGCGCAGCGTATTGCGGTACTGCGCGACGGCAACCTGGTGTGCGTCGAACCGATGGCCAATTACAACAGCGAGCAGTTGGTCACGCTGATGGTCGGTCGTGAACTCGGCGAGCACATCGACATGGGGCCGCGCACCATTGGTGCTCCAGCGTTGACGGTCAAAGGGCTGAGCCGCTCCGACAAGGTTCGCGACGTGTCCTTTGAAGTGCGCGCCGGTGAGATCTACGGCATCTCCGGCCTGATCGGAGCTGGGCGCACTGAATTGCTGCGGTTGATCTTCGGTGCCGACATCGCCGACAGCGGCACCGTTGCGTTGGGTTCACCAGCGCAGGTGGTGAGCATTCGTTCGCCGGTGGATGCAGTCAGTCACGGCATCGCGCTGATCACCGAGGATCGCAAGGGCGAGGGTCTGCTGTTGACGCAATCGATCGGCGCCAACATTGCGCTGGGCAACATGCCGCGCATTTCCAGCGGCGGCTTCGTCAACAATGGCGATGAGGCTTCCCTGGCCCAGCGGCAAATCGACGCCATGCGCATTCGCAGTTCCGGCCCGGCACAGCGGGTGTCCGAACTGTCCGGCGGCAACCAGCAGAAAGTCGTGATTGGCCGTTGGCTGGAGCGCGAATGCTCGGTGTTGCTGTTCGACGAGCCGACCCGTGGTATCGATGTCGGCGCCAAGTTCGACATCTACGCCTTGCTCGGCGAGTTGACGCGCCAGGGCAAGGCGCTGGTGGTGGTGTCCAGTGACCTGCGCGAATTGATGCTCATCTGTGATCGCATTGGTGTGCTTTCGGCGGGGCGTCTGATCGACACGTTCGAGCGCGATAGCTGGACCCAGGATGAGTTGCTTGCCGCCGCTTTCGCCGGCTACCAAAAACGTGATGCGCTGCTCAACGAAGCAGCGCCTAGGGATCTTCCATGAATACCGCATCTTCCGCTGGCAAGCGCAGTGGCAATTTTTACGGCCTCGGCACCTATCTGGGCCTGGCCGGTGCCTTGTTGGCGATGGTGGTTCTGTTCTCGCTCTTGAGCAGCCACTTCCTGTCCTACGACACGTTCAGCACCCTGGCCAATCAGATTCCGGACTTGATGGTCCTCGCGGTCGGCATGACGTTTGTGTTGATTATCGGTGGCATCGACTTGTCGGTAGGCTCGGTGCTGGCACTGGCCGCTTCAACCGTCAGCGTGGCGATTCTGGGCTGGGGCTGGAGTGTCATGCCTGCGGCCTTGCTCGGCATGGCGACGGCGGCGCTGGCGGGCACCATCACCGGTTCGATCACCGTGGTGTGGCGGATTCCGTCGTTCATCGTGTCCCTCGGCGTGCTGGAGATGGCGCGCGGTGTGGCGTACCAGATGACCGGTTCGCGCACGGCGTATATCGGTGACGCTTTCGCCTGGTTGTCGAACCCGATCGCCTTCGGTATTTCGCCGTCCTTCATCATTGCCTTGCTGATTATTTTCATCGCCCAGGCCGTGTTGACCCGTACGGTATTCGGTCGCTACCTGATCGGTATCGGCACCAACGAAGAGGCGGTGCGTCTGGCGGGGATCAATCCGAAACCCTACAAAATCCTGGTATTCAGTCTGATGGGACTGTTGGCCGGTATCGCGGCGTTGTTCCAGATTTCGCGCCTGGAAGCGGCGGATCCGAATGCCGGTTCCGGTCTTGAGTTGCAGGTGATCGCTGCCGTGGTCATCGGCGGCACCAGCCTGATGGGGGGGCGTGGTTCGGTGATCAGCACGTTTTTCGGTGTATTGATCATCTCCGTACTGGCGGCCGGCCTGGCGCAGATCGGCGCGACCGAACCGACCAAGCGCATCATTACCGGCGCGGTGATCGTGGTGGCGGTGGTGCTCGATACCTACCGCAGTCAGCGCGCAAGTCGGCGGGCTTGAATCATGGCAACGATCAAGGATGTGGCAGCGCTCGCCGGAATTTCCTACACCACGGTTTCCCATGTGGTGAACAAAACCCGGCCGGTCAGTGAAGAAGTTCGGGTCAAAGTCGAAGCTGCCATCAAGACCCTCGACTACGTACCCAGTGCGGTGGCCCGCTCCCTCAAGGCCAAAACTACCGCGACCATCGGCTTGCTGGTGCCCAACAGCCTCAACCCGTACTTTGCGGAACTGGCGCGGGGCATCGAGGACTACTGTGAGCGCAATGGCTACTGCGTGATTCTCTGCAACTCCGACGACAACCCCGACAAGCAGCGCAACTACCTGCGTGTACTCCTGGAAAAACGCATCGACGGGCTGATCGTCGCCTCGGCTGGCGGTGATCGGAGTCTGGCGCAAGGGCTGGCCGGTGTGCGCACGCCAATGGTGATCGTCGACCGCGGGCTGGAAGGCGTCGATGCGGACCTGGTGCGCATCGATCACGAATACGGTGCCTATCTGGCGACCCGGCACTTGCTGGAATTGGGCCATCGGGACATCGCCACCATCAGCGGGCCGGCGACCACCAGTGTGGCGCAGATGCGCCTGGCGGGGTTTTGCCGCGCGCTGAAAGACGCCGGGCTCGAAGTGCCACGCCAGCGCATGCTGGAAAGCGACTTCACCAGCACCGGCGGGTACAACGCTGCCGCGATCCTGCTGGAGCGCAATCCACCCAGTGCGATCTTCGCCGCCAACGACATGATTGGCATCGGCGTGCTGCGAGCCGCCGCCGAGCGCAACATTCGTGTACCGACACAGCTGTCGGTGATCGGCTTCGACGACATCCAGATGAGCCGCTATGTCTATCCGGCACTGACCACTGTCGGCCAGTCGATCCTGCAGCTTGGCGAGATGGCGGCCGAAGTGTTGCTAAGAAGGATCGTCACACCGCAACTGAGCACAGAACAACGGATCGTGACACCCAGCATCGTGATGCGTGAATCGACCGCGCCGCTGGCGGGTGTGTTTGCGGAATATCGCTGAAACGGAAATGACGAGTAGGGATGTATGCCAGCAAAAGTAGTGGTAGTAGGCAGCCTGAACATGGACCTGGTCACCCGGGCGCCTCGGCTGCCGCGAGGCGGTGAAACGCTGATCGGCGAATCCTTTGCCACGGTCTCCGGCGGCAAGGGCGCGAATCAGGCCGTGGCCGCCGCGCGATTGGGCGCGCAGGTGTCGATGGTTGGTTGTGTGGGCAGCGATGCGTATGGCAAGGAGCTGCGCGAGGCGTTGCTGGCCGAACAGATCGATTGTCAGGCGGTCAGCGTGGTGGACGGTTCCAGTGGTGTCGCATTGATCGTGGTCGACGACAATAGCCAGAACGCGATCGTGATTGTCGCCGGCGCCAACAGTGCGCTGACGCCCGCGGTGATCGGATGCTTTGATCCGGTCCTGCAAGCCGCCGACGTCATCATCTGCCAGTTGGAGGTTCCGGATGCCTCCGTCGGCCATGCACTGGCGCGCGGTCGCGCGTTGGGCAAGACCGTGATCCTCAATCCAGCGCCGGCCAGTCGCCCGTTACCAGCGCACTGGTACGCAAACATCGATTACCTGATTCCCAACGAAA
Organism: Pseudomonas sp. TE12234; assembly: GCF_054061835.1. Classification (NCBI taxonomy): domain Bacteria; kingdom Pseudomonadati; phylum Pseudomonadota; class Gammaproteobacteria; order Pseudomonadales; family Pseudomonadaceae; genus Pseudomonas; species Pseudomonas sp. TE12234. The sequence goes on from NZ_JBSSEP010000004.1 coordinate 144,048, forward strand.
GCGAAGCGTCGGCACTGAGTGGCTTGCCGGTGGACTCTCGGCAATCGGCGCAAGCAGCCGCCAACCGTCTGGTCGAAATGGGTGCCGGGAAGGTAATTATCACCCTTGGCGCTGACGGGGCACTATTCGCCGATGGCAAGCGCGTCGAGCATTTCCCCGCGCCCAGCGTGAAGGCGGTGGACACCACGGCGGCCGGCGATACCTTCGTCGGCGGATTCGCTGCCGCACTGGCCTCCGGCAAAAGTGAGGCAGATGCGATTCGTTTCGGGCAGGTCGCAGCGGCGCTGTCGGTCACCCGCGCCGGCGCACAACCTTCGATTCCCACCTTGTCCGATGTTCAGGCGTTTAAAACACCATGAAAAAGACTCCTTTGCTCAACGTCGCACTGTCGCGGCTGATTGCTTCACTCGGCCACGGCGATTTGGTGGTGATCGGCGATGCGGGTTTGCCGGTGCCACCGGGTGTCGAACTGATCGACCTGGCCCTGACCCACGGTGTGCCAGATTTCGTCAGCACCTTGAACGTTGTGCTCAGCGAAATGCAGGTTGAAAGCCACGTGTTGGCGCAGGAAATCCTGGAAAAAAAGCCGTCGGCATTAGCCGCGCTGGATAAGTTGAATGCCGAGGGCGCGCTGGGCCGGCGTGAGCTACTGAGTCATGAACAGTTCAAGGTCCTCAGCCGACAAGCCCGGGCAATTGTTCGTACCGGTGAATGCCAGCCTTACTGCAATGTCGTACTGGTCGCCGGAGTGACATTCTGAAACGCTCTGCCTGACGGTTTCTGCCCTGCACAAGGAGTGCGCCATGTATTGCCATGCCCGGAAACTGCACCTTTTGCTTCGGAGTCTGCTTTTGTCCCTGATTACCCTGACCAGCGTTCAAGCGGCGGAAAAGATCGACTTGATCATCGATACCGACCCCGGTGCCGATGATGTGGTCGCCTTGCTGTTTGCACTGGCATCGCCGGACGAACTCAATATCCATGGGTTGACCACGGTCGCGGGCAACGTTCGCCTGGACAAGACGTCACGCAATGCACGATTGGCGCGGGAGTGGGCAGGGCGCGAGGACGTGCCGGTCTATGCCGGGGCGCCGAAACCGCTGATGCGTACTCCGATCTATGCCGAAGGTGTCCATGGCAGGGAAGGGCTGTCGGGTGTCGCCGTGTACGAGCCGAAGAAGGGTTTGGCCGAGGACGGTGCAGTCGAGTTCCTGATCGGCACTCTGAAGGCGGCCAAGCCCCACAGCATCACCATCGCCATGCTGGGGCCACAGACCAACCTGGCGCTCGCGCTGATCCAGGAGCCTGAAATCGTGAAGGGCATCAAGGAAGTCGTGATCATGGGTGGTGCGCATTTCAATGGCGGCAACATCACACCCGTCGCGGAGTTCAACCTGTTCGCCGATCCACACGCTGCCGAGGTCGTACTCAAGAGTGGCGTGAGGCTGACTTACCTGCCCCTGGATGTGACCCACAAGATCCTCACCAGCGAGGCGCGCCTGCGGCAGATTGCGGCGCTGAACAACAATGCCAGTAAGCTGGTCGGCGATATTCTCAATGAATACATCAAGGGCGATATGGAGCACTACGGCATTCCGGGTGGTCCGGTGCATGACGCCACGGTCATCGCCTACCTGCTCAAGCCGCAGTTGTTCAGCGGTCGCCGGGTCAACGTTGTGGTCGACAGTCGGGAAGGGCCGACCTTCGGTCAAACCATTGTCGACTGGCATGACGGCCTCGGGGCACCGAAGAATGCGTTCTGGGTGGACAGCGGCGACGCCCAGGGCTTCTTCGATCTGCTGACCGAACGCCTGGCCCGACTGAAGTGATCTACGAGCGTTGCGAATGCCCGCTGCCCTGATGGGGCGGGTATTTCTCGAAAATCTGTTGGATGAACGACTGGGCGGCTTCGGTCCCCAGCTCCTTGACCAGTAAATCGATACCGATGATTGCGAGCTCTTCCGGGCTGCCGGGGCTGTAAGAGCTATGGCCCTCTGGCCACTTGGCGTTAATGGCGGCATCGATGCTTACGGTGGTCATGGTGGTGCTCGTGGGGTCGAGAGAGTCTGAGTGCCGAGTTAACCATTTTGCGGGACTTTTGGCACTCCGACTTAGGCATCATTGGGGGGCTATGCGACACTTGGTCTTTGATGACTTTTCAAGGATCGCGCTGTGCGGATCGATTTGAACACACCTGACGGCCTGACCCTTGAGGCGGTGCGTCAGATGCTGGCCGCTGCCAGTGATGACGAACATACCCAGTTGCGGGTGACCAAGGGCGGTATCGCCTATATTTCATCGGGTGTCGTGGGCGGCACCGACATCGACGGGTTGCTGTTTCGCCTGGAGACGTGGGCCAAGGGGTCTGGCTACGTTGGACGGGTCGCAGCCAGTGACGAGGTCTGGGTCATGCAGATCTTCAATGCGCTGAAGCAGAATTGGCCCAAACCGGCTTTTGATTACATCGACGTCTACTGAGTGCCGTTCATATTCAGTCACGATTGAGGCGTGAAGGGGAGGGCAATGCTCAGGCAAACTTGCTGTTTGTCTGCGGCGGCGGTCTTGTTGCCAGAACGCTCGATGAAACCAAACGCCAGAATGGCGGTCGCACAAATTCAGCTTAACTATCGAAAAAAGGAGGCGTCATGCCTTGGAAGCTCGCGTCATTGGGTGCCCTATTGGCCGTTGCCACGCTGGCCGGTTGCAGCACTGCCGCTACCGAATCGGCAACTGACCCTGTAACGACGACTGACACAGGTCACAGCCGTTGTGAGGCAAAAGCTGCCGAATTCACCCTTGGCAAAACGGCTTCGCCTGAACTGCTGGAGCAGGCTCGCAAGCGAGCAGGCGCACAGAATGCGCGGTTCCTGTCGCCAAATGACATGGTGACCCTGGAGTATCGCTCCGACCGTCTCAACCTGAACACCGATGCCAACAAAGTCGTAACCCGCGTTAACTGCGGCTGATCGCCAACTTTTGCATCACCCATAAAAAACCCCGTCACATGGACGGGGTTTTTTTAGTGCGCCTGGAAATTACTCTGGGCGAACTTGAGCAGCTTGCATACCCTTTTGGCCTTTCTCAGCCACGAAGGAAACGGTTTGGCCTTCTTTCAGGCTTTTGAAACCGTCGCTTTCGATAGCTTTGAAGTGTACGAACAGGTCGTCACCGCCACCTTGAGGAGTGATGAAGCCGAAGCCTTTTTCATCGTTGAACCATTTAACGGTGCCGGTTTGGCGATTAGACATGGTGTATCTCCAAGAAACATATATTTTCAGTAGTACTGTGCTGCTCAGGCCAACTGGGCACACCCGGGTATCATAGTCGAAATGTTCGCTTTGGGAGCCCCCCAGACGCGTTGTTTGCTTTCATATTGCACGCCTTTCACTTCCATGAATGGCTGTAAGCCCCGGTTTCAACGGGTTTGCGCTGCAAAAGAGGGCCGTAAAAAAACCCATAAAAGCTGCGTAAATTATGTAAATCAGCCGTTTTTTGGCTGTTTTTGTGCGCTTGAACGGCTCCGGGAATCGTCTGCGAAGTACTATTTCTGGACTTTGCACACCGAGATTTCTTTCAGCGCGCGCTGGCCGAGCTCACCGCTAGGCGGGTTGTTTTTGTCCATCAACTGCCCGATTTCCTGGGTGGTGAATTTCTTTTCCAGCACATCGGCGCCGCAAGAGCAGCTCTTCTTTGCCTGCGCAGGATTCACGCTTTGGCTGGCGGCTTTAGAGCAATCCGCCATGTATTGGTTTTTCAAGCCTGGTGGCCAGGCCGCTTGGGCGCTAAGCGGCAATATCAAGGCCAGCGGGGCTGCGAGGGCAATAAGACGGATAAGACGCATGACATGGTTCCTTGGGTCGATGTGTATGACGATTCTCAGCCAATTTGAACCAGCTCGTATATCTCAAGTTCACTGCGCGGTGTAGAAGTGACGAAATCTTCACGCTCTGAATGCGTGCAGCTCGATTACCGTCCATCTGTGCTAGCATGCCTCGCTCGGGCGTTTGCAGGCTCCGGTTGACCTTCAGTCCCGGTCGCGGCAGATGCGCGAATAACCCTGATTTGAATCCCAGTCACTCTGGTTCGATTTCCCGGTTGGCCGCAAGGCTCCTGCCGCTGTAAGGCAGGCGTTCGTCATTGAATGGCCTGGATCGGATCTTGTACTGGCTCATCCCAACCCACGTGACCTTTGGTAGGGGTCACCACTAGGAGAGGAGGCGCCATGCCAACTATTACTCTTCCCGACGGCAGTCAACGTTCATTCGATCATCCGGTCTCCATCGCCGAGGTCGCCGCCTCCATTGGTGCGGGTCTGGCCAAAGCTACAGTGGCTGGCAAGGTCAACGGCAAGCTGGCTGATGCCAGCGATATCATCGACAGCGACGCCACGCTGCAAATCATTACGCCAAAGGATGAAGAGGGGCTGGAGATCATTCGCCACTCTTGCGCCCACCTGGTTGGCCATGCGGTCAAGCAGTTGTACCCGACGGCCAAAATGGTCATCGGCCCGGTCATTGACGAAGGTTTCTATTACGACATCGCCTTCGAGCGTCCTTTTACTCCGGACGACCTGGTCGCCATCGAACAGCGCATGCAACAGCTGATCGAAAAAGATTACGACGTCATCAAGAAAGTCACTCCGCGCGCCGAAGTGATCGAAGTGTTCAAGGCTCGCGGTGAAGACTACAAACTGCGCCTGGTCGAGGACATGCCGAACGAGCAGGCGATGGGTCTGTACTATCACGAAGAATACGTCGACATGTGCCGCGGTCCGCATGTGCCGAATACCCGCTTCCTGAAATCCTTCAAGCTGACCAAGTTGTCCGGCGCCTACTGGCGTGGCGATGCCAAGAACGAGCAATTGCAGCGCGTCTACGGCACCGCCTGGGCTGACAAGAAGCAGCTGGCGGCTTACATCCAGCGCATCGAAGAAGCTGAAAAGCGTGATCACCGCAAGATCGGCAAGCGCCTGGGCCTGTTCCACACCCAGGAAGAGTCGCCGGGTATGGTGTTCTGGCACCCGAATGGCTGGACGTTGTATCAGGTGCTCGAGCAGTACATGCGCAAGGTTCAGCGTGACAACGGTTACCTGGAGATCAAGACTCCCCAGGTCGTTGACCGTAGCCTGTGGGAAAAGTCCGGGCACTGGGCCAACTACGCCGACAACATGTTCACCACGCAGTCGGAAAACCGCGACTACGCCATCAAGCCGATGAATTGCCCTTGCCACGTGCAGGTGTTCAACCAGGGCCTGAAGAGCTACCGCGAATTGCCAATGCGCCTGGCCGAATTCGGTGCCTGCCACCGTAATGAGCCATCGGGTGCCTTGCACGGTATCATGCGCGTTCGTGCGTTCACTCAGGACGATGCCCACATCTTCTGCACCGAAGAGCAGATGCAGGCCGAATCCGCAGCGTTTATCAAGCTGACCATGGACGTGTACGCTGACTTCGGCTTCAAAGATGTCGAGATGAAGCTGTCCACTCGTCCGGAAAAACGAGTTGGCTCCGATGAACTGTGGGATCGCGCAGAAGCCGCATTGGCCGCAGCCCTTGATAGCGCGGGCCTGCCGTACGATCTGCAGCCAGGCGAAGGGGCGTTCTACGGTCCGAAGATCGAGTTCTCGCTGAAAGATTGCCTGGGCCGTGTCTGGCAGTGTGGTACTCTGCAGCTCGATTTTAACCTGCCTGTCCGTTTGGGCGCCGAATTCGTCTCCGAAGACAACAGTCGCAAGCATCCGGTGATGTTGCATCGGGCGATCCTGGGTTCCTTCGAGCGTTTTGTCGGGATTTTGATCGAACACTACGAGGGTGCATTCCCTGCGTGGCTGGCCCCGACCCAGGCAGTGATCATGAATATCACTGATAAACAGGCAGATTTTGCTGCTCAGGTCGAAAAAACTCTCAACGAAAGCGGGTTTCGTGCCAAGTCTGACTTGAGAAATGAAAAGATCGGCTTTAAAATCCGCGAGCATACCTTGCTCAAGGTTCCCTATCTCTTGGTTATCGGAGATCGGGAAGTCGAGATGCAGACTGTCGCTGTGCGTACTCGCGAAGGTGCTGACCTGGGCTCAATGCCCGTCGCCCAGTTTGCTGAGTTCCTCGCGCAAGCGGTTTCCCGGCGTGGTCGCCAAGATTCGGAGTAATTATTATTAAGCGTGAAATGAGACAAGATAAACGAGCTGCACCGAAGGCCCCGATCAACGAGAATATCTCGGCACGCGAGGTTCGGTTAATTGGGGCTGAAGGCGAGCAGCTTGGGATTGTGTCAATTGAAGACGCGCTTCTTAAGGCTGAAGAGGCCAAACTGGATCTGGTGGAAATTTCCGCCGATGCAGTACCCCCTGTTTGCAAACTGATGGACTACGGCAAATCGATCTTCGAAAAGAAGAAGCAGATTGCTGCTGCCAAGAAAAACCAGAAGCAGATTCAGGTTAAAGAAATCAAGTTTCGTCCAGGGACGGAGGAAGGGGATTACCAGGTAAAACTGCGCAACCTGGTACGTTTCCTGAGTGACGGGGACAGGGCCAAGGTATCCTTGCGATTCCGCGGCCGTGAGATGGCCCACCAGGAGCTGGGGATGGAACTCCTCAAGCGAGTTGAAGGTGACTTGCTTGAGTACGGTTCGGTCGAACAGCATCCTAAGATGGAAGGACGCCAGCTGATCATGGTCATCGCCCCGAAAAAGAAGAAGTAATCAACAGGGCACGGCAGGCCTTCTGATTATGTTTATCAACTGAATGCGGAGTATCCGAACATGCCAAAAATGAAGACCAAAAGTGGTGCTGCTAAGCGGTTTCTGAAAACTGCTAACGGTATCAAGCACAAGCACGCTTTCAAGAGCCACATCCTGACCAAAATGTCGACCAAGCGTAAGCGTCAACTGCGCGGTAGCAGCTTGCTGCATCCGTCTGACGTGGCAAAAGTCGAGCGCATGCTGCGCCTTCGTTAATTTTAGTCAAGAATAGAGGAAGTAACTCATGGCTCGTGTAAAGCGTGGCGTCATTGCCCGTAAACGTCACAAAAAAATTCTGAAACTTGCTAAAGGCTACTACGGCGCTCGCTCGCGCGTATTCCGTGTTGCCAAGCAAGCGGTAATCAAGGCAGGCCAATACGCCTACCGTGACCGTCGTCAGAAAAAACGTCAGTTCCGCGCTCTGTGGATCGCTCGTATCAACGCTGGTGCACGTATCAACGGTCTGTCCTACAGCCGTTTCATCGCCGGCCTGAAAAAAGCGTCCATCGAGATCGACCGTAAGGTTCTGGCTGATCTGGCAGTGAACGAAAAAGCGGCGTTTGCTGCGATTGTCGAGAAAGCTAAAGCCACCTTGGCTTAAGTACCCCCGACAGTCACCCGGTCTCACCTCTGTGAGGTCAGGTGTTAAACGTCATAAATAGGGGAAGAGCCTTCAAGCTCTTCCCCTATTTTGTATCTGGAGTCTGTACATGGAAAACCTGGATGCGCTCGTCTCGCAAGCTCTAGAGGCTGTGCAAAGCGCTGAAGATATCAATGCCCTGGAGCAAATCCGGGTTCACTACCTTGGCAAAAAGGGTGAATTGACTCAGGTGATGAAGACCCTGGGGAATTTGCCGGCAGAAGAGCGTCCGCAAGTCGGTGCGCTGATCAACGTTGCCAAGGAGCGTGTCACAGACGTTCTCAATGCGCGCAAGGCATTGTTTGAAGAGGCCGATCTGGCCGCCAAACTCGCTGCCGAGTCCATTGACGTCACACTGCCTGGCCGTGGTCAGACCTCAGGTGGTCTGCATCCGGTCACCCGTACTCTTGAACGCATCGAGCAGTTCTTCACTCACATCGGTTATGGCATTGCCGAAGGTCCTGAGGTCGAAGACGACTACCACAACTTCGAAGCGCTCAACATCCCGGGCCATCACCCGGCCCGGTCGATGCATGACACCTTCTATTTCAATGCCAACATGTTGCTGCGCACCCATACCTCGCCGGTACAGGTCCGTACCATGGAGTCGAAACAGCCGCCAATCCGCATCGTCTGCCCAGGCCGTGTGTATCGTAGCGACTCGGATATCACCCATTCGCCGATGTTCCATCAGGTCGAAGGCCTGCTGGTCGATCGCGACATCAATTTCGCCGACCTCAAAGGCACCATCGAAGAGTTCCTGCGGGTGTTCTTCGAAAAAGAACTGGCTGTGCGTTTCCGCCCTTCGTACTTCCCCTTCACCGAGCCATCCGCAGAAGTCGACATGGAATGCGTGATGTGCAGCGGTAAAGGCTGCCGTGTGTGCAAGCAGACTGGCTGGCTGGAAGTGATGGGCTGCGGCATGGTTCATCCGAACGTGCTGCGCATGTCCGGGATCGACCCGGAAGAGTTCTCGGGCTTTGCCTTCGGCATGGGCGTTGAGCGTCTTGCCATGCTGCGTTACGGCGTGAACGACTTGCGTCTGTTCTTCGACAACGACTTGCGGTTCCTCGCGCAATTTCGCTAGTCGTAACGAATTCTTAGGAGAGCAGGATGAAATTCAGTGAACAATGGCTGCGTGGCTGGGTAAGCCCGCAGGTAAGTCGCGATGAGCTGGTTGCTCGTCTGTCGATGGCCGGTCTTGAGGTCGATAGCGTTACGCCGGCCGCCGGTGTATTCAGCGGTGTCATCGTGGGCGAGGTGCTGAGCACCGAACAGCACCCGGACGCCGACAAGTTGCGTGTTTGCCAGGTCAGCAATGGTTCGGAGACCTTCCAGGTTGTTTGCGGTGCGCCAAACGTTCGCCCCGGCCTGAAGATCCCGTTCGCCACCATCGGTGCCGAGCTCCCGGGTGATTTCAAAATCAAGAAGGCCAAGCTGCGTGGCGTTGAATCCAACGGCATGCTGTGCTCCCAGGCCGAACTGCAAGTCGGTGAAGGCAACGACGGCTTGATGGAATTGCCTGCCGATGCGCCTGTAGGCCAGGACATTCGTGAGTATCTGAACCTGGACGATGCCAGCATCGAGGTTGACCTGACCCCGAACCGTGGCGACTGCCTGTCCCTGGCGGGCCTTGCTCGTGAAGTCGGCGCGCTGTACGCCACTACGGTCACTCGTCCCGTGGTAGCCATCGTTCCCGCCGTGCACGATGAAGTGCGCTCGGTTGAAGTGTTGGCTCCCGCTGCTTGCCCGCGTTACCTGGGTCGTGTAATCCGTAACGTCGACCTGTCCAAGCCGACGCCGCTGTGGATGGTTGAGCGCCTGCGTCGTTCCGAAGTGCGCAGCATCGACGCCGCTGTCGATATCACCAACTATGTGATGCTGGAGCTGGGCCAACCGCTGCACGCCTTCGATCTTGCCGAGATCAACGGTGGCATCCGCGTGCGGATGGCTGAAGAAGGTGAAAAGCTGGTTCTACTTGACGGTCAGGAAGTTAGCCTGCGTAGCGATACGCTGGTGATTGCCGACCACACTCGCGCACTGGCAATTGCCGGTGTCATGGGCGGTGAGCACAGCGGCGTCAACACCGCGACCACTCGCGACATATTCCTGGAAAGCGCCTTCTTCGATCAAATCGCTGTCGCTGGCAAGGCCCGTTCCTATGGCCTGCACACCGACGCATCGCACCGCTACGAGCGTGGCGTGGACTGGCAACTTGCCCGTGAAGCCATGGAGCGCGCCACTGGCCTGCTGCTGGAAATCACCGGCGGCGAAGCGGGTCCAATCATCGAAACCGTCAGTGAGCAGCACCTGCCATCGATCGCGCCGGTGACCCTGCGTACCCAGCGCATCACCCAGATGCTGGGCATGGAAATGGATTCGGCCGAAGTCGAGCGTCTGCTCAGCGCTTTGGGCCTGGGCATTACCGCCGACGGAGCAGGGCAGTGGCGCGTGGAAGTGCCGAGCCACCGCTTCGACATCAGTCTGGAAGTCGACCTGATCGAAGAGCTGGCTCGTTTGTACGGCTACAACCGCTTGCCGGTTCGTTACCCGCAAGCGCGTCTGGCGCCGCAAGCCAAGGCTGAAGCGCGTAGCGATCTGCCTGAACTGCGCCGCCTGCTGGTAGCCCGTGGTTATCAGGAAGCGATCACCTACAGCTTCATCGATCCGAAACAGTTCGAGTTGTTTAATCCGGGTGTTGAACCGCTGTTGCTGGCTAACCCGATTTCGAACGACATGGCCGCCATGCGTTCGTCCTTGTGGCCTGGTCTGGTCAAGGCGCTGCAGCACAACCTGAACCGGCAGCAAGACCGTGTGCGTCTGTTCGAAAGCGGTCTGCGCTTCGTCGGTCAGCTGGAAGGGCTGAAGCAAGAGCCAATGCTGGCGGGCGTGGTTTGCGGTAGCCGTCTGCCTGAAGGCTGGGCGCAAGGTCGCGACACCGTGGACTTCTTCGACGTCAAGGCTGACGTGGAGGCGGTGTTGGGCTTTGCCGGTGCACTGGATGCTTTCACGTTCGTGCCGGGCAAGCATCCAGCATTGCACCCGGGTCAAACCGCGCGTGTCGAGCGAGAGGGGCGTCTGGTCGGTTTTGTCGGTGCGATCCACCCTGAATTGTCGAAAACGCTGGGGCTGGACCGTCCCGTATTCGTTTTCGAACTGGTTCTGGCAGAAGTCGCGGCGGGCAAAATGCCTAAATTCCAGGAGTTATCGCGCTTTCCTGAAGTGCGTCGTGACCTGGCATTGATTGCGGACAAAGGGGTTGCAGCCACGGCTGTGCTGGACGTAATCCGTGAAAATGCAGGCGAATGGCTGACAGACCTCAGGCTATTTGACGTGTATCAGGGTAAAGGCATTGATCCTGATAGAAAAAGCCTCGCAGTTGGCTTGACCTGGCAGCATCCATCGCGCACTCTTAATGACGATGAGGTGAATTCTGCGACTCAAAACATCCTCACCTCGCTCGAACAAAGGTTGAACGCCACGTTAAGGAAGTGACGTATGGGGGCTTTGACGAAAGCTGAGATGGCGGAACGTCTGTATGAAGAGCTGGGCCTGAACAAGCGGGAAGCCAAGGAATTGGTTGAACTGTTTTTCGAGGAAATCAGGCACGCTCTTGAAGACAACGAGCAAGTCAAATTGTCCGGTTTCGGCAATTTCGACCTTCGGGACAAACGCCAGCGGCCTGGCCGCAATCCGAAAACGGGAGAAGAAATCCCGATCACGGCTCGCCGTGTGGTCACCTTTCGTCCAGGGCAGAAATTGAAGGCCCGAGTTGAGGCTTATGCTGGAACCAAGTCATAACGACGAGCTACCCGTCATCCCAGGCAAACGCTACTTCACCATTGGTGAAGTTAGCGAGCTGTGTGCGGTAAAACCGCACGTACTGCGCTATTGGGAGCAGGAGTTTCCTCAACTCAACCCCGTCAAACGCCGCGGAAACCGCCGGTATTATCAGCGCCAGGACGTGCTGATGATCCGGCAGATCCGCGCACTTCTTTACGATCAAGGTTTCACTATCGGCGGCGCGCGTCTGCGTTTGTCCGGTGATGAGGCCAAAGATGACACAACCCAGTACAAACAAATGATTCGCCAAATGATTGCTGAGCTGGAAGATGTTCTGGTGGTCCTTAAAAAATAAATTCCTGCGTTTAAATACTTCCAGTTTTCAAACGCTTGCGATATATTCTTGAGCGTTCTTCGAGATGAAGAACAGGTTTCACGCCTAGTCGGGGCGTAGCGCAGTCCGGTAGCGCACTAGCATGGGGTGCTAGGGGTCGAGTGTTCGAATCACTCCGTCCCGACCATATTTTTCAATGACTTAGCCCAATCTTCACCGGTTGGGCTTTTTCATGCGCAGGGACTTTTGCGGGGGTTCATCCCGTTTTCCTCCTCAAGATGGTCAATGCCGGTCCTCTCGAATCGGTCGCTGATACTTTGTTTGCCGCTTCAATCAACTGCTCGAGCTCTGCGGTAGAATAGTGGCTCGTAACGCTGCCATTCTTGTGCCCCAAGAGCGCCTTCCGATCTTCCAGTGTCACGCCCGCTGCACGTAGCCTTCTGCCAAAGGTGTGCTTAAGGTCGTGAATCCTGATCGATCTGAACCCAGGGTGTGCCGGTGACTTGTGTTCCACTTCCCACTTCGCCGCCGCTCTCACCCTGGCCTTCTTCCACGCTGTGTCATTCATCCGGTGCATCGGGGTCGCACCGTGTTCGTCCGGCTGCCCATACGGGAAGACATACTTCGAATGCAGACCGCGCTGCCCATCGATGACCGACATCGCCACCTTGTTCAGCACCACTAGCCTCTCATCGCCGTTCTTCACACCAGATTTTTCACTCCTCCCGCCAAAGTCAGCAGGGATCAGGAACACGCTCGTTCCCAGTTCCGGCACCCGAATTTCCCAATCCCACTGAAGCTTGCAGACTTCCTGTTCCCGGCAACCCGTGTTCACCTTGTAGAGCGACATCCTCAACAGGTGGTCAGGAATTTCCGCGAACAACGTCGACTGCTCTGCCCATGACATGGGGTAGGGCTTCCTGCTCGACTTCCTTTCTTCCAGCATCGAGATCATCGGCACGCTATCCAGCCACGGCCGTTTCTCTGCGTCTCGCCACTTCCTGTGGCACAGGTTTAAGATCCGAACGATTCGCTGTAAGGCGATGTTCACTGTCCGGTTCGAGACGCCTGGTTTCAACTTCCCTTTTTCGCTTGTCGTCGGCTTCTGCCTATCTCGCTTGAAAGCAGCCAGGGTTCCGTCATCTATATGGGTGATCGGCAGATCACCGATGTACGGGTCCAGCTGTTCAATATGTGAAGCGGACAGTCCGATCGACGCCTGGTCCTTGAATTCAACCAGGAATCGCGTGGCGGCCTCACGCCAGGTACGAACCTGGCGCACGCCATAGACCTTTTCCTGCCTGAGCTTTTCCAGCCGGTGAATCAGGTACTGCTCCGCTTCCTGCCTTTCGCTTGTTCCAGTGCTTTCCTGAAGTCGCTGACCTCTGACGACCTTGTCGATGTGCCAGATTCCGTTCCTCTCGTAGAGGCCGGAGATTGTTTTTCGCGCCATTTATTAACTCCTTGGCGCCCACTGCGGGGCCGATTGTTGTCCTCATTGCTGGCTTTTTCAATTGCCATCGACTCGATGTACGCGTCTGCCCATGCGTCCAGTTCAAGCCTGTCGAATGCAACGCCCTGTTTCCCAATCGGGAATTCGTGGATGTGTGGGCGAACTTCGGCGTCAAACACGGCGCGGCACATACCAAGGTAAGCGGGCGCCTGTTTGGCCCGTATAAAGCGGGGGAGGAGTGCAAGATCTGCGGTCATATCTTCCCCAAGTCCCGGCCGACGCTGCAGGCGGGCTCGGCTGCCAATTTCGATTTCAGGTGGCTTTGGCGAATAGGGAAGGCTTCTCCCTCCCACTTCCCTGCTTTGCCGCGTATAGCCCCATGGTGTCCATAACAGTGGGGTTTTTTACTGGCAAAGAGCTTCTCGCAAGCCTCAAACAAGGCAGCATCACCTTCAATTGATTTCAATTCCTGCCCTGCCATCGAGCCAACCTGAATCCATCCCGACTTGTCGCGGCCATAGTTTTCAGTTTTGAACAGCCGGTACCGGTTCCTGTGCCCGGTGTTGGGTGATGAGCTCTCTGTGTTCAGGTAGAAATGGACGCCGCCTTGATGGACCTGCAGGATCGTTTTAGCCATTGCGCACCTCTGCGCCAGGCACGGAGCGAAGGGCCAGCAGCTTGATGCCGCACGCTTTTGCTAGCTCCTGAAGATCCCTCACCGTGGTCTGGTCGCGCTTCATTGCCATGCCCAGGTCTATAAGGCGCTGGCCAAACTCCGCGAATTCGCTTGCTGGGTTCTGTGTTTGAGTAATCACTGCGCATCCTCTCGGGTTAAGGCTCGCCAACGACACAGTTTCTCCAGGGCGAGCAAAGTCCCGCCGCGTTGTTGGCATTCGCAAATTTGGTGAAGGCTTTAGATGTGATGAGACGACGGAGATGTGATGCGAATTTAGCAAGAGCTAAATTAATCGTCAATACAAATTGCTAAATGATATTTTGCTAATTTTGGAGAAGACCGGCAGATTCGCTGCGGAGCTTCTCGTAGCGGCGATTTAATGGTGATAAATTTCGCGTCGTTAGCAGGTTGTACGAGCGAGAAGGGCAGGCGTTGTTCCGAGCTCGGACGACGGCAACAGCTTTACCCAGCCTCAGAGCAGCACTTGTTCCGGCGCGAGGTGTATTCGCGCTCGAGAGATTGAGGCGAAAGCCCTCCTTGATGCGTGGATTCTCTAAACCGGGCGCTGGACCGTATCAGGATTGGCGAAAGTCGTAAGACTCTTCATTGAAGACCGCCATGGACTCATTGAAAGGCTTAAAACGGCCAGAATATGCATGAGGCATAGATGACACTTACCAAGCCAAATCAAGACCTAAAGCACGACCTCCAAGGTATCGCCTCTGACCTGAAGTGGTCAGCGGTGTAGCTGCTCCGGGTCGCCAAGAGGCTAAGCCTGGCCGGCAATGAGATCGATGCCCAGGCCATCCATCACCTGATCACTATTTTTAAAGCTGATGAAGCAAGACTTAATGCCCGGTTAGCCGAGACCTCTGCCCAAACTTCTGAGCCAATAGCCTGAGGTCAGCATGCCACTTACCAAGCCCAACCAAGAGCTGCGCCGCGAACTCAAGGATCTGGGATTTGGCCTTGAGCAAGCTGCAGACGAAGTGCTCAGAATCACCAAGGACTGCCGGGATGTCGAGCAAATAGCCGTCCTGAAGCTGATTGCTAAGCTGTATGAGGATGCTGATCGGCTTGCTGCGCTGGCGGATGAGGTGAAGACTGGCGGGATCTCCAGGGCTAATACTGGGTGATCTGGCGCGGCGGTGAGATGTATTTTATTTTCTGACATGGAGGCCAAATGAAAAAAATAGCTCTGGTCGGTGTATTAGTAATCTCGATGGCTGGATGTGTGCTGCAATTACCTGCAACCCAAGATCCTAAGCCAGCAGTAGCTCAAGTAACGGAGCCCCAGGCGCAACCACCTGCGGTAGAAAGCCAGTGGATCGATTATGGCATCGGTGAGGGAATGTCCTACCAGCTAAAGAAGGGGTCTTTCCGTTTCGATCAAGATACAACCGGGGTAGCGTTAGCAGTCGCCTTGGGGCGCGTTGTCCACCAAAATACGAATAAGATCAACGCCCTTCAATTTTATGTTAGGGCCGCGGAATGCGTGCAGGAAAGGGGCACGCTCGCCATGACTGATGTCAATGGTGCTATCGTGGCCCAAGTCGAGTTTATGTTTGATGCCGGGACCATCGCATCTAACATCGCCGAAACAATTTGTACGGTCGCCATGAAAGAAGCATCGAAAGTTCGGCAACAGACACCACAGAAAACTGCTCCAGCCAAGCCTATAGGATCGGCAATCTAAGTAGTACCGTCGATATGGAAGAAAAAATGGCCGACGGTGAAGCCGTAAATAACGGTGAGTCCAATCAGCTCAGTCGGATAAGGACTACAGTCCTCGATGCGCTAGGCGAGTATTACGCCGACTTTTATTTTTTCCAATGAGCCCGCCACCGTGCGGGCTTTTTTCGTCGTCTGCGTACTCGGCTCAAACTTCAGCGCTGATCTGTGTTGCGAGGGGAAGGGTGGCCACGATCTCGTCCATGGTCGCCTTGTCTTTTTCAAAGTAGGCGGCGCCAGCATGTGTCATCACGTGCTGGTGGTCGCCAATCTCGATAACGTCCACCAAAGCAAAGAGCGAGATCAGGTCTAGCCCTTCAGCTCTACCAATCTCGGTTTCTGGCAACGCATTCCCCTCATCCAACATGGCAGCAAACTCTTTGGCATCGTCGTGCGTATTGAAAAGCTCCAGCATTTCCGTCGACCTCGTTTTACTGCGGTCGCGATACGCAATCGTCTCTGGAGATCCTGGACTCCCGAGATAATAGGCATGCCTGTTTGCGAGAGCTTGCGCGTCCGGGTGCTTGGGCCCACGTCGAATTATCCAGGCGCCGTTTGGACCCTTGGCGCTGATATGTGGGATGAGGATGTATTGCTTAATAGTGGGATCATTGTCAAAGGCGTTGTATGGCAAGACTGGACGCCCCAGGTGCAATGCTGTCGCCCCGCAACTCAACTTTACGCGGTAGCTGTCCGATGATTCCCATGTGCCAAAGGGGGCACTCCTGGTCATCAACCGAATGATTGCGGGTATCAGCACCTGGGATTTCTTCGCCATCATGGGAGCAATCCGAAGGAGCTTTTTATCTCGGTGGCTGATTTCTTCTAGCGGTACCGGCTCGAGGTCCGCCGCGGTGAACTCTACGAACTCCCACTCAAGTAGGCCTTCTTTCTCTTGGGCCGCCAACCACTGCAGACGCTCCGGTTCCATGTACATCTGGTCCGGTCGTAATGGAATCGAGTCCGTCTCACGAGTTTCGCGGCCGGCGCTAGGAGTAGGCTTAATCGAATCGATCGCCGCCCTCCAATCGCAGCCAGGCTCGGTCCAGATCGGGATTGGATTGTGGAATACCACGCCCGACGTGCTGCTCTCTGGTTTTCCGAAGTAGTAGCTAACGTATGGAAGGGCCCCAAAGAAAGTCTTCGTTATTGTCCGAGGCGAAGGGTGGCCACCTTCAATGAGCTTGTACTCAAGGACGAGGTCCAAATCTCCGCAAACCATCGCGCCGCGGGCATACGAGCCCACAACCCATAGCGAGGTGATCTCAATCCGAGACGTTGCTGCTTTGTTGAAGAAGTCTTTGTGAGCGATGGTCCGGACGGATGCCTCGTCCAGCCTCTGGCAAATCCGTTCCAGCTTCTTGGTGAACGAATCGCGGGGATAGCGCTTTTCGAGTGCGGCCATGCTCTTGTCTCTTCACGCAGGGTGAGGAGGATGACCGTATCACTCCGAGTGTTCGAAACACCATTAGCAATGGGTACAGTGAGATGCCCCCTCCCACGCGCAAAAAAAACCCGGTCTATAGCCGGGTTTTTTCGAGCGACCTTTTGCTTACTGTCAGGCAATCTCTGGAGCACGCTGGACTTGTTGAGCGATTTCCGCACCGTGTTCAATTTCTGCTTTGCGCAAGTCGTAGGCTGATTGCAGGTTGGCCCAGAACTGTGGGCTCGTATCGAAGCATGTCGCTAAGCGCAGAGCTACGTCAGCGCTGATATTACGACGCTCATGGACAATGTCATGCACCGTTGGTGCAGAGACATTCAGCAGCCTCGCAAGCGCGGTAGGGGATAGATCCATGGGATGGAGATATTCCTCCCTGAGAACTTCGCCCGGATGGACGGGGCGCATGCCGTTAGTAAACACAATTTCACCTCAGTGGTAGTCTACAATTTCAACGTTTTCTGGTCCGTGAGCACCCCAGGTGAAGCAAATTCGATACTGATCATTGATTCGGATGCTGTGTTGGCCTTGTCGGTTCCCTTGTAGTGCTTCCAACCGATTTCCGGGCGGTGACCCTAAGTCTTGGATGGTGGCCGCCGCATTGAGCATGTTCAGTTTCCGTTGCGCGACAGTCAAGATAGCCGTCCACCTCCTGGAGGATCCCGTGGTGAAGAGGCTCTCGGTGTCGCCGCAGCGAAAACTTATGATCATTATTAACGCTTAACGTTAGTCGTTAATGGGATTGTAGCGCCACTACGGTTCTTCAAGGGGGATCCCGATGGGTGGTTGCCAGCACCATGCGGCAGCCCCGCGCACGGTTATCCCCTCCACGTAGGGGATGCAACTGTCGATCATCGCAAGGCCTGGAACTCACCGGGGGAGAAAATCAAGCAAATCTAGTGAAGGTGGCCCTACTTCATAATTCCGCCACCCCTTACGTTCTCTACTGCTGATATGACATCGGCATGGTGCTTTTTCGCATCGTCCCAGGCATTCAGCGCGACCTGTTTAGCTGACGCCGCTTCGTGAGCTGCATCCGCCACTTGGCTCTCCAGATTGACGACAATGGCATCCAACTTGTCTACTTTATCGTTCAGCTTATGCAGCAGCTTCCGGATGGCTAGGGCCTCGTAGAAAGCCGCGGCAGCAAAGATAAGGGCAATGAGGTAGCGATAATCAAAGTCCATTCCAGGCTCGTTTGATTAATTGAATCCACAAGTCCAGAAGCCCCGGCTGAGGACCATTAATTAGCGATCACAGATCTATTGGATTGTGTATTCAAATGCTCGGCCAGCCCCTTCCTGATCTGTCTAGCTTGACCCGGGTATCGACCAGTCAGAAGACGGCACAAAAAAGCAAAGAGCGCGCCCGTAACCCAAAAAAACAATGCTTCAGCGACGACTCCCCAAGCATAGATGGCGTTTTCTAGTGAATCAGTGACCGTAACCCAGATAACTCCGACAAGAAGACCTAATTGCAGTAGTGCCCCGAGCCAACTCCAGGAGGACTGCAACCAGCCACAGAGATCAGACAGTCGATTGCTAAATCGGTCAGTACTAAATCGTTCTGGCATAAATTCAACTGCCTTAGCGATATGTTTCTCATCATTAAAGTCATCAACGGGTATGCCAAGCCTGGTCGCGATTTCCTGAAGTGTACTTTTATTAAATCTTTCTCGATGCCACATGCCTATCAGAAGAGCGATCACGCCCAAGGCTCCAGTAGCCAGTATGGCGCCAACGATATGCGCTATTGCCGTTAGCATTAGAAATGCTCCTTTAGATTATCAGCGCGTCAAACACACGACAGTCGCTACGAATTCCGATCCTTGCCGCATTCCCCTCATAGCTGTTCTGCGTTTTGGTTCGCCATCTGCATGCTCCTAGCTTCCCCTGGGGCGTGCGGAAATCGAACCTAAGCCTAGCGCATCCTTAGCGACGCGCTCCGTTTTGCATGCTCACACCTCCGCTATTACATTTTGCTAACTGGCGATAGACTGGATGCTATCGCTGGTACGTGGACAGCTCATGATCCTGAGCAATTGACTGGCCTAGCTCTACGGGACGAAGCGGACTTCCCATCCGCGTGCCTGGACAATTTATTAGTAAGAGAGTGCTAGGGAGACGCTAGGATAATGGACGAATGCCAATATTTTATTGATGAAGAAGGACGTATTACTTCACTTGCTTCCTGTATGTTTTCAGAAAAAAAATATGCTTCCGAGCTGACCTATGAGGCTGCCTTAGAGAAGTTGTTAATCGACTTTAGGGCGGAGCGCCTGAATTCTTGCATATATGCTGTAACCCCATCTCTTATTGCAGATCTTAAGCTCCAGCATTATCTAGGTGTTGAGGATGGGCTATGCCTGGTGACAGGAATTTACTTTGATATTATAGCTGGGAACACTACTTTTCTCTGGGGGGGAAGTACATATTTTCCAATTAGGCCGGATCTGGTCTACCTAGCGATAACTAGATTTTTAAATGTAGTTCCGCTCAATCCAGTAGAGCGTGAAACTCTAAATTTTATGTCGATGTTTTCAGGCTATTTCGAAGCATTATTTCTAGCCATTGAGGCTCAGGAATTATTTGTTGGTCAGAAATACACATTTGATTGGTGGTCCGAATTTTGGACTAGACGAGGCGTAAACATAGCTGAATATAGCTTAGAGCCAAAATGTCCTGCAGCAAATGCAGAAGCGAAGCCATCCCACCTTTTGGCCATTGCTGCCATGCTGGAACTGTTGAACGAGCCAAGCCGCGCCGCGCGCAATCAATCTGCAATAGTTGCTGAGATACTGGAACGTCATCAAGGCAAGCGTGGCTTGGGCAGGCGTACTCTTGAGGACATATTCGCGGCCGCCAACAGGGCCTTTAAAGAAGCTGAGTAGCCACGCAGCAGCAGTACCGCAATTGCGATTCTCTTTTCCGCAATTGCGGTGATCTCTGCGGAGGGCGCGATTATTCTGTTCCCTGTCACCTGAAAAACGGGAGCAGGCATGAACAATAAACGATCAAGCGACGCCTCATCCGTCGGAAAAAGATGGCCCTTTTTGAGGGCCTTCCAATTGCAAATTTTGTGTGAATAATTGGAAACCATCGTAACCACAGAAGCTCCGTGAGGCGCACGATGGCCATATATGTTCCGATTTTCCCGCAAACACTTTTCGTCGGTCATAGACGTTCTGCACTACAACGCCAAGAAAGACTGCGCTTCAAAAAACAATCGATATGGACTGATCTCCATTTATCTCGATCTTGCTGGAGAGTAGATGGTGATGCTTGTGGCGTTAAGGTGGGATTGTCGCAGGACTTAGCTAGCTCTTTCGTGCAGTGCCAATGCGTCGTGGTGGTGAAAGAGACTCCGACTCCTGAGTTTTCCGAGTCACCGAGACTTCTGGTATTTCCGAAGTCGGCTCCGGATCACCATAGGTTATCCAGATCGATTCACCTCCATCCCATTCAAAACCATAGCCAGCGTCATGCAGTTCTTGACTTAGCTCTATCTGTATCTTCGCTAGTTCTTCATACGGCAGAGACTCCAGCCCGAGGTCACTGAGGGATACGTCTGCACTGCCCAAGCCTCGGAGGATAGACCGGTTTATCGCAATCCTGATTCGCTCTCGCACCACCGCTGGCAAGCTCTTTCGCGCTATGGATGCATATTCCTTGGCCATATCAGCGGTGAAAAGCTCCTCTCCGTTTTTGCCGTCAGCGAGGATGCTCAGGTTGAGGCGCGCCACAATCTCTGCGGTCAAAGAGCGCCCGCTCTCCTTCGCAGCTTGCTCAAGGAGAGTCTTGAGTTCGGCCGGTATCCGAAAATTGACCTGAAGATCTGTTCTGCTCATACCCAAATAATGAAGCACGGTGCTATTGACTGCAATAAAGCACGGTGCTTAAATCGTTACCAAGCACGGTGCTTGGCCTGGAGGAATTGAGATGAAGGTGCGTGAAATGACACAGGTAATCTTTCGAGTGGAGCCGGAGGTAAAGGCTTGGCTCGAAAGGAAGGCACAGCAGGAAGAACGCAGCCAAAACTGGCTGGTTGGGAGGGCATTAAGGGAGGCGATGCTGCGAGATGAGCAAATCAGGCAGGCATAAAAAAGCCCCAAGCGCTGGAACGCTTGAGGCCTATGAAGCAGTGAACATTTTTGAGGACATTCACATGAAACAGAATACGGCATCACAAGAAAAACTCAATGCTGGCGCTATCAAGGGACCCGTTACCGTTGAAAGCTCATTCACCGTTTGCAATGTTGAGCAGCAGCATCTCTTCGCTGTTCAGCCAAGCATTTCTGCCGTGGACGCTCTCAACCAGGCGTCTTGCATTCTCTACAGCGTGAGAGATTCGCTGTGTGAGGCTGGAATGCAGGAGATCACTATCTCTCCGTCTCAAGCATGGTTACTCCATATGGCCGTCGAATCAGCTAAGGCGGTGATTGACTCTGTAGGTGAAGGCCTGGAGAAACTCGTATGAACAACTCCTTGAGCCACCATGGCCATCCATCCACAGCAGCGACACATTTTCAGATTCAGCAGGATGTGTCGCGGACCACAATGTCCTCTCGCGAGATTGCCGATTTGGTTGGCTCTCGTCACGACAGTGTGAAACGTGCAGTCGAACGTTTGGCCGAAAAGGGCGTTATCGGTCTTCCACCATTGGTGGAATACCTCGATGGCCTTGGCCGTCCGGCTATGGAGTACCAAATTTGCAAGCGTGATACCTACATCATCGTCGCGCAGCTCTGCCCAGAGTTTACTGCTCGCCTGGTTGATCGCTGGCAGGAACTGGAACAGCAAGTTGCTAAGCCGGCCTTTGACTACTCGGCTGCACTGAGTGACCCTCGCACACTCCTGGCGCTGCTCACCGAAAACGTGACGAAAGTAGTCGCGTTGGAGGCGGACAACATCGAACTCTCGAAGGAGAACCACGAGCTGGAAGTGAAGGTAGAGCAGGACGCTCCGAAGGTCGCTTTCCATGACATGGTCGCGGTGTCGCACAAGACATACAACGCGGCCCAAGCTGCGAAGATCATAGGCACTGGCCGGACCAGGCTGTTGCAGTTCATGCGCCAGAAAGGCTGGGTGACGAGGACCAATGAGCCTTACCAGGCAAAGATCGAAGCCGGTCTGCTCAATGTGAAGTTGGGCACCTTTGAGCATCCAATCGACGGCACGATCCCGACGTGCTCGACGCTGATCACCGGCAAGGGGCTGACCAAGCTTCAGGCTATGTGGCAGAGCAGGGAAGAGGATTTGCTGAAGTAGCAGTAGAGAGAGCCCGGCCTAGTGCCGGGCTTTTTGTATCTGGTGTTCAGGGCTTTTCGGAGTTGGCTTTTTCGAGCAGGCCGGCGATGCCTTCCAGCAACACCAGATCCGACTCCTTGAGTTTGCCCTTTGCCGCGGCTCTGGCCAGTTTCTCGATGATGGCGATTGCCCTGGGCGATGCCGTCCCCAGCATTGCTTGGTAGGCAGGAGACTGCTCACGATGGACCTCGTGCCGCGAGAACTCACCCTCGATGACGTTCGAACCGTAGCCGCCTGGGTTCACTAGAACGCCAGGTGCCAAGCCGATTTTCTGCTCGAGGTTGAGTGCAGCTTTCTCGCCCAAGCCTCGATGCCCATTGAGGATCTGGGACAAATAGGAAGCGTCCAGATCGTGCTGGTCGGCGAATTCTTTTTGGCTGAGTTGGCCGATTACACGCCGCAGCGCCTCGACCCGAAGAGTTTTCATATCCATAGGCGAATAGTGACCCTGCGTTAGCAAACAGTAAATTATAAAATGCTATTGATATGTAAATTAGCAAAGTGTAATCTGGAGCTCTTTCGGAGATCACCATGACCCTAATCGAACTCATCCGCTCAATGGAGCCGGCCCAACTGGATGCTCTAGCAGAGCGAAGCGGTACCAGCGTCGGCAACCTCAAACAGATTGCTTATGGATATCGCCTCGCAGGTCCAGGGCTCGCCATCAATCTTGATCGTGAGTCGGGTAGGGCGGTCACGTGCGAAGAACTACGCCCTGATATCGATTGGGCCTACCTGCGTAACTCCTCAACTAACTCCGAGCAATCCGCCGCCTGATTCGATGAGCAAAGTTTCGCTCATCAGCAGGTCGTGCTGCCACGACAACCGCCAAGAGGTTTCCCGAATGGAACAGGTACATCGCGCAATTCATGAGGCAGTGCTGGATGCGGGGCCAAAGCAGCTGGCTCACCTGATGGGCATGAGTCATACCGCGCTACTCAACCGCAGTAACCCCAATGATGACTCGCACCGGCTGAACCTGGAGCAGTTCCTACAGATTCTGGTGCACAGCAAGAATCCTGAGCCACTGCAGCTATTGGCGAGCGCCTTGGGGTACGAGTTGGTGCCTCAGGTGAAGCCTGAAGGAGTGAGCCTAATTCAAGCGCTTGTGCACCTGGCCGCCGAGTCCGGGGATGTGTCCCGCGCGGTTCATGATGCCATAGCTGATGGTCATGTTTCGCAGATCGAGAAGGCGGGTATCCAGAAAGAAATCGGCCACGTGCGGCAGTGCTTGCTGGTTTTAGAACAGTCGGTAAGGGCGGCGTGAACACGCTGCCAGGACAGGACTTGCATTATTTAAAACGCGTGGATGATGAAAATCACCCCGCCCAGAAAGCAACAAACCCGGCGGGAACCGGGTTCATTAAATCGTCCTGTGCAACCAGGACAATACATCTCTAGAGGTACTTATCATGGCACACGCTATTCGAAGTGAACAAGCTCGTCTGTTGAAGTCGATTAATTTTCCACTCGTACAAACGCGTGACGATCTGAGTTTTACAGTTCGCGATCCTCTGGGGCGAATGGTGAATTGGCCACGAAATAACCCCGGTGTTGCTGCCGACAGGGAAAAGGGCATGACGTACTTCGATCACGAAGTCAGCGCATTGGCGTCCTTTGACGAAACCGAAGCGTTTCATGCCGTTCAGTTCGCAATCATCGGCATGGGCGGCCACTACACGAATCTTGAAATTGGATTTGCTCAACGTGTTGCTGCAGCCGCTGTGTTGGGGCTGCGCGCTATGCGAAATGGTATGCCCGATTTTGTTCCTGTCGAACAGGATGACAAATAATGGGCCGGTCAATTATTTCTCCCGCCCGTATTTCTGACGACGCTGACTCCATGCACTCAGCAGGTTATTTCATTGATGCCATTGGCCGACTTTTTCTTGATCTTGCTGGTGAGGCGCCTGATACGGTCGAGCAAATTCTCAATGGCTACACCATTGGTGGAATAGCTGCCGGACTACGAATTGTTGGTAGCGACCTGATGGCTCGTGGTGACGATTTGAATGCACTTCTCGCGAAGCTGGATAGCAGGGAGGTATCCAAATGAGAACTCTCCCGGTAACGCCTCTGGAGACATCCACGGCATGCAAGATCGCAGGCCCCTGGCCCAGCTATACCAACTTCCGAAATCTCCCCGAGCGTGAACGCTGGGTGCTCTACGGAAGCGCCAAGGCATATCGGCAGGCTCTGGAGGATCAAGGATTCGTCATGGCTGAGTCTTACGACGCCTTCATCAAGCGTGTCACCGACGAGATGGAGCTCTGACCTATGAGCATTCAGTCAATGGTCTGGGCGCTTGAGCAGCGGTTGGTGGAAGAGTCCACAGCCCGGCACGTCCTCCTGTGCCTTGCGAACTATGCCGACAAAAACGGAAAGGGCGCGTTTCCCTCTACGAACAGCTTGAGCGAGGACACTGGCTTGGCCGTGCGGACGGTCAAATACAAGCTGGAAGCGCTCGAGGCGCTTGGTGCGATTCGCCGCGGAAATCAGGCGATCGCGGCAGCCTATATCGACAGGCATGATCGTCGTCCAGTCGTCTACGACATGGCTGTTGAGCGGGGTGCACCTGATGCACCCCGTGATGAACGGGGTGCAAATGAAGACGTAACGGGGTGCAGCTCAGAACAGAACGACGTGCAAATGACGACAGAACGGGGTGCACCACATGCACCCAATCCGTCCACTATCCGTCAACTACCCGTTAATAAACCAAAAGAAGCCGCAGGCAAGCCAGCTGGTACTCAGGCGGAGAGGAAGTCGAGCAAGTTTGATCCACTGGTTGCCAAGCCGGAGAACGTATCGACTGAGGCCTGGGTTGGGTTCTGCGAGATGCGTAAATCCAAACGCAAAGATCTGACCGAGCGCGCCTGCCAACTGATCGCCAAAAAGTTGGCCAAACATCCCGACCCTGATGCCGTTCTGGATAACTCCACCACTAATTCGTGGAGCGACATCTATCCGGAATCAATACTGCCTGGCGCAAGCACTAAGACAGCGAAAGCATCGGCCTATCACAGTCTGCCAAACCATACGCAAGAGCTGTATCCGGAGGTGAAGAGTGGCGCGAATTTCTAATTTTTGCAGAGCGCCTCGTGTCCGCTTCTTTGATCTCGAATGCCCATTGCATGGCTCGGTAAGCAGTTCCGAGATTGAGCAGTTCGACGGCTCTGTGTTGATACGTGGTTGTAAACATTGCCACTGGGAGGCTTTGCACACGGCTCCTAAATCAACTGAGGCTTACGTCTTGGCCAGCGGTAGGAAGAAAGCTGAAGACTTGAACAAGCTGCTCGTAGGTTCTGGCATCACACCGCGATTCAGTGGATGCACATTCGACAGCTACAGAACTGCTGGAGGAAGCGAGGCTATGTCCAAGGCCCTGAGTGCCTGCAAGGACTATGTTGCTCAGTTTGCCGATAACTACGCTGCCGGCCGTTCATTGGTTCTTTCGGGCAACGTTGGCAACGGGAAAACGCATCTGGCTTGCGCGATGGTTCAGGCAGTCATCCGTGAGCATGGAGCCCAGGCAGTAATCGCCACAGCAGCTGAGATCATTCGAGTCTTCAAGGGGGCTATGGATCGAAGCGCTGAGTATTCAGATAAGGACATCCTGGAAGAGCTTGCGAGTTTTGATCTGCTAGTTATTGATGAAGTCGGTGCTCAGAGTGGTAGCGCGTATGAGCTGGGTGTTTTGCATGAGGTGATCGATCGACGTTACCAATTCGTCCTGCCGACGGTAGTGGTTTCGAACCTTGTGACTGCAGATCTGGCGCGGTACATCGGCGATCGCGCGCTGGATCGCCTGCGGCAAGCCGGAGGGCAGGCTATCGGTTTTAATTGGGCGTCTGCGCGAGGTGCTGTATGACTCGGGCGCTGTTCAGCATTGAGGCAGAACACGGCGTACTCGGGGCGATCATGATGGACCCGACCCTGTTCGACGACATCACTAGCAAGGTACAAGTCTCGGACTTTCATGATCTGGAAAACGCCGCGTTGTATCAGGCGATTATTGAGTGTCATGCGACGGGCGATCCCATCGATGCGGTGACCGTTGGACTGTTTCGCCCTAGGTTGCCAAGCGGTGACAGCATGCTGGCGTTCGCTGCGGAAATAGCAAACAACGTTCCTAGTACTGCGAACTGGAAGGTCTACGCTCGCCACGTTCGAGAACGCGCCGTGCTGCGCCAAGTTGTCCAAGCTGCTGATGTGATCAGAGAGCAAGTTAGTGAAGATAGATCTCTGACTGAGATTATCGCTTTGGCCCAACAGGCTACTGCAGACCTTCGCGACCTAGATGACGATCACCCGAAGTATCACCGCCTGGATCACGTTATGGGCCGGGCGGCTGAAGGCGTCAATGACAAGCATCTCGGCCTGAGACCGAATTGGCCATCGACTGGGCTCGAAAAGCTTGATGAGTTGATGCAAGGCATTCGCCCGAAGAAGGTAACTATCATCGCCGGCCTTCCCGGTAGTGGGAAAACCACACTGGCCCTTCAGATCGCCCAACACAACGCCTGCGTTGCCAAGCTGCCGTGGCTGGTGTTCTCAATCGAAATGCCAGACGAAGAGTTGGGTGTTCGCGCTATCGCGTCCCTTGGCGGTGTGGACCTGCGGCGGCTCGACAATCCCGAGAAGATGCAGGATGACGATTGGGCCCGAATGGTCGGAGCTGTAGCACAGGCGCACGGAGCCCCCTTGTTCATTTGTGACGATCCGCACCAGACGCCAGCCAGCATTCGATCAACTGCAAGGCAATGCCAGCGTGAACATGGCTTGGCCGGGATCATGGTCGACTATCTCGGCTTGGTTCAGTCGGAGCGAAGAGGGCGCACACGAAGCGAGGAGGTCGGTGCGATCAGCAAAGCGCTTCTGCGTCTTGCCAAGGAGCTCAATGTCCCGGTGGTTGAACTCTCACAGCTCAATCGTGACTCGACAAAACGTGTAGGCAAGAGGCCTCAGGCAAGTGACTTACGTGATTCTGGCGAGATCGAGGCCGATGCCAGCTGCATCATTCTGGTTCACCGCGACATGGACACCGAGGAGGGCCAGAACGGCGTGACCGAGTTGATCATGCCCAAGTGTCGGCATGCGAAAGTGGGGAGCTGCCTTGTCCAGCAGCAAGGGGAATACGGACGCTTCGTCAACTTCAACGGCAATTCGTATCCATCCGATGAAGAGGTCGAGATGAATCGCCCCTTCGTCAGCAAGTACAGGGGCAATGTCCAATGAATGACCGAGTTGCTGCAATGCTTCCGCGAAAAAGCATGAGCGATCTTGAGCGCCGATTCTTGAAGATCGCCGGTGAAGAGTTGGCGAAGACCAAAGTGGGCGGTCCCAGCGCGCTGGCTAGCTTACTGGACATGGTCGCCTCCTGGCACGGCATGCGGGCCGAGATCGGATTTCATGATTACGGCCAACGCTGGCTGATCGAGGGCAATGCCAGGAACAAATCTGCTGATCGGTTGTTGCGCGACCTGTTCGGCCTGAGTGACCCAGACCCGAGGAGAGTCGCATGAAAAAGCGAACGTACTTAGGTAAACCCTTGGGGGATACCGAGTGGATGTTGGAGCAGTGGGGATATTGGCGTATGGATGGAATGGGAGTGCCTCAGTACGTTTCTCCGCTTTATGCGTTGATCCGCGATAACACTCCGTGCGAGGGGGGAGTGAAGGAATACTATGTGACCGATGATCTGGCCTTGGTGGTGGATGGGGCAGTCGCTCGATTATCGAAGCGTGATCAGCAGATGGGAAATTTTATCTGGCTATATTTCGGCGCTAAATGGCCGGCGTTACGGATCGCAAGGGAAAACGACATGGGTGAGGCAAAGGCGCGAGAGGTTATTAAGGCCGGAGTCGCTTGGATTGACTCTGCTCTGGAGACAATTCGCGAGGTAGCGTAAAAAGTCTTTCCACGCGGATAACGACCTGTTTTCATGGCACGGTGTTTAGTTGCTTGAGCACCACATCTACTCATGAATACCTGAACCCGGCCGCTGCGCCGGGTTTTTTATTGCCTTGAAATATTTGAAGAATTACTCTTTTGGCTCTTTCAAAGGAGTCAGTATGCCCACCATCTCCGCTTCACAGTGTTCTCTCGAAAAAGCCAAAATCGATTATCCCAAGTTTGCTGAAGGCATCCAGCCAGTTCCCGACTCGCCGAACCTGGTTTGGGTTGTATTTTCTGGGAGCATGGTGATCGGTGTTTTCGCAGATTGGCCTTCGGCCAGTGCCAAGATAGGCGAGGTTGAGGGCGTTCAGCTGAGGCACTGGCTCGATAACCGCGATAAGGGCTTGGGCAAAAACTAAGCTCCACCAAAAGCCTAGCCACTGTGCGAGGCTTTTTCGTTTCCGCAGGCGCAAGACTGAAAGACACAACCTGCACTCACACGTGGAGTGCAACATGACCACAACCATCCGCTGCAAACTGATCTGCCATGGTATTTGGCCACACGAGTTCGCCAACGAGAGCAATCCTCTCTCCAAGGTTCGCTTTGGCGCTGTGTACTCATCTGATACCGGCAATCCTGACGATGAGAACGTCGTGTTTGGCAAAGCCACGCCATTCGGTGAGTTCAACCTGACCATGGCCACCCCAGTGGCTGAAAAGCTGGAGCAGGGGAAGGCCTATTACGTGGACATCACCCCGGCTGAGTAACTTTCTAATCCGCCACTCCCAAGTGGTTTTGGCGCCTCACACCGGCGCCTTTTTTATTTCCCACATGCAACTGAGAGGTCGAGCGCATGGAATTCATTCATCGCCTGCTCGACAAGACCGAATGGATCGTTGCCGGCTTTATCGGGGCCATCGTCGCAAGCTGGTGGCACAAGGATGATCTGACGGACTGGAAGGCCTGGGTGGTATTCCTCATCACCGGTCTAGCCTGCGCCATGTACCTGACCGGGATCGTTAGCACATACCTCAGCATCACAGACCCCAGCAACGTGACTGGTGTCGGATTCCTCCTTGGCGCCTTCGGTGGATCGCTGATGACTGCCGTCAATCGCGCCATTAAAGCCGCTGACCTTTGGGCGCTAGTACGCTCGAAGTTCGGAGGGGGTTAATCCATGAACATTCAAACGTTGAGCACCCTGTTCATTGGCATCATCAGCCTGTGGGCGATGTGGTGCATGTTGAGTGCGCGGGTCCATGACGGGATTGTCGGTAAGGTCGTCTACGCGACGATCATGGTGACCGGGTTCGCGATCGTCACCCGGGCCGAGACGGTGTTCGTTACCCCATCAACGGCCGGCGTCACCTTTCACGGAGCACTTGCATTGGCTGGACTTCGGCACTGGTTCGTCGCCAACCACTGGCCCCGCGTCAAAGGCTGGCTATGCCGATACCTGCACTGCGAGCAATGCCTTAACAACGACCCCACCAAGGCGGACAAGACATGAACCTAATTCCCCAATGGCAACAGCTCTGGAAGATGTACAGCGTTCAACTGGCGTCTCTGTTGGTGCTGCTGAACGTGACCGCGACCTACTGGCCTTCGTTTCAGGCTCTGCTCAGTCCAAGCGTATGGGCAGCCGGTAACGCAATCATTGGTCTGGCGATCGGTATCGCCCGGGCAATTCCTCAGTCATCGCTGACTCCCGTCGAAGACAAGTCAGCCGTGTAAACCAAAGGGTGCCTGGCTTCGTGCGGGCTCCACTCTCTAAACGCAATATATTGCGCTAATAGGCCGAGAAAGCTCGGAATAAGGGCAATATATTGCGCTTCCCATGGTGACGATATGGCCAGACGACTTGTGCTGAAGGCCTATCACCCATGGTGGTTCCGCTTCTACGTGGCGGCGGTCAACACCTTCGCTTACCTGATGAACCTCGATGTCGATACCGACAAGCTCGAAGCCCAGGCCAGAAGGGCGACCCGGTACCGCGAGATTGAACCAGGTGAAGAGGGCAAGCCATGACGACCATTGCCTACAAAGACGGCGTGATCGCCTGTGATGCCCGAATCACCAATGGCACGACCATCACCTATGACGATTACGACAATGTCATAGAGCGCGACGGTGTGAGCTTTGTACTTTGCGGGTATCTATGCGACTACGCCAAGCTGATTGGCGCCTGGTTCGGCGAGACCTTCACCGTGGCTGTCGAAGCGTCGGCGCTGGTGTACGACGGGAACTCGCTTTGTTATGCCGCCTACGATGTGAACGAAGGCCTGTGCAAGACGCCAATCCTCATGGAGCGGCCGTATGCGATTGGTAGCGGCTCAAGCTATGCGCTGACGGCAATGGACATGGGCGCAACCGCGTACCAGGCCGTCGAGATGGCCATGAAGCGTGATAGCTGCACTGGCGGCAAGATCAGAACGTTGACTGTGGGCGCTCGCCCTACAGCCAAGTAACGCTGACGTTAGTGAATTGCATAAGCTCGAGCGATTCCTTGAGGCTCTTGGTCCCGAGGATTTGACCGCCCCGGCCGAGTCCCAACACTTCCAGTAGCAACTCATGAGCGTCGATCCGCTCTGGAGCTTCGCCGGCTTTGGTCTGTGGTGCGTTCATTCGCTCATAATTCAGTTCGTACTTATGCATTGTTCGTCTCTGCAAGATCAGTTGGTGGTGTGCCGCAGGTGAGTGCGGCACGGGTGGATCAATTCGCTTTAACTTTCAACGCTTCTTGGATCTGATCTGCATAAGTCGAAAGCTTGGCAAGCTCATCGCCTAGCACGTCGCTTGACTGGTTGTTGAGTACTCGAACAGCAATGAGCTCAAGCGCGGCCGCTACCGCATATGCACGTTTCGCCTTTGAGTCACTGGTCTGCACGTAGGCAACTGCGTTGAGTCCGATTTTCGTTTGTTCAGCCATTACGCTATTCCTTGCATTGATTTGATGCTCATCAATGTGGGCATAAATTCAACATTTCAAGTCCTGCCCCAGCGAGGCACCAAAGTCTCAAGGAATCCCTATGGCGCTGACAGCGAAACAGCAGCGCTTCGTCGATGAGTACCTGATAGACCTGAACGCCACGCAAGCGGCTATCCGTGCGGGTTACAGCGAAAAGACAGCCAGATCCATAAGTAACGAGAACCTGACAAAACCTGACATTCAGTCAGCCATCGCAAAAGGGATGCAGGCTCGCTCGGGTCGGGTGGAAATCACCCAGGACATGGTTCTGCGTGAACTGGCCAAGATCGGCTTCAGCGACATCCGTAAGGTTGTTCGCTGGGGAGATACACAGGTCCGAATGGTCGAAGCCGAGGATGATGAATCCGGCGACATGGTCCCTTATCACGGGCTTGCTCTTATCGACTCAAGCGAGATCGATGACGAAATTGCCGGCGCTATTGCCGAGGTATCCCAGAGCCGAGATGGTCTGAAGGTCAAGTTGCATGATAAGAAGGGTGCGCTGGTCGATATCGGGCGGCATCTCGGCATGTTCGCTGCACCAGGTCATGCCGAGCTTGATACCGAACTGAAGCGCATTGAGATCGAAAACAAGCGGCTCACCAACGAGAAGCTCCGCCGCGAACTGGAAGACCCGAACAAAGGTCTGCCCGAGCCGAAACAAGTAATCATCGGGGTTGAAGATGCAAGCGACCCTGAAGCTGAATAAGCCGCAGTTCGAGTTCATCAGCCACCCCAAGAAGTTCTCGGCGTTCGTTGGCGGCTACCGTAGCGGAAAGACGTTCGTGGGTTGCGTGCGGATGTGCATCAACGCACTGGAGCACCCTGGCATTCCGCAGGGCTACTTCGCTCCGACCTATCCGCAGATCGCAGACATCTTCTTCGAGACGATGCCAGAGGTTGCAGAGGCGTTCGGCCTGTTCGCCGACATCGTCGCCAGCAAGAAGCGCGTTTACCTGCGTGACAACCTTGGGCGCTGCCTGAGCACCATCGTGTGCAAGAGCATGGAGCACCCGCACCGTATCGTCGGTTTCAACATTGCGCACGCCTTGGTCGATGAGATCGACTGCATGCCGATCAAGAAGGCCGACAGCGCGTGGAAAAAGATCATTGCGCGGATGTCCACTGTATGGGCAAGCCGTGATCAGAACACGATTGACGTCACAACCACGCCCGAGGGCTTCAACTGGGTCTATCGCAAGTTCGTGCGTGAGTTGGCCGCTAACCCGAGTCAGCGCCCGCTGTACGGCATTGTGCATGCCAGTACGCGCGACAACGCGAAGAACCTGCCGAAGGACTACATCGGGTCGCTCAAGGAGTCGTACCCGGCGAACCTCGTAGACGCCTATATCGATGGCAAGTTCGTCAACCTGGTGTCAGGCAGCGTGTACCCGAGCTTCGACCGGATGCTCAACCACACCAGCGAGACGATCAGGCCAGGTGAAGCGCTGCATGTCGGCATGGACTTCAACATCAGCCGCATGGCCGCGATGGTTCACGTCATCCGTGACGGACTGCCGTTACTGCTTGGCGAGATCACGCACGTGTTCGACACGCCGGCGATGATCGTAGCCTTGAAAGAGAAGTACCCCGACCATCACATCTCGATCTACCCCGACGCCAGCGGCAAGAACCGCAAGAGCGTCAATGGTAGCGAGACGGATCACAGCTTGCTGAAGACGGCTGGATTCACCCTTGTCGTCAACCCGGCAAACCCTGCCGTGCGTGACCGCGTGCTGTCCGTCAACGCCATGTTCCTCAATGGTGAAGGCGAGCGGCGCTATAAGGTCAACACCGAACTCTGCCCGGTCGCAACAGGCGTGCTTGAACAGCAAACCTATAACGACCAGGGCGAACCGAACAAAGACGGCACGGAAGACCCGAACGACGCATTGGGCTACTTCATCATCAAGCGCTTCCCGATCGTCAAACGCACCGCATCCACCGCACCTCTGAGAATCTGACTATGTCTGACGACCCAAGCAAAACGCTGCCGGCAGTGGACGCCATGCGCGAAGACTGGGCTATCGTCGATCCTTTGATGGGCGGCACCCGGGCGATGCGCGAGGCTGGCGAACTGCTGCTGCCGAAGTGGCCGAAGGAAGAGCCCGAGGATTATCGCAAGCGCTTGAGCCTTTCTACCCTGTTCCCGGCTTACCGCGAGACGGTCAAGAACAACACGGGCCGCGTATTCGCCGAGCCGATCGTGCTGGGCGAGGACGTTCCGCCGGCGGTTGTCGATTTCACCGAAGACTTCGACCGCCAGGGTAACAACCTGCAGGTCTGGGCGAAGTCGTTCTTCACCCAGGCGCTGTCACACGGCCTGTGCCATGCATTGGCTGAGTACCCGAACATCAAGCCGAGCGGCGATACTGAGCAGTTGGTCACCCTGGCCGATGCTCAAGCCGTCAAGGCTCGCCCTTATGCCATCATGATCCGCCCTCAACAGGTGATTGGCTGGCGTACCAGCAACAACGATGGCGAGCACGTCCTGACCCAGTTCCGCTACATGGAGTCGGTCGAGGAAGAAGATGGCCTCTTCGGCATCAAGTGCATCAACCAGATCCGTGTGCTGATCCCGGGCGCCTGGATGACCTACCGTGAGCAGACTGATGCCAAGGGCGTGAAGACGTGGGCTCTGTACGATAAGGGGCCTACCTCTCTCGATCACATCCCGCTGACGACGCTCTACACTGATCGCACAGGCTTCATGACCGCCAAGCCGCCACTGCTGGAACTTGCCTACCTAAACGCCAAGCACTGGCAGTCCCAGAGCGATCAGGACAACATCCTTCACGTTGCCCGGGTGCCGATGCTAGCAATCTCTGGCATCGACGACGATACCTGGGAGCTGAAGGTCGGCACTGCTGCCGCCACCAAGCTGCCAACCAACGGTAAAATGGAGTGGGTCGAGCACACCGGAGCCTCGATCGAGGCTGGCCGCACGTCGCTGGCCGACCTTGAAGACCAGATGCGTGTCGCCGGCGCCAAGCTGCTCCAGAAAGAGACGAAGTCCGTCAAGACTGCCACGCAGGCCGAGGAAGAAGCCGCTCAGGAGATGAGCCCACTTCAGACCATGGCGAGCGGCCTTGAGGACTCGCTGGATCAGATCCTTCAGCACTTCGCCGAGTTGAGCGGGCTGCCGGAAGGTGGTCACGTCCAGGTGCAGGGCAACTTCGACATCGACTTCGCGCCTGAGACGACCTTGCCACTGCTGCTCAACATGGCATCGCAAGGGCGACTGTCAGACGAGACACTGTTCTCCGAGATGCAGCGCCGCAATGTGGTGTCGAGCGATATCAAGTGGGACGAAGAGAAAGCCAAGATCGCCGAACAGGGGCCGAGCCTCGGAGTGCTCTAAATGCCAACCGTCAACCAGGTCCTCGAAGACGAGCAGATCGCGCACGCGGTGTCGCTCGAAAAGTACAAGGTTGGCGTGGTCCGGCGAATCATTGCACTGCTGAACCGGTCGGATGCTGACCTTTCGGCCGCTCTGTCTGCTGCATTGGAGCGGTTGCCGGCTGAGTCCTTCACGGTTGAGCGGCTGGAGCTGCTGCTGGATCAGGTAAGGCTGATCAACACTCAGGCTTACGCTCAGGTCGCCCAAGAGCTACTGAGCGACCTGAAGGAACTGGCAGGCTATGAGGTCAGCTGGCAGCAGTCGCTGTTCGAGACGGTGCTACCCGATCCTGTGTTGGTTCGTTTTCCGATGGCCAGTGTCAGTGCCGAGCAGGCCTATGCTGCTGCGCTCTCGCGACCATTTCAAGGCAGATTGCTGAAGGACTGGGGAACAGAGATCGCCGCCGACCGCATGGTCAAGGTCCGCAACGCCATCCGCACCGGTTACCTCGAAGGCAAGACGACTGACCAGATCATTCGCAGCATTCGCGGTACCAGGGCGTCTGGATACGCAGACGGCTTCCTTGAGCGCCCCCGCAAAGACCTTGCGAGCGTCGTCAGGACGGCGGTGAGCCATACCGCGGCGACTGCGCGGGATGAGTTCAACAAGACCAACGACGACATCCTCAAGGCCGAGCGCTGGGTGTCCACGCTCGACAACAAGACCTCGCCGATGTGCCGCATCCGCGACCAGCTTCAGTACACCGTCAGCACGCACAAGCCCATCGGTCACAAGGTGCTTTGGCTGCAAGGCCCGGGCAAGATCCACTGGTGCTGCCGGTCGACGTCGGCACCGGTGACCAAGAGCTGGAAAGAGTTGGGCATGAACATCGACGAGATGACGCCATCCCAGCGCGCCAGTATGGATGGCCAAGTCCCGGCGAACACCACCTACAGCGAATGGCTCAACCGCCAGTCGGACGCCCGCAAGATCGAGGTGCTCGGCCCGGCGCGCTATCAGCTGCTGAAGGATGGCAAGCTCGACCTGGAAGACTTCTACACGCCGACGGGTGAGTGGATGACGCTGGACCAGATCAGAGAGCGGGACGCTGCGGCGTTTGCTAAGATCGCCGCATGACCGACAAACCCCGCTTCCACGTCATCGATGGCACCAAGGCTCCGGACACCCCGGCGGAAGAGGTGCGCAAGCGTGTACGTGCCATGCCGAAGCCGGCGACGATGGTTCAGTGCCATCGCTGCGGCGGCAGGGAAGTGATCGAGACGAAGATCGGCGTCCTGATGAAGAACGGCAAGTCAACTGGCGGGACCAAGGCGCTGCTTTGCGTCTGCTGTCTGCTCAAAGGCGAGCGTGTCGTGATAGCGATATAGGCTAAATCTGCAAGGCTTCTCATGCTAAATTGCCGCCCTTAAAATTGGGGAAGGGTAACGCGGCATGAACTATTGGCCGTTGATTTGCGTAGGGCTTGCATCTATTACTGCGATATTAGGCTTCGGTGCAGGCGCAGCTACCGGGGCCTCGTTCATTGCTGTGGATTTTAAGGATTTATTCATCCCGATGTTTTCGGCGCTTGGAGGGTGGGTGTCTGGCGCTGGCGCGCTTGCTGCTGTAGGAACGACGATATATTTCTATAAAAAGCAGGAAGAGGCCAACGAAGAAAACTTGGAGATAATCGTCTACAACCGATACGACAGCGTTCATGTGGATATTACATGCCTGTCGAGGCAGCCAGCTTTCATCACTGATCTTTATTTCCATCACGACGATCAGTACTACTTTTTGTCGAGTTTCGACAAAAAGCAGCTTGATGTGCCGATATCATACAAAGAGAAGAAAACATTTGAACTGCTGAGGTTTCAAATGGAACTTCAACGCCTGTGCGAGCTGAACCTAATGGAGCACGCAAGCGAGATTTGTGTCGAGACAACACTCGATGATTATTCAGCCGATGAATGTTACGTCTGAAGGGTCTGATCGCTGAACCGATCGGCCGGTAGAAAATATGGAGCTTCAGAGCCCTGGCATCCGCCGGGGCTTTTTTATGCACGCGATTTACACAGGCCTCGTCAATGACGGGGCTTTTTATTTGCCGCCAGGCGGCCAACAGACCCAAGGGGTTAGCAGATGTTTATTTTCGGCAAGTGGTATCCGCTGATGGCGGAAGAGGGTGGTGGTGAAGGCGGTGACGGCGGCAATGGTGGCGGTGGTGGCGGGTCAGGCCCGGAAATCACTCCTGAACTTCAGGCAATCATCGACGCTCGCATTGGTGAAGCGGTAACCGGCCTGAAGACCAAGAACACCGAACTGCTGGGCAAGCTGAAAGCCACTGGTGACCAGCTCAAGTCCTTCGAAGGCATCGACCCCGATGCTGTTCGCGGCATCCTTTCGAAGTTCGCCAGCGACGAAGAAGCCCAACTGATTGCCAAGGGCGACATCGATACCGTCCTGGCTAAACGTGCTGACCGCATGAAGGCTGGCTTCGATAAAGACCTGAAGGCCGCCCAAGACGCAGCAGCCAACGCATCCAGCCGCACCGAAAAGTTCGCCTCCCGCGTCCTCAAGGGCGAAGTGGTGGGCGCCGCAACTGAAGCCGGCGTTCACAAGTTCGCTATGGAAGACGCGATGCTCGCCGCAGCCCGCGACTTCGAACTGGACGACGACGGCAACCCCATCGCCCGCGAGGGCAAGTACGGCAAAGACGGCAAGCCGCTGACGCTCAAGGAGTGGTTTGCGGAAATGAAGGACTCTCGTCCTCACTGGTTCCCTGCTACCGGCAACGGCGGCGGCGCGGGCCACGGTGGCGGGAATGGCTCCAAAGTGATGACTCAGGCTGACTTCGATGCACTCCCTGCCAAGCAGCGGGCTGCAGCGATGGAAAGCGGCGTCAGCATTAAAGGCTGATCAACAAAACCCAACTCCCAGGCCCGCCATGTGCGGGTTTTTTATTGCCATAAGGAAACCGCCACATGGCCAACATCTTCACCGCTCTCCAGCCGGTTCTGTACAGCGCCGCCCAGGAAGTATCCAACGAACCGTTCGGCGTGATCT
Source organism: Pseudomonas sp. TE12234 (assembly GCF_054061835.1). Taxonomy (NCBI): domain Bacteria; kingdom Pseudomonadati; phylum Pseudomonadota; class Gammaproteobacteria; order Pseudomonadales; family Pseudomonadaceae; genus Pseudomonas; species Pseudomonas sp. TE12234. The sequence goes on from NZ_JBSSEP010000004.1 coordinate 181,420, forward strand.
CCGCGATCACCGCTGACTTTGACGACAAAGGCGTTGCCGTTGGTGACACAGTCAAGGTTCCAGTCGCGCCGATCCGTGCCGTCAAGTCCTTCACCCCGTCGATGGCGATGCCAACCGGCGACGACGCGACCGCTGACGGCGTGTCGGTTCAGATCACCAACACCGACTACGTCGACTGGAACCTGACCGGCGAGCAGATCAAGTCGCTGGAAAACGCCGGCTCCGACAAGGAGTGGGTGCGCCAGATGATCGCCCAGGGCATGCGTGCTCTTCGTAACAAGGCCGAAGTCGCCGCCTGCACCGCGATCAAGGTCGGCGCAACCCGCGCCGTCGGCACCGCTGGCACCAACCCGTTCGCCTCAGACATCAACATCATCCCTGACGTGCGCAAGGTGCTGTTCGACAACGGCGCACCGATGGCCGACCTGCAGCTCTGCATCGATTCGAGCGCTGGCACCTCTGCCCGCAAGCTCGGCATCATCCAGCAGGCGTATCAGGCGGGTAACGACCAGGAACGTCGCTCCGGCGATCTGCTGCGTCAGTTCGGCTTCTCGATCCGCGAGTCTGCCGGTATCACCGCGCACACCAAGGGCACCGGTACCGCTTACGTCACCTCCGGCTCGACCGGTATCGACGTTCCAAGCGTTGCACTGGTTACCGGTTCCGGCACAGTGCTGGCTGGCGACGTCGTGACCTTCGCGGCCGACACTGGCAACAAGTACGTCGTGAACAACGGTGTAGCCGCTCCGGGCACCATCACCCTCGGTCGCCCAGGCGCCCAGATCGTGATCCCGACTGCCAACGCCATGACCATTGGCAACAACTACGTGCCGAACCTCGCGTTCGAGCGCTCTGCTGTTGTGGGCGTAATGCGCGCGCCGATCATCCCGGCCAACCCGATCATCAACCAGACCCTGATCAGCGACAAATTCGGCATGACTTACCTCCTGCTGCAAATCGCTGGTTACGGCATGACCACCTGGCAGCTGCACATCGCCTACGGCTTCAAAGTCGTTCAGGGCGAGCACGTTGCCGTCGTCATGGGCTAAGGCCTGAATTGGGTGGGGGCTTCGGCCCCCATCCGCTCAAGAGGAAATGAATCATGGCTGGTTTGACCAAAGAGCAAAAAGCAGCAAAGGCCCTGCTGGAAAAGGCCGTTGAGCTGAGCGGCCTGAAGGCCGAAGAATTCGCGCTGCTGTCGGCTGAAGAACAGGCGGCGTACACCGCAAAGGCGCAGGAAGCGATCGATGATGCCTCCAAAAAGCCTGTCGACGAAGAGGTGGACAACTACCACCTGATCGCAGTGACCAAGGATGGCGAAACCCTCGAAGTTCATCCATCCGCCCTTGCTGACCACAAGCGGATTGGCTGGAAAGAAGCCTAATCCAGAAGGATCGCCGCAATGTCCAGAACCTCCGACAGCCCTGCATCATCTGCATACGCTTTAACCCCGAGCGATACCACTACTCTGTCGCCACTTCCTCGCTCGCTCTATGTTGGGGCTGCCGGTAACGTAGCAATCGTGCCTGAAGATGGTACCGCTTCGGTCGTGTTCGTTGCGGTGGCTGCCGGGCAGATCCTGCCGATACGCGCCAAGAAAGTGATGTCGACAGGCACTACCGCCTCCAGCATCGTGGCGATGTACTGATGATCGGCCTGGGCGCGAGCATCTGGCGCGGCGTCAAGGGCGTCGGGGCCAATGGCAGTATTTCATTGCCGGCCCCTACGACGGTCAACTTCACCGCGGCGCAGGTTTCACTGGGCTTTACTGGCTCTGTCAGCACGACTAAAAATGCGGCGAGGATCTACGCCCGTGGCGCACTTACCGTGTGGTGCGGGTTCATAACCGGCACCGAAGCGAAGCTGACCAACCCATCGGACTTTGGCGATAACGCTGGATCGATGGAAGTGGCCATCGATGGCGGTGCATTTGCTGCCGCGCCGAACGTCGCATCGGTCTACACGCTGTTCACCGGCCTGCCGCATGCAACAAGATTCGTCGAAGTGCGCTGGGTTGCTGCAATGGGTGACGCTCCGTACATCGCGTCTTCCGGCAACGTGCTCGCAGTAACGGGTCAGCCTCCGGCGCTACAGACATTTGTCGGCAAGATTGAGCCAGGTGCCGATTCGGCGCTCGGCCTGTACAGCGGCGCGGTCATCGCCAACGCGGCGAACTACACGCCGTCGCTTGCATCGCCGAAGGGCACCACCTACGGCTCCTGCATCAACTCGGTCAAGATCAAGGGCGCGTTCACCAAGCTGGCGGTCACGCTCAACGGCACCCGCAAGGTAGGCGTCAGCCAGAACGGTGGCCCAGCCGTCTACTACTCGGCCGCTGATGAAGGCGCGTTCCCGCCCCGGGCTTTGTTCATCCCTTGCGACGGGTCGGTATCGACCTACAACGTTTGGGATGATGGCAACTACAAGGACACCGGCGGCACCTTCTGCGTATCAGCCGACTCGGCGTTCCTGGACATCGGCACTCGTCGGCGCCTGGATCAGTACGGCGACTCGATCACGTTCGGCTCAGGGCCTGGCGCCACGTCGTCGGACACCGAGACCATGCGAGTCGCGGCGGCCCTTGGGTTCGTCGGCAGCACCAACGGCATCAGTGGGCAGACAGTCGGCGGCGGCAAGACCATGCTCGACAACGTTCTGCCGCTGCGCACCGTGACGACCAATGACGTGGCAATCCTTGCTCTTGGCGGGAACAACGCCTCAGACGGCATCGATTCCACCGAACAGGCCGACTACGGGCTGTGCATCGATAAGCTGCTGGCCAAGGGTTATGGCAAGGTCTTGTGCCGCGGCATTCTGCCCAACGCCTTGGCTCAATCTCTGGTCGATGCAGCCAACGTCATTCTGAAAGGTGTGATGGACGCCAAGGCGAACCCCAAGCTTGTGTGGATTGACCCGACTACCTGGACTGGATTCACCACGCAAGACGGAACCCACCCAGACGCAGCGGGCTACGTGACCATCGCCGGCTTTGCCATTCCTGCCTACACCACCGCGCTGGGTCTATGACCTATGAGGCCACTATGTTGATCATTGAAAACGGCACCATCGTGGCCGGCGCCGAGTCGTTTGCCACTGCTGCCGAACTGGTTGCCTACGCGGCGAACTTCGGCCGGGTGATTCCGGCTGACACGCCGTCGCAGGAAGCGCTATTGCGCCGGGCAGCGCTCCAGATGGATGCGATGAACTGGAAGGGGCGGGCGGTTAATCGTGACCAGGCGCTGGCATGGCCGCGCTTCAACGTCTGCCGGAATGGCTGGGTGCTTCCATCCAACGCCATCCCGGCGCAGATCAAGGCCGGGCAAATGGCCCTGGCCACCGAGATTCATGCCGACGATCTATCCCCGCCCGAGCAACGACTTGGCGCGATCAGCCGGGAGAAGGTCGGCCCGCTTGAAACCGAGTACTCGACTGCAAGCCCCATCATCAGCAAGCCTGCCGCCGTTCGGCAGTCCTATGCGCAGTTCTCTGGGCTTCTGCAGTCATCCAGCCAGGTCTCACTGAGTAGAAGCTGATGTCGGATATCTACGATCGGGCGAAGGCGAGTGCAGCGCGAATGCTGGCGCCTCGCAGCAAGGGCGGCAAAGGCTTGGAACTGTCACTGCTCCGCGTCACGACTGGTGAATATGATCCGGAAAGCGGTACAACGCCGGCGACCACGGTTCAATACGATGGCTCAGGCTTCCGCGAGAACTATAACCAGCGCGATATCGACGGCTCACGCATCAAGCAAGGCGACGTGAAGATCCTGATCTCGCCGCTACTGCTTGACGGCACCGATACGCCGCAGCCGATCAGCCAGGACAAGATCCTGTTCGATGGTGATACCTACACCGTCCAGAACGTTGACCCTTGGGATTACGCCGGCCTCGCCGTCGGCTTCAGTGTGCAGGCCAGAAAATGAGTTTTGCGCTGGATCTAAGGGCGTTCGCCGAGAAGGCCGAAGCCAATGCCGAGACGGTTATCAAGAAGGTCGCCATCGATCTGCTGAGCGCCGTGGTGGATCGATCCCCGGTCGGCAACCCCGAGTTATGGGCGGCTAACGCAACCGCGACCCAGTACAACAACGAAGTCGCCCGGCTGAATGCCGAGCTGCGCAACGATCCGGCCAACCTGACCAAGAACGGTCGAATGAAACCCGGGCGTCTGATCAAGGACAGCATGGACCTCACCGCCGGCGCTGGGTATGTCGGCGGCCGCTTCCGGGGCAACTGGCAAGTGTCGTTTGACGTGGCCAAGACTGGCACGCTCGAGCGCATCGACCCGTCGGGCAACGGTTCGAAAGGCGAGGGGGGAGGTGTCATTCAGGGCTTCACGACCCAGGTCGGTACTATCTGGATGATGAACAATCTCCCTTATGGGCAGTCGCTTGAGTACGGGCATTCGACCCAGGCGCCCGCCGGCATGGTCCGCATCTCAGTCCTTGAAGTGCAGATGTTCATCGATAAAGCCGTCTCGGAGTTGCCCTAATGAGTGACCGAATCATTCGCAGCCTGTTTGAAGGCCGCCTGAAGACGTGGGCCACGGCCAGGGTTACGGCATTGCCGATTGCCTATGAGGACGTCGCCTTCACGCCACCGGCGGACGGCTCGCCTTACTTGCGCGCCTTCCTGCTGCCGGCCAACACGACCAGCGAAGACCTCGAAGGCAAGCACACGGCTTACCGTGGCGTCTTTCAGGTCAGTGTCGTGACGAAAGCGGGAGAAGGGCGGGGCGCTGCCGAGTCGATCGCCGACGAGATCGCCGCGCTACTCCCGAACAACCTGGCCCTGACCAAGACGACTTTCACCGTCTACGTCCGCTCGCCGATGTCAACCGCCTCCGCCCAGCAGGGCGAAACGACTACAACGCTGCCGCTGTCGTTCCAGTACCGGGCCGACACCACCACCTAATCCGCCCATTGGGCAAACCCAGAACCCGCCATTGAGCGGGTTTTGTCATTTCTGCAAAGAGGAAACCCCCATGGGCTACAAGTTGCCAAACGGCGCGACGTTCGAACACGCCGCCACCTACGCCGCTCCACTCGCTTTCTCGGCCATCACCAACGCTTCCGAAGCGGTCTGCACCGTCGTCGGCGCCACGCTGTCGGTTGGCGACATCCTGCTGGTGACTTCCGGCTGGACTGCGCTGAACAACAAGGTTGTCCGCGTGAAGGCTGCGACCGCCACCGCGATCACTCTTGAGACGATCGACACGACCAACACGACCATCTTCCCGGCCGGCTCCGGGGCAGGCAGCCTGAAAAAGGTCATGACCTGGGTGCAGATCCCGCAGATCACCGATGTGGCGTTCTCCGGCGGCGACCAGAGCTACCAGGACGTCGTGTTCCTCGAAGATGCCCAAGGTCGCCAGCTTCCTACTGACAAGGCCGCCGCGAGCATGGTGCTGACCGTTGCAGATGACCCTACTCTGGCTTATGTGCCAATTGTCCAAGCCGCAGACCTCGCGCAGACCGTACAAGCCGCCCGCTTGAACCTGCCAGGCACCGACAAGTTGTACTACGGCGCCTACACCTCGTTCTCGCTGCAACCGGCGGTATCGCGCAGCAATATCCTGACGCGCACTGTCTCCCTGGCCCTGCAGGCCGCTCCTGTCCGCTACCTGTCGTAAGGAAACCACATGGCCAGCTTCAAGATTGCCCAGAACGCCACGTTCAAGTCTGAAGTCGAGATCCCGCGTGTCGGTTTCGATCCAATCAAGGTCGAGTTCGAGTTCAAGTACCGTGACCGTAACGAACTGTCGGCGATGTTCGACAAGTGGAACGCCGCGCGGGATGCGACTGCTTCCGAAGCCGCCAAGGAAGGCGCGACGTGGGAGGAAACAACCGCTGCAGAGATCAAGCTACAGGCCAGCCAAATGAAGGATATCGTTGTCGGCTGGGCGTTTGATGATGCGTTCTCGGATGCGGCAATTGTGGAACTGGTCACTACCTGCGTCGGCGCGCCGGCAGCTGTTATCGACACATACCAGTCCGCCTACGCGGTAGCTCGCCGGGGAAACTGATAGCCGCGGCGCAAGCGATGTACGGGGCGCGAGCGCCTGAAGAGACGCTGTCGTTGTTTGGCCTGGGAGCTGACGACTTCGAAGAGGACGACGTGGAAATCTGGCCAGACAACTGGCCAGTCTTCCGCCTCTTCAATGCGCTCAGCACTCAATGGCGCACCGGAGCATGCGGTGCTACCGGGTTGGACTACACGTCAATTCGCGATGTGGCTAGCTACATCGGAATCAAGAAGCGGCAAATCCCCGAACTATTTCCTGACCTCCAGATCATGGAGGCCGAGGCGCTGGCCGTCATGGCCGAGGCGTGAGGACGCAGCCCGTTAGATCGGGCACTTATTTGAAGGTGGTCTATGGATATTGCATCGCTCGGCATAAAGATGGACACGTCGGACGTTGCGAAGGCCGCCGTTGATCTGGATAAGGTTGTCGATGCTGGCGGCCGAGCTGAAGAAACAGCCAAGCGCACCGGGAAAGCCTGGGAGCAGGCAATGGGCAGCATGGCTGCCGATACCCAGCAGATCGTCCGCGAGCTGCAGGCGCTGAATGCCAAGCAGGACGCCACGGCGCAGGCCATGGTCACGGTTGGCAAGTCGATCACTACCGCTTCAAGTGCCTTTCAGTCCGCCGCTACGTCGATCAATAGCTATCGTGAGCGCAGCGAAGCACTCAATACTACTCAGGACAAAACTGCTCAGAGCGCAAGCAAAGCCTCTGTCGCCATCAAGAAGCAGGGCGATGATGTTGCTGCGCTGCTGGGGCAAATCGATCCAACAGTTGCTGCGCTCGGCCGTCTCGATGACATGGAGAAGCGGCTTGCGAGCTACAAGAGCAAAGGGCTGCTGGACCCGCATACATTCACCGAATACAAAACAAAACTTGATCAGACGCGAACCAACCTGACGCGTTTTGATGAATCGATGACTCGGATAGGCAACACCTCCAAGCAGACGGCGGCAGCCCTGCGGGGCGTGCCCGCTCAAGTAACCGACATATTTACCAGTCTTGAGGGCGGGCAGGCGCCTCTGACTGTTCTGCTTCAGCAGGGCGGGCAGCTCAAAGATATGTTTGGCGGTATCGCCCCAGCCGCGAAGGCGCTTGGTGGCTACATCCTCGGTCTGGTCAACCCATACACGTTAGCTGCTGCAGCAGCAGCTGCTCTGGGGGTTGCCTATTACAAAGGCAGTCAGGAATCCACGGCCTACAACACTGCACTGATCCTCACCGGAAATGCAGCGGGCACCAGTGCTGACCAGTTGGCTACGCTGGCAGGCCAAGTCAGCACAACTGTCGGCACAACAGGCGCTGCAGCTGAGGTGCTGGCAAAGCTTGCCGGCAACAGCAAAATCGCCGGCGAAAGCTTCGGCGAGATCACCATCGCCGCGCTGGAAATGGAGAAGGCTACCGGCAAGGCAGTTGACGAAACCATTGCTGAGTTTGCGAAGATCGCCAAGGATCCGGTCGCGGCGGCAAAGGAGCTTAACGACCAGTACGGCTTTCTGACGGCTGCAGTCTATTCGCAGATCGTCGCGCTGAAAGAGCAGGGCGATACCATCGGTGCGACCAAGCTGCTCACCGATACCTACGCCTCGACGATCAACTCCCGAACCGGCGAAATCACCCAGAATCTTGGGTTGATCGAAAGCGCATGGAAAGGAATCAAGGCCGCCGCAGCGGGTGCGCTCGATGCAACGCTCAGCGTTGGCCGGACACAGTCGCTGGAGCAGCAGGCAGCCGAGATTCGTCAGCGCCTGCAATCGAATCAAGGGCGTGGCGGTCGTGCTGCTGCGATGGGCATCGATACTCGGAACAACGAACAGGATAAGAAGGACCTCGACTTCCTCGAGCTACAAATCGAAGCCGAGAAGTCGCGAACCAAGTTCGTGGCTGACCGTGTGCAGGTCCAGAAGGACGGGATCGACGCTGCTGCGAAGCTGAAGGCCATCAGCGATGCCAACCTCACCAACGAGGAGAAGCGCAACAAGCTGATCAAGGAGTACAAGCGGGATGTCGAGGATCTGCGCAAAGCGGACCCCAACAACCCATTGGTCCAGGCTGACGTCGTCGCTAAGAATATCCAGAACATCAAGGACAAGAACAAGGACCCGGTCGGAAAGGCAAATCAGCTCAACCTGACCGGCTACAACGACGCCCAGAACGCGATCAAGGATCTGCAGGCCACCTACTCGAATTCCGAAAAGGAGCTCGAGGCGCAGCAGAAGGCCGGACTGATCACGCAGCAAAACTACCTCGACCAGCGTACCGCGCTGATCCGGGCGGAGCGTGAAGAGGTCACCGGGGCCTACCAAACTGAGATTGCTGCTCTTGAGGCGGTGCGTGACAAGTCCGGGACGACCGGCGAGCAGCGAATCCAGCTTGACCAGAAGATCGCCGATGCGCGAACCAGCATGGTCAAGGCGCAGAAGGATGCTGACAGCCAGTTGGAAGTGCTCGCCACCAATGAGGAAGGGCGGGTCAAGAAGCAGGCCTTGGCGATCAAGACCTACACCGATGCCCTAAATCAACAGAACATCACGCTTCGCCAGCAAGGGCAGCGAGAGGCGGCAAGTCTTGGCATGGGTGATCGGCAGAAGGGGCTGCAAAGCCAGTTCAACGGCATCGACGACAAGGCCAACGCCCAGCGCATCGACCTGGCTAACCAGTATGGCGACGGCTCGCGTGGCATGAGCCTCGATGAGTACAACGCCAAGCTGAAAGCTGTCGCACAGAGTCAGCAGGATCTGCGCAACACCGTGATCGCCAACTACGACGACATGACCTCTGCGCAGGGCAGCTGGACCGCAGGCGCATCGTCGGCCTGGGAAAACTACCTGGAATCGACGCGCGACGTAGCAGGGCAGACTAAAAGCTTGTTCACCAACGCCTTCAGCTCCATGGAAGACGCCATCGTAAACTTCGCTATGACTGGGAAGCTTTCGTTTGCCGACTTCGCCAAGTCTGTTCTCGCTGATATGGCGCGTATTGCAACTCGCCAGGCCAGCTCGTCGGCGCTGAGTGGACTATTTGGTCTTGCCACCACTGCGGCGAGCTCGTACTTCGGCGGCAGTTCATCTACATCGCTCGGCGCTTCTCAGGCTGGCTACTCATCGACCTACTTCCCGCAAGCGAAGGGCGGGGCTTGGTCTGATGGCGTGCAGATGTTTGCCGACGGTGGGGCCTTCACCAACAGCATCGTGAGCAAGCCAACTGCCTTCGGGATGGCGAATGGAAACACCGGCGTGATGGGCGAGGCTGGGCCTGAGGCTATTGTTCCTCTGGCTCGCGACTCACAAGGTCGCCTCGGCGTTCGCGGTGGCACCAATTCCAGCACGGTTAACGTCAGCGTGACGGTGGATGCTTCCGAAGGCGGCGGCGCTTCACCTGATCCGGCGCGCCTGGCCGAGGCCATCAAGGTCGTCTGCCGGCAGGAAATCGCAACCGCGCGCCGTAATGGTGGGCAGCTCACTTAAGGAGGCAGCATGATGGCATTCACATGGCGGGCGACTTATGACGCCTCCAGGGTGATCACCCCAAGAGTCAAGGTGATCAAGTTCGGCGATGGGTACGAGCAGCGGCAGGGAACCGGAATCAACCGCCAGCCGCGCAAGTACTCGCTGACGTTCAAGCGAATAACGGCAGAGATCGATGCCATTGACGCCTTCCTGGCCGCCAGGGGCGCCGTCGAGGCGTTCAACTACACCCACCCCGGTCACCCGATCGGAGTTTTTGTTTGCCGTGAGTGGACGCGTACCGATGTGGCGCGCGGCATCGACAGTATTTCCGCGACCTTCGAGGAGGTGTTCGAGTGAGTGCACTTCAAGGCCAGCTCGCGCTCGCGAATGGCATGTCAATCTGGGAAGGCTTCGAATTGGTACTGCTTGACCAGACGATCCGCTTCCATGCCGGAACCAACGAACTTCTGGGCTACGTCATCTGGCAGGGCAACGCTTACACACCATGGCCGATCCAGGCTCAGGAGTTCGCTACGCCAAGCCAAGGATCTCCGGCCAGGCCGAAACTGCAAGTCGGCAATTTTGGCGGTAACGTTTCGGCACTGTGCAGGCTGTACGAAGACCTGCTCGGCGTGAAGCTGAAGCGCCGGCGGACGCTGGTCAAGTACCTGGATGCGGTCAATTTCGCCAAGAGCAACTATCTGTTGTGGTCGGAAGACGCAACGCAAGCGGCGTGGACGAAGTCGGGCGTCACCGCATCGCTGCCAGCGTTGACTGATCCGTATGGATCGCAGGTAAGCCAACTGGTCGAGGGGGCGGGCACCACTCACCAAATTCGACAAGTTGGAACGGCCTTCCCTGGCGAGTATTACACCGTGTCGGCAGTGGTCAAACTGCGTGACGCAAGCCGGCCTCAGGTACGTATTCGCCTGGCTGACAACATCGGCTTTCGCTCCGATAACTATATGGATCTGCAGACTGGACTGTCGCTGGCCACGGCAAGCCAGGATCGAGGTCTGCTGGATCTGGGCGGCGGCTATTATTTGCTGTGGTGCTCTGGTCTTTTGGACCCAGCAGCAACGACGTTCGATTTCCGTGTCATTCCGCGCGATGCGTCAGGAAGTGAAACATATGCGGGCGACGGGGCCAGCGGCGTTTACGTCTCAAGCATGCAGGTAACCAGATCACGTGGATTGCTGGCTTACCAGAAGACCGGCGCCAGCTGGAACCCAAACGCCAACCCAGCCGAAGAGTTCCCGGTCGAAACCTGGATTATCACGCGCAAGGCCAACGAAACGCCGGCCGCCATCGAGTTCGAGCTTGGCTCGCCACTCGACCTGCAGGGCGTGAAGTTGCCGCGGCGCCAGGTGGTGGCCGGAACTTGCCTTTGGGCTTACCGATCGGGCGAGTGTGGCTATGGTGGCGGCCCGGTGGCCGACTATGCCGACAACCCAACCAGCGACCCCGCCAAGGACCAATGCAGTCGGACCATGAGGGGCTGCAAGAAACGCTTTGGCGAAAATGGTGAGCTTCCTTTCGGCGGCTTCCCGGGCATTGCCCGCGTTCCGAGACTCTGACCATGACTGATGTATTCAATAAGTGCCGGGCTGACGCCGAGGCGCATGCCCGCGCCGAGTACCCGCGAGAGTCTGTCGGCCTGGTCGTCAGCGTGCGCGGTAAGCCGTCCTACGTGCCATGCCGCAACCAGTCGGAAGAGCCGGATCACTTTATCCTGCATCCTGAGGATTACGCCGCGGCCGAGGACCAGGGCGATATCGTGGCCGTAGTGCACTCACACCCGGACGCCGGCCCCGAGCCGTCTCTTCATGACATTGCCAGTCATGCGGTCGGCCGCATGGCTTGGTGGATCGTTGGCCTGAAGGATGGCGCCGCGACTTGGCATGAGATGCCTGCTGCCGGAGAAATGTCGCTGGAAGGCCGTGTTTTTGTTCATGGTGTTATCGACTGTTACACCCTGGTCCGCGACTACTATCGGCAAGTACTCGGTATCACGCTGATGGACTTCCACCGCAAGGATGACTGGTGGCACAACGGCGAGAACCTGTACGTCGATAATTTCGAGCGGGCCGGGTTTGTGCCGGTCGATACCCCAGAGCCAGGCGACTTGATCGTCATGGCCATCGGAACCTCAACTCCATGTCATGGAGCGATCTGGCTGGAAGGCGATGTGCTTCTGCATCACCTCTATGGCCGGCTAAGTTGCCGAGAGGTCTACGGCCGCGCCTACCGCGAGTGCACGACCCACGTCATGCGCTACAAACGATAGGCCCTGTATTTGTTCGCCTCTGGCCTGTTAGAGTCGCCGAAACACAAGGATGCTCAACAATGCGGAAAGCTATAACAGCCCTGGCACTGATCATGCTGGCGGGGTGCTCTATTCAGGGGCGCGAAAGCGACGGTCCCGACCTTCAAGTAACGAGCAGCAAAACGCCGCAAGCATATGCACGCTGCCTTGCCCCGAAGTGGCTTGCAATGAATCCAGCAACAAGCTCGGTCGAAACTGAGCAGGGCTATAAAATAGCTGCCTCTGGAACATTTTACGGAGTGATCTCCCTCGCCAACATTGAGCGAGTTACAGGCGGCTCGACCATCAAGGCCTACTTCCCAGCAACAAAACTTGGAACTGATGGTTGGAAACAGCCAGTAATCGACTGCCTATAACACCTGGCAGAAAACTCAAGCCGCCTCCGGGCGGTTTTTTATTGCCTGGAGAAAAGTATGAGCGAAGCAGCTGGCCGCCAATCAATTGTCACCATCAAGCTGTCGGGCAGTCTGGCTCAGAGATTCTGGCGCCAGAAAGACTTCTTGCTCGAAACAGGTACGAGCCGGGAGGCATTCAGCGCTCTGAAGAACACTGTTGAAGGTTTCGAGGACTTCATTCGTGAAGCGGCTAGACGCGGCCTGCGATTTGCCATTTTTCGCAACCGCGAAAACGTCGGCGAAAGCGAATTCACCCTGAGCGGCACAACCGAAATACGCATCGTCCCTATCGTTTCCGGCAGCAAGAACGGTGGTCTTTTTCAAACCGTGCTTGGTGTTGCGCTAATTGTAGTTGGCGTGATTGTCACCCCGTTTTCTGGCCCACTTGGCGGTGCATTGGTTTCTCTGGGCATTGGCATGGCGATTGGCGGCGTAGCCCAAATGCTAACGCCAACACCGTCATCGAAGTCAGGCAGCCAGCAAGAGCAAGCCAGCACCGAAAACAAACCTTCGTACCTGTTCAACGGCGCTTTCAACTCCACGCAGCAAGGCCTTCCTGTACCCGTTGTTTACGGCCAGATGCTGGTGGGCTCCAGCGTTATCACAGTCGGCACCTGGACAGAGGCTCTTCCGGTATGAGCGAAGTAATTGTCGGTAGAAAGGGGGGCGGGAAGGGGGGCGGAAGTAGCACCAGTGGCTCAGTGCGCGCCGCCGTCGAGGCTCCGGATAGCCTGCGTTCACGTCAGCATGTGCGTGTGCTGCATGCAATTTGCGAGGGTGAGATAGAAGGCATCGTCGGTGGCGATCAGGGGATCTTCTTCGACGATGTGCCACTGCAGAACTCCGACGGCAGTTACAACTTTTCCAGCGTCAGCATCGATACGCGCACGGGTACCCAGTGGCAGGGTTATATGCCGATCACCGGGCTTGAGGCCGAGCAGTCCGTTGGCGTCGAGCTGAAAGGATGGATTCCTATTGAGCGCGCGATCACCGATACCGATGCTGATGCGGTCCGCGTGACTGTCAGCGTTCCGCAGCTGTTCTCTCAGAACACGCAGAACGGTGACACAGGCGGCTCTTCTGCGCTGTTTCGCCTGGAGGCCAAGCTGGGCAGCGGCGCGTGGTATCAGATGTGCGAAGACATTTTGATCAATGGCAAAACCATGAGCCGCACGCAGTTTTCGTACTATCTGCGTTTGCCGGTATCTGGCGGCCTGCCGCGCTATATCCGTGCCACCCGAATGGGGGGCGATTCGACTAGCTCTACGATCCAAAACCGTACGTTTTTCGACAGCATGACCCTGTTGTGGGACGAGAAGCTGCGCTATCCGAATACCGCACTGTGCGGCATCAGCATTGATGCTCAGCAGTTCGCCAGCATTCCGCGTATGGCCTTCATGGTGCGCGGCCTCAAGGTGTTGATCCCAAGCAACTACAACCCCGCGACACGCACGTACAGCGGTTCCTGGAGTGGTTCATTTGTCCGAGCCTGGACCGATAATCCGGCCTGGGTCTGGTACGACATGCTGATCAATACCCGCTATGGGCTGGGGGGATTGCTAGACACGGCGCTAGTCGACAAGTGGTCGCTGTACAACATCGCCCAGTATTGCGATGCGATGGTCCCCAACGGTTACGGCGCCTGGGAGCCGCGGTTTACCTGCAACCTCGCGCTGACTACTCAGCAAGATGCCTGGAAGCTGGTAAACGATATGGTTTCCGTGTTCCGCGCCATCTGCTTTTGGGCGGGAGGCACGCTGACCGCGGTGCAGGACGCGCCGCGCTCCAGTCGATACCTGTTCAATAACTCAAACGTGGTCGGTGGCGACTTCAGCTATCAATCGGTCGCATCGGATCAGCGCTATAACGTCGCCGCTGTCACCTGGAATGACCCAAGCCAGCAATACAAGCAGACGGTCGAGGTGGTCGAACGCCCCGAGCTGATCGCGAAGTGGGGGCGTATCCAGCAGAGCGACGTTGTGGCTGTTGGCTGCACCTCTCGCGGACAGGCCCGTCGTTTGGGCCGCTGGTTGTTATATGCCGAAAGCGAAGCGGTCACCTTTGCCGTCGGTGCGGACGGCGCAATTCCGCTTCCGGGCGACATCATCGACGTCGCTGATGCTAATCGGGCCGGTGCGCGCAATGGTGGGCGACTGCTGGCGGGGAGCACCGCATCTACCTTGCTGCTGGATGCGCCAATCGGCCTTGCTGGTGCGGGCGTTGTCGGTGTGGTTATGGCTGATGGCAGCTATTCGAGTGCCGCCGTTACTGTCGGAGCCGGCGCGACATCGATAACGATATCCCCGCCGCTTGCAACAGCACCGCTGGCTTCGGCGCCGTGGGTTTTCTCAACAGCCGCACTGGAGACGCAGAAGTTTCGCGTCATCGGTATCAGCGAAGGCGACGACGGCACGTACGCCATCAGCGCCGTGGCGTTTGACCCCGATAAATTCAACCAAGTCGAGTACGGCACGCCGGACGTCGACAACCCGACCAGCATCGTCAACCTGGCCAAGCCAGATGCAGTCGGGCAGCTGACGTTCCTTGAGTCGCTCTATGACACCGGCACTGGATTGGCTGCCGCGCGACTAACAGTCAGCTGGACTCAGCCGGCGCGAGCGATGCGCTATCAGATCGAGGTAATGAAGCCGGGTGGCAACTGGGAGTATGTCGGGGAAGTATCGACGCCGAGCATCGACTTCGATTCTGCATCATCTGGCCTGTGGTCCGTTCGTGTTACGCCAAAGTCCGTACTCGGCCTCTCCGGCGCAGCATTGATCCAGACCTATACCGCTCAGGCGTTGCTGGCGCCACCAACGGCGCTAGCCGGCCTGCGACTGGACGTCATCAACAGCGTGGCCACTCTGGCCTGGGATCCAGCGCCGGAACTGGACGTAAAGCTCGGCGGCAGCATCAACATCCGCCACTCGCGTAACACATCGGCCAACTGGGACACGGCACTGCCGCTCACCGAGGCGGCTGGCCGGTCTACGTCGGCGGTCGTGTCGTTGCTGCCCGGCAAATACCTGGCGCGCGCGGTTGACTCCTCGGGCGTCGGCGGGCCGATCACAGAAGTCTGGTCAGATGCCCAAGTCCCGCTGCCTGACAACGTTGTGCTAACCGTCACCGAATCACCCGCATTCTCAGGGGCTGCGGTGAATGCGGCGGTTTCGGATGGCGCACTGAAGATGTCGGCAGTCGGCCTGTTCGATGACATCGCCGATCTGGATGCATGGCTCGGGGAAATTGACAAGTTCGGCGGTTCGCACCTGACGATGACCTACAACTTCGCCGCGCCTTCAGACCTCGGCTACGTCTACGACTGCCGTCTGACCGCGAATGTCGAGGCGGTGCTGTACGACGACGGCAGCTACATCGACACGATCACCGACTTCGATTCGATGATCAGCATCGACGGCGATCCGCCGGTCGGCGCCTCACTGTCGCTGTGGGTGCGCACGTCTGATGTGCTACCGGCTGTTTGGTCCGCCTGGAAGCCATTTGTTGTCGGCGACTACCGTGCCCGGGTCTTCGACTTCCAGCTTCGTGGGGAGGTCCTGCTGGCGACGAACTGGATCGACGTCTCGACTCTGGAAGTCACGATCGATATGCCGGACAGGGTCGAGAGCGGCAACGACATTCCAGTGCCTGCACTGGGCTTGCCAGTCGCGTACTCGCCGCCGTTCAAAGCCAGCCCGGCCGTCAGCCTCACAGCGCAAGGCCTCTCGCCAGGCGACTACCTAGACGTCTCCGCCAAGACCGTCAGCGGCTTCACGGTCTTCATCCGCAATTCCAGTGGGGTCGCCCAGTCGGGCCGCTCGATTGACTACATCTCAAAGGGATACTGACTTATGTCGCAGCACGATATGACCGTGGATAACGGGGCGGGCCTGGCTGTCCGTGCCGATATCAACCTCGCCTTGAAGGCGCTCGCCTCGCAAAGTAGCGGCGCGATTGCCCCAAGCCCTACATTCCCCTGCCAGTTATGGGGAGACACTGGGACTGGTAGGCTGAGGCAGCGCGACAGCGCGAATACGCTTTGGATTGACTTGGGCCCGCTAGATTCCGCCCGCCCAGCCCCCGGCAGCTTGCTCAATGTTCGAGTGTTCAGCACGCCCGGCACCTTCACCTATACGCCGACGCCTGGCACAAACAAGGTGATTGTTGGGGTTCAGGGCGCGTGTGCTGCAAGTGGTGGCGCACCGGCCACTGGTGCTGGCGTCTCATCGCTCGGCGCGCCGGGAGGCGCCGGGGCTTATGCAGAAAGTCTGATCACGTCTGGGTTCTCTGGCGCGACTATTACTGTCGGCGCCGGCGGGACTGGCGTTTCCGGTGCGCCCGGTAACAATGGCGGCCCCTCGTCCTTCGGCGCGCTGGTAAGTTGTCCTGGCGGTATTGGCGGCAACACCGCCGGGCCATCTGGTTCAGTGTTTGAAGCCGCTTCGAACAACACCGCAGCCCCGAGCGGTGGCAATCTGAGTTCAGCTATCGGTTTACGTGGATCGCTTACTTTATCGCTTGCGCCTACGGCGCTATTCCTCGGGAGCCCCGTCCTCGCTAAATTAGGCGGGCTCGGCGGTGCGGCTACTGCGAATACGCCAAGCTTAGCCGCCAAAACTGGTAACAACGGCGACAACGGTAAAGTGATTGTATGGGAGTACGCGTAATGAAAACCTACGCAAATATCGCCGCTGGCGTCGTGCAATACCTGCTGCCAACGGACGGCGACATTACCGAGATGTTCCACCCGGACATGATCTGGGTTGACGTGACGGACGCTATTCCGCCTATAGAGGCCGGCTGGACTGCCGTCAAGATTGAGAGCGTCTGGAGTTTTGCTGCACCGGTTGCCCCGGTCCTGACAGACGCGGAGCTGAGAGCCGCCGCATTGGCGCAGCGTGACGCGCTACTGGCCCAGGCCAACGAGGCGACGGCTGGAATGGCTGACGCCTATCTGGCTGATCTACTGAGCGATGCAGAGCGCGCTATGTTCAAGGCCTACGCCATCTACAAGCTGGCCTTGAACAAGATCGACAAGCAGCCAGGATACCCCGCTACCATTGAATGGCCGACCTCTCCCTAATCGATATCTGCCATTCCGATGCCCGCCAAGTGCGGGTTTATTTTTGCCTGGAGAAAAGTATGCCTGTCACTGAAAAAGATCGAGACATCCTCGCTCGCACGTTATGGGGTGAGGCCCGTGGCGAAGCGCTGGTCGGGCAGATCGCCGTGGCTTGGTCGATCCGCAATCGTGTGAACGACGGTAAGGACAAGTCATGGTGGGGCGAGGGCTATGCCGGTGTGTGCCAGAAGCCGTACCAGTTCAGCTGCTGGAACAAGAACGACCCGAACTACGCCAACCTGGGCGGCGCGAAACCAATCCCTTTCCGCGAGCTGGCCCAGGCGCGGATTGCCGCTGACCAAGTGATCGATGGCAAGGTTCCAGATCCCACTGGGGGCGCCACGCACTATTACGCGACCACCATGCCGAAGGCACCGGACTGGGCAGTGAAGGCCAAGCAGACCCTAAAGCTCGGGCACCACATTTTCTTCAAGGATGTGCCATGACTTCCATCTGGCTGCGAATCCTTCCTTATATAGCTGCGCTGGCGGTGGTGGCCGGCGCGCTGTTCGGCGCCTACCACCACGGCGTGAACGTCACGGATGCCAAATGGAAGGCCAAGTGGAATGCCCGCGATACCAGTGACGAAGCGGCGAAGGCCACCAACGAGGCCGCCGAACGCACAAAAGAGCAGGCCTATCAACAATCAATCAACAAGGCGGTTCAAGATGGCCAACGTATCATCGATCAAGCGACGGCTGATGCTGTTGCCGCTCGCACTTCTGCTGACGGCCTGCGCGGAGCAGCAGACGCCATTGCCAGTCGCCTCGCAGCCAGTGAAGCCAGCGGCAATTCCTGCACTGCCGCCGCAAGCAAGGCAGCTACCCGCGCCGCCCTATTGCTCGCCGACGTGCTCAAGCGCATTGATCAACGAGCGGGCGATTTGGCTGAAGCAGCTGACCAAGCCATAGCCAGGGGAATGACCTGTGAACGGGCTTATGATGGAGTAGCTGGCAACCCATGAATAACAGCCACTTTTAATCAGATATTGCACTGTTGATTAGATGGCGCAAGGCCGGTATAGAGGTGATATCAATTTCTCAGCAAGGAAAAGCTCACCGAATGAAACGCATAAAAATGCTGATCACCCTCCTTGGCTTTTTGGGGCTTGCCGGGTGCACGTCTGCGCAAATGGTTTCCTCTCCGAACTCTGGGTCCGCTTTTGCTCCTGAGAACGAGAGTTCCAGATCTGGGCTGGTGAAGTATCTGAACGATGGCGCGGATTTTGTTCGCAAGCAGCGTCGAGAGGATGCTTACAAGCAGATGCATGATGCCTGTGGAGGTCGATACAAAATTGATGCTGAGGGACCGAATGCAGAGGGAGGGACAGTGATAAATTCGGGTGCAGGGAGTTTTTGGGCGCAACATAATTATTGGTACATCCAGTTTTCATGTATTTGAATAAAGCAACGCTCCGAAGATTCGCGGCCTCGGGGCTTCTATTTTTGCCTGCATCCCTTAATTCCTGGCGAACGTGGCGGCCAGAATGCCAGCGTTAAATCGGTGATTCACTGCTGCGATAGGTGGATTGTGTTCGTTCGGCAGGACGCCGGAGGGGGGATATGCTGCGGGAAATTCTTCCCCGAAATGCAACCGTTTGGACCAATGTTTGTTGAGTTCTAACGAGTCGAAAAAGGCACGGGTTTTCGGGGCTGTTTTATAGCTCAAGACCTTGATTAAAAAGGCCTTACTGTATTTTTATGCGGCATCCCAGACTTTGATGCCGCAATTGATCTGCTGCAGCGGCGACAAGGCAGTCGGCAACCCCATCAAACTCGATGGCACCGCTCCTCCGGATACCCCGGCAGAGCAGGTGCGCAAGTGTGTGCGTGCGATTAGGAAGCCTGGAGCGATGGACCAGTGCCATAGCTGCGGGGGCAGGGAAGTGATCGGCATCCTGATGAAAAACAGCACACCAATGGGCGGGACCAAGGCGATATTTGTGTTACGTGCCGGTTTGGGATTAGCGAGTTGTTCTATTCTGAAGTTGGAGAAACTTTAAAGTGTTAGTTTTTAACGCACTCCGTTCGTTTTCTGTCAAAATCTTCCATTGTTTTTAAGTATTGATTTGTCCATTTGAATGTTTCGCTCTTCGCTGCTGCGAAGTTTTCTTTAAAGTCTTTATCGTTCTCAGCATATGTGGCGGCGTAATAGAACGTCAGCAATAAAGAAGTGCTTTTTAGCAGTTCCTCTGGTGCGTAGGCTGCTAATTGGTATCCAGTGTCTGTCGCGACAGATATTAGTTTTGCATTATCCTTAATACTTATATTCGGCGTAGATGCAATGAATCTTGCTAGGTTCCCTAGGAAAACAGCAGCTTTTTCACGAAGTCTTGATTCTTGTTCGTCAATTCTAGCAACGCATGCCTGAGAAAAAGAATGTTTTTCAGCATATTGATTCGTATATGCGGTTATTGCTGAGCCCGAAGCACCTGATATTCCTGCGATCAGCGCGACAATAATTAGAAAGATCCCAGAGCTAGATTCCTCATGTTGATCTGACTGTGTCTTTTTTTGCCACCTTATCTTCACGGCTTCCACTCCGCTGATTGTTTCTGCCCATGAGAATAGCCCTGAATTTTTCAGGTACTTACTTTTATTTTGATTTTTGCTAATTGCCTGACAGGCAGCGTGCACGCCGCGGCGGATGCCCCTAAAAATGGGCGGATGTCCGGAGGCTAAATCAATATAAATATAAAAAAATAGAAATAGAAATATAAATAGAAATGAAAATCAAATGAAGCTAGACGAGAAAGGCCGTGCTGTATTAGCACCTGGAAAACGGGGTAATGGGGGCGCGGGAGGAGTTCGGCAGAACGCCGGGTAGGAGAACTACTGTGGGAATATACAACGCTAAATTATTGACACATATGGGGTAAGTCGTTGTTTTTTACCTCGGAAACCCAGCTTTTTTTCCTTTGGATCAATAGTTTGCATTGGTTTCTGGGTCACTTTTACATGGTGGCGGCTTTATATGCCCGATTGCAATTAAACACGAAGGACTTCAATCGACTGTGGATTCAGCCAATCGCGTTGGGAAGTTCGGATTTGTGACTGCCTGAACTCAGGTGTGACCATCACAGCTTGAAGTAGGTGTTCCGAGCTCATCTATTGATCATGCAACCCACTCATTTCTCCTCACTTTACATATTTCTGCGATTTTTCCTCGCGCATGGACCGTTTCCTGCTAGCGTTCAATCAACACGACGAAATCGTGCATTGTGCGACAGACGACTTCGAGCTAGGGAATGGCTCACCTCGATAATTCGGTGGTGGTATCATGCCCACGCGAGCCAAATATCTAATTCTCGTATCCTCCGCAATTATACTAATTGCCTCGTGCTGGGGAGGATTTCACGCTCCGCCCCCACCACCTAGGAATTGCGAAACTGCTAAAGAGTGTGCAGAGCTTATTACTTCCATAAACACGCTCTGTGGTAGAAGGATAGATGCAGATCTTCCATGGTCGAACACAAGGTATGGTTATCTTTCTCCGGATGTTCTTGATTCGGAGAAGAATTTGTACAACATGCATTCTGACAAAGATATTGTTGCAATTGTAGAAATCGTTATTGACTCTGAGCCGCCGATAGCTCCTATCAGAACGACCTATCCATGGTTGCTTCACGCTAAAACCAAAACAACGGTTGTGGGTGGGCCTGACAGATTGGACCATGGTGGACCACCGCGCTATATGGGATGCGAGTATTCCCTCGCTGCAGGCACTGATAAAATTCAAAGAACACAAGTGCAGGTAATGAAAGCGTGCTTTGTCGATGATAATAGTCCGGATTGCGTGATTCCCCCTCCATATCAAAAGCCAGACCCTACGCGACCACCGATCGACCAAGAGTTAGCTCGTTGTGGTAAAGCTTGCAGTACTGGAGACGAAACCAAATGTTCAGTTTACGATTTGCGTAAAAATGCCGCCGCTTCAGCGGTAAGTAGAGAACTTACGCTGATTCAGAAAAATTTAACCGAGCAGAACAATCCCCCCTTGGGGGTAGATGCGACTCCTCTTATAAATCTACTTACTGCAGGCACTGCCTTAAATTGTGGGGCTAGGTCATTAATTGTAGATGATATAAATTTCGCCACGTTAGTAGGTACTGTTTGCCACCCTGGATTACCTATTCCTGTGGGATCTCCTGCATCATTAAAAGCCATAGGGCTTTATATTCCGAATATGGTTGCTGGAGTTTTTTCGCAAAAACCTTCGAGCAAGCCATATCGGGCCGCGTTTATGCAATTGGCTAAAGATCAGACTGCAACAGTCGAATATTATAATGAGGCAGCAAATGGTAGCGTTGCAATGAGCGAAACTGACCCGCTTGTTGCTGTGGCAGTTGAGAAAGGCCGAATCATGGTAGCGGGTGAAAAAAAATACTGCTCGCTAATTAAGTATAATGAGCGAGAGGAATGATCGATCCAATCATAGAAAATTTGCATAACTGGCCTACTGGTCTCGGCTGCTGTAATCGAGATTCATTTACGCCAGTCGACAAGGACAGCGATAACTAGTTGCTTTCGGCAGCTTGTTGCTGGATTCGATTGTTCGGTTTTGCCGATTCTGGTGAAAAATTGGGCCATGGTTTCCAAGGCAGAAAAGTACGCGCTTGAGATTTAAATCTTTACTTTGAACAGAAAATTCCAGGCTCGGATTTCGCCTAGATGTGCGCAAAAAAGGTATTTTCAGCAGTCAGTACGCGGGCAGTCTGGAATTACCAACTTTTTCAATACAATTGGCCGATTTCTGTCTGTGAGCGACCACTCTGGTGTCATCAGTACCGCGACCGTCGTCTTGATGAATTCCTCGTTTTATCGATGGTGTCCAGGGCTCCGCGGACATTACCGCCGACCTCGGTAGCTCCGCGTTGTTCGACCCAGAGGGTGAGCTCCATGATGGCGGCCTCGAGGGCGAGTTGATTCTCGTTGATCTTGAATAGTAGGGAAGGGAGCAGGTCTGAACTTGGCATTGTGATTTCCTCTTGAAAGAGGAGAGCGTAGCAGTCAGAAAAAAGATTCGTGTTTGGTCGGCAGAACGCCGGAATGCAGGAGCTTTCATGCAGAAAGCCTGTAGGGACTTTTGCGGGGATCCGTAAAACACGGTTAGTCACGGTTGGGCATCGATTGCAGTGGGCGCCGTTCCAAAGGACTGTTCCGTATAGATTTTTAGCGCCCCTGCAAGCATGGGGTGCTAGGGGTCGAGTGTTCGAATCACTCCGTCCCGACCATATTATTCAATGACTTAGCCGCTTTCGAGCGGCTTTGTTGTTTCTGCCATAGTGACTTTTCGAGTGACTGTGAGTTCACGCCGCTTTTGGCCCTTTTTCGCGCTGCCATTGGCACCAATCCTGTCTGATATTTCTCTTCGTTTCTCAGCTTTTTCGCATGGCAGATTGCCTTGCAAAGCGCCCTTTTTCCGGGCGATTCGGGCGTTTTTCCTCACCTTCTCCGCGGCTCTAAACCCTGGAAGCTCAGTTCCGATTCTTCGTTCTTAACGGTCACCATCCCAGATCAGCGAAACCGGCTGTACGTCACGCGGGCCGTGCCTTTGAAGACAAACGGAAGCACCTTTAGGCCGGACTTCCGATTGTGCGCTAGGGAAACGGAACAGAGCGCGGGGAGGGCGCATCTATTCGAATTGATTGCTGACGGGCTGTGGGCCTTCTGAAGACCCTTTGATCACAAGGCCCAGGGGCCGATTTGGAATCAAACAATCGCGTCCGAGAGCCTGCCTCATACCTCCAAATTCGACGTTTTTGGGCCCAAACCGCAGTGCCAAACAGACCGCAAATTCACCCGACTTCTTGCTGTTTTGGTGACAAACCATTTTGCAGGTAGTTGGCACCGATTGAGTGCCGCTGAACCCTCGAAAGATCCGTCGGCCGCGGCTTCTAGCGGTCAGCTCGGAATCTCTTGCAAGGTTCTGGTCGGTGCCAAATCCGCTGCTAACTCACATGCAGTTGATACCAAATTCGGAATTTTTCCCGAGTACGGCTTTGGCCTCAGCGTAATGAGTGAATTGACGACGGTTTTGGGGGCATTGCTTTCGCACATTGCCAACGCTATTGGCCGATAGTTGTTGGTCGCGATGACGAGGGTGGATGTTTCACTGAGTGTATGTTTGAGCTAGAGCTGGGGTGGAGATTCCTTGACCGCCGACGTTACGATGGATTTTTCCTGGCGTTTGCCGAGATCAAAATATTGATCTCAGCGATCAGGTCATCGACCGCCGAGAGCATGAATTCGATCGTTGTTTTATCAACGAATCTTCCATCCCGGCATTTTTTTGACCACCGGTGTCTATTTAACTGCATACACCTTGCGCACATACCCTGTGCTTTTCCAGGCACACGGCGCACCCTGCGCAACGAACACGCTGTCTCCGGTATTGATCGTCATGCTTGATCCGTCAGGCGCCTGCAAAGTCACGCTACCTTCGATCAAGTACATCAGTTCATTTAGCTTGTGCGCTCGGCCGTGGCGTTCGTAAGGTGTCGAGTCCCAGACCCCTACGCGCAGATTGGTTGCCGCGTTCTCGAAGGCGTTACGTGAGCGGCATTGCGGCGTCGGGCCAATCAGAATTTGCGGTTCTGGTGCAGAGGAAGGGGACAGCATCGCGAGCGGGTCCAGCAAAGTCAGGCCCGGGGTTGGCGCTTCAGTGGTTGAGGCACAAAACGCCCATTGCGTGCCTGGATGTGCTTCGATTCGCAGCGCGGTCCCGCGACCGATCACTGCGCTGGCGCCGACACCCAGTTCCAGTGTCAGCTCCGGAGTTTTCAGCGTCACGTGGCCAGCATGGACGACGATCACTTCGGTATGCGGGAAATCAGCGATATCAAACACGTCGCCGATATCGATGATGCCGGCAGAGACACCGTCGATCCCGGACCAGGCTACCCGGCGAGTGTCCATGAATGGATCGGCAGCACTCAATGGCAGCGCTTTGAAAGGCGTGACAACGTGGCTGCTGTCAGCGCGAGCCAACAGCAGAATGGAAGGTTGCGACATAGGGGTGACACTCCCTGTAAATAACAATGTTGTGTAGAGAGAGTTCGAGCGAGGCCAGCTATCAGCCGAGCGCTTGGGTGACCAATGCAAACTGGTGCACGTCGTGGGAGGCGTGCGGCGGTGTGCCGCGGGCCATTTGCGCGACGGTGTCAACCTGCTTGAGGCCGGTGGTTTCCAGCCAGTCGCTCAAGCCACAATCCGCCGGAATGTCGATACGCACGAAGGTGTCCGGAACCTGGGCCAGTAGCACGCCAATCAGATGTTGGGCTTGCTCGAGGTTCTCGCAGACCACCGGGCCAATACCGCGACCCCGGCCGTAGGGGCGCAACATGGCGAAGGCGCGCAGTTGGCCATCGCGCTCAATGCCCACCGAATGCTCGACGACCTCGAGCAGGTCGGTGATCACGGTATGGCGGTCCAGGCCGGTACCGGCGTTAGCCAGCTCCAGCACGCGCGCCTTATCGGCCTCATGCAGTGGGCGACATTTTTCACCATCGGCCAATGGGGTAATTGCAGGGGCGTGCGCCTGACCTTGGTGCTGCAGAATCCGACCGAACTCGACGAAGCCCTGGCTCACGTAAAGCGGTGCTCCGGCGAGGGTTGCGTTCAAAATCGGGATGCGTGACTGGCACGCATCAAGCGCCCGTTCCATCAATTGGCGTCCGATCCCCTTGCCTTGATAGTCGTCGCTCACGATCACCAACCCGATGGTGGCGAAATCACCTTGGGGGCAGGCGAATGCTGTGCCGATCAGACGCTCGCCATCGAGCGCCACAAAGCCGTCGCTGATCCGCAGCACCATGGCCCAGTCATCCAGCCGGTGGGGCCACTTCAATTGCACGGACAACGCGTGGGCTGCCGGGAGATCGGCAACCGTCATGGGGCGATAACCATAAGTGGTTTGTTGCGAGGCGGACATGGCGAGTCTCCGTTAAACAGGGTTCACGAGCGGCCGGTTTTCCAGCGCGATGGTGCCTGTATCCCATCTGCATGAAGGGCTGACAAGGGGGTGTTGCACATTCGGCAGATTCCGCGAGGCAGAGGCCACAAGACCACATTTACTACTTAATTGCACGGCAAGGTCGGCAGCAAATGCCTGGGCTTTTTTTCTACGATGGAAGCCAGAGTAAACGACTCGCCGGCCCATATCTGGAGTGCTCCATGGATAGTTTTGATCCTCGTCTAATCGCTGTGCGCAGCGCTCATTTCATTGGCGGGCAATACCGCGATGCTCAGCCTGGACTAGAGGTGGCGCGGCCCTCGGACGGCCAGGTGTATGCCGGATTGCCGATTGCCGATGCCAACCTGGTGGACGAAGCCGTCAACGATGCCTGGCGGGCGTTCAACCGCAGTGATTGGGCTAGCCGTCCACCTCGAGAGCGGGCGCGGGTCATGCGTCGTTGGGCCGATCTGATCGAAGCGGATGCCGAGACTCTCGCACCGCTTGAAGCAGTGGGTTCGACCCGACCGCATAAAGACGTGTTGGCCTGGGACATTCCTTATGTCGCCGAAGGCATTCGCTTTTTTGCCGAACTGGCGGACAAGCACGGTGGCCAGGTCGCCGCAACCCAGACTGATCGGCTTGGCATGCAGATCGCCGAACCCTACGGGGTGATTGCGGCTATCGCACCGTGGAATTTCCCGCTGAGCATGGCTTCCTGGAAAGTCGCGCCGGCCCTTGCCGCAGGCAATGCCGTGGTGCTCAAGCCTTCGGAACTGACTCCATTCTCCAGCCTGCGTTTTGCCGAACTGGCGTTGCAGGCGGGTATCCCGGCGGGGATTTTCAACGTGGTGCAGGGCGATGGCCGTATCACCGGCGATGCCTTGTGCCGCCACCCGCGGGTCGCCAAGGTGACCTTTACAGGTTCCACCGCGACGGGTTCAAACATCATGTCCACCTGTGCGCTGGTGGGGCCGAAGCCGGTCACCCTGGAACTGGGCGGCAAGAGCCCGCAACTGGTGTTTGCTGATGTACCGGACATCGCCAAAACCGCGCGCACCGTAGCGCTGGCCATTACCGGCAACGCCGGACAGGTGTGCGTCTCCGGTTCGCGGTTGTTGATTCAGCGTTCGATCATGGAACCGTTTATCGCACACTTGCGCGCCTACTTCGAAGAGCTTCGTCCCGGTCCCACCTGGTCGCCGGAAAGCACGTTGTCGCCGATCATTTCCTGGCTCCAGGCCACTCGCATAGACGGCATCGTCCAGCGTTCGCGCCAGGCCGGGGCCGAAGTCCTGACCGGTGGCGGATTGTTCGAAGGATTGGGCGGTGCTTACTACCAACCGACACTGCTGGTCGGCCTCGACAATCAGAACCCGGCGATCTGCGAAGAAATCTTCGGCCCGGTGCTGACGGTGCAGGCGTTCGATGATGAAGAACAGGCGCTGAGCCTGGCCGCCCATGCCACCTACGGTTTGGCGGCGGGGGTACATACTGCCGACATCAACCGTGCCCTGCGCCTGGTCCGGCGGTTGGAAGCGGGGACAGTCTGGGTCAACCGCTATGGTCGTAGTAACGATTACATCCTGCCAACCGGAGGCTACAAACGCTCCGGCATCGGCAAGGACCTGGGGCGAGAAGCATTCGAAGCCAATTTGCGCTTCAAAAGCGTACTGATCGACATCCTCCAATAACACCGCGACCCCCCAGGTAACCGGTCAGCTGCGGAGAGATGGCAGGCTCCAAACCACATCAAACGGGCGCTTCCTCAGGGACGCGCCCGTTTTCGTTCAGCCCGGCGCAGTTTCTGCGGTCAACGACGGTACGCGCGGGTCGTACAGGGTTATAAAGGTCCATAAAAGCGCACAAATACGGGGTTTGCCCAAGGTGGGAGCGTGCCGCAAAGTCTGCTGAGGGGGGAGGCTAAAACGGTGGTTTGTATCGAGCAGAGGTCACTTTTAACGCCATCTGCTGAATTCACGGTGTTGTAATGACGGTGTGCTGCAGCGTTGCATCACAGCTTCTGGAATGAAGCGAATGCTAGTCACGCCATGACCTCAACGAACTTCAGGACCGCACTCAATGAGCTTTCTTCGCCCCAAATTCATTACGTTCGACTGCTACGGTACGCTGACCAATTTCCACATGGGCACGATGACTCGCGAGATTTTCGCTGATCGCGTTCCTGCGGAGCAGATGGACCAATTCGTCAAGGATTTCTCGGCTTATCGCCTGGATCAGGTCATGGGTGACTGGATGCCTTATGACGAAATCCTCAAGACCGCCCTGGCCCGGACCTGCAAGCGTTGGGGTATCGAATACCGCGACGAAGGCCAGCTGTATTACGACGCCGTACCCACCTGGGGGCCGCACCCTGACGTGCCGGCAGGCCTGTCGAAAATCGCCGACAAAATTCCTCTGGTCATTTTCTCCAACGCCAGTGACAGCCAGATAATGTCCAACGTCGACAAGCTCGGCGCGCCGTTCCACAAAGTCTTCACCGCCGAGCAAGCTCAGGCTTACAAGCCGCGACTGGCCGCCTTCGAGTACATGCTCGACAACCTCAACTGCGGCCCGGAAGACATCTTGCATGTGTCCTCCAGCTTCCGTTATGACCTGATGCCGGCCCACGACATGAAGATCAAGAACAAGGCGTTTGTCGCCCGTGGTCATGAAGTCCCTGCCAATGCCTTCTACGGCTACCAGCAAATCACCGACATCGGCGGGCTGGCGGCATTGGTCGGTCTTTGAGTTGTAACGGTAATGGCACTTTTCCTGGCATAGGCGGATTAGACATGGGCAGTGAATCCTACTGGCTCGACACCGCACCGGCGTTCACCGGTGCCCAGCCCGGTGCGTTGCCCGGGCAGGTCGACGTGGCCATCGTCGGTGGCGGTTTCACCGGTCTAGCGGCGGCTCGGGCGTTGGCCTTGAAAGGCGCCAGTGTCGTAGTGCTGGAGGCCGGGCGGGTGATCGGTGAAGCTTCGGGACGCAACGGCGGTCAGTGCAACACCGGGGTGGCCCAGGACTACGCCGGTCTCAGTGCCAGCCTCGGTGCCGACAAGGCTCGGGCCTATTACAAGGCCTACGAAAGTGCAGTGCAGAGCGTGGTGTCGCTGGTGGAACAGGAGCAAATCGCTTGCGATCTGATCCGCAACGGCAAGCTGAAACTGGCAGCCAAGCAGATGCACTACGAGGGACTGGCACGAACCTGCGAACTGATTCGCCGGGAAGTCGATGCCGATGTCGAGTTGCTAAGCGCCGAACAGACCCGCACTGAAGTGAATTCGGCGCAATTCTACGGTGGCTTGCTGCAGCGCAACGGTGTGCAGATGCACGTCGGGCGCTTCGGTGTCGGCCTGGCGGAAGCGGCGGCACGTCATGGTGCGCTCATTCACCAAGGCACCTCGGTAAGGGACTGGAAAGCCCGTGCTGGCGGATATCAGGTCAACACCAGCAAGGGTTCGCTGCACGCCGGACAAGTGATGCTCGCCACTGGTGCCTGTCAGCACGGCGGGTTGGGCTGGTATCGGCGGCGGATCGTGCCGGTGGGCAGTTTTGTGATTGTCACCGAAGTCCTGCCGCAGTCGTTGATTGAGCAATTACTGCCCGGTCATCGTGCCTATGTCACCAGCCGCATGATCGGCAACTACTTCCGCTTGACTCCGGACAACCGCCTGCTGTTCGGCGGCCGTGCGCGGTTTGCCATGTCCGACACCGTGAATGACGCAAAGAGCGGTAAGGTGCTGCAAGCGGCGATGGTGCAGATGTTCCCGCAATTGGCCAACGTGAAGATCGACTACTGCTGGGGCGGGCTGGTGGACATGACCTCCGACCGTTTGCCTCGTG
The DNA here is from genome assembly GCF_054061835.1 of Pseudomonas sp. TE12234. NCBI lineage: Bacteria > Pseudomonadati > Pseudomonadota > Gammaproteobacteria > Pseudomonadales > Pseudomonadaceae > Pseudomonas > Pseudomonas sp. TE12234. Next base: position 210,535 of record NZ_JBSSEP010000004.1, read on the forward strand.
CTGGTCAGCACGGCGGGGTTTATCACTCCATGGGTTACAGCGGGCATGGCGTGCAGATGTCGGTGCACATGGGCCAGGTCATGGCCGAGGTGATGGCCGGCAAGGTCGAGGCCAACCCTTGGCGCGAACTCGACTGGCCAGCGATTCCCGGGCACTTCGGCAAGCCGTGGTTCCTGCCGTTCGTGGGCGCTTATTACCGTTTTCAGGACTATTTGCATTGAGTTGATGTTGTCGCGTGACCGTCGTTTGCGTTTCCAGGACGCTCCGGTTAACCGGAGCACTCGAGTCTTCTCATCTTCGACAGGTACAACTGATATGACTGACAACAAGATCGAGTCACAACTGATTTCCGGCCAGGACAGCCTGCGAGTATTCGAAGGCCTCAATCGCGGCATGTCGCGCCGTAATGCCCTGCAAATGCTCGGTTTGGCGGGTGTTGCAGCGGCGGGTGCCGGTAGCCTGTTCGGCACCGCGGGCAAGTTGTTTGCCGAAGAGGCAGCGACTCCAGGCAAGGGCAAGCCGGGCGGGCGGATTCGCGTCGCCGGCATGTCCAGCTCCACCGCCGACACCCTCGACCCGGCCAAAGGAGCGCTGTCCACCGACTACGTGCGCCACTTCATGTTCTACAATGGTCTGACCCGTTTCGACATGCACCTGGTACCGCAGCTGGAACTGGCTGAGCGTATCGACAACACCGACGCGACGCTGTGGACCATTACCCTGCGCAAGGACGTGACCTTCCACAACGGCAAAACCCTCACTGCGGCGGACGTGGTGTATTCGCTGTCGCGGCACAAGGACCCGTTGACCGGTTCCAAAGTCATGCCACTGATGGAGCAATTTACCGAGATCAAGGCCACCGGCACCAACGAAGTGCAGATCCGCCTCAGCGCGCCAAATGCCGAATTGCCATCGATCCTTGCCGTATCGCACCTGCTGATCGTTCCTGAAGGCACCACCGACTTCAATCAGGGTGTCGGCACCGGGCCGTTCAAGGTCAAGGAGTTCAAACCGGGCGTGCGCTCGATTGCTGCGCGCAACACCGGCTACTGGAAACCCGGCCTGCCGTACCTCGACGAGATTGAGTTCATCGCGATTGCCGACGAGCCGTCGCGGGTCAATGCATTGCTGTCCGGCGATGTGCACATGATCAACGAGGTCAACCCGCGTTCGACCATCCGTATCAAGGCCAGTGCCAAGCACCGCGTCGTCGATGCACCGTCGGGCAACTACACTGACTTGATTATCCGTCAGGACCAGATGCCCGGAAAAAGCGCGGAATTCACCCAGGCCATGAAGCACCTGATGGACCGCGAACAGATCAAGTCTGCAGTCTTCCGTGGCTTTGCCGTGGTCGGTAACGACCATCCGATTGCTCCCGGTTCACGCTACTACAACGCCGACCTGCCGCAGACCGTGTACGACCCGGAAAAAGCCAAGTTCCTGCTCAAGAAGGCCGGCATGGAAAGCATCAGCATGCCGCTGGTCGCGTCGCCGGCCGCCACCGGCTCGGTGGACATTGCTGTGCTGTTGCAGCAATCGGCGAAACAGGCCGGGCTCAAGCTCGACGTCAACCGCTTGCCAAGCGACGGCTACTGGTCCAATCACTGGATGAAGCACCCGCTGAGCTTCGGCAACATCAACCCACGGCCGAACGCCGACGTGATGTTCTCGCAGTTCTTCCAGTCGAAAGCACCGTGGAACGAGTCGGGATGGCAGAACGATCAGTTCGACCAATTGCTGATGCTCGCGCGCGGTGAAACCGACGATGCCAAGCGCAGCAAAATGTACGCAGACATGCAAACCCTGGTGCATGAGCACAGCGGTATCGGCGTGCCGGTGTTCATCAGCAACATCGACGGCGTGGACCAGCGCATCAAAGGTTATGGCAGCAACCCCCTGGGCGGCTTCATGGGCTATATGTTCGCCGAGCAGGTCTGGCTGGACGCTTGATCAGCCGTCGGTTTGAACGGCAGGGACAGTGCAGGAGGGTAGGCGATGAATAGCAACACACTGTGGTTGATCGGCCGGCGTCTGGGCGCCGCGATCGTGACTTTGTTGATCGTGTCCATGGTCGTGTTTGCGATCACGGCGGTATTGCCGGGGGACGCGGCGCAACAATCGCTCGGGCAGTTCGCCACGCCGGAACAGGTGGCGGCCTTGCGCCTGAAACTGGGGCTCGACCAACCCGGTGTGGAGCGTTACCTGCACTGGCTGATGAACCTGCTCAGCGGCGACATGGGGTTGTCGGTGTCCAACGCGATGCCGGTCGGCGAATTGATGGCCGGGCGGGTGCCCAATACTCTGATGCTGGCGGCCGCCACGGCGCTGGTGTCAGTGCCTGTGGCGCTGATTCTGGGTATCGGCTCGGCAATGGGGCGCGGTGGGCGCATCGACAGCTTCCTGAGCTTTTTCACCCTGGCCATGGTCGCTGTCCCGGAGTTTTTGGTGGCGACCCTGGCGGTGCTGATTTTTGCGGTGAACCTGGGTTGGTTGTCGGCGCTGTCCTATGCCAGCGACATCACTTCACCCTGGCAATTCATGCGCACTTACGCCTTGCCGGTGATGACGCTGTGTTGCGTGATCGTCGCGCAAATGGCCCGCATGACCCGGGCTGCAGTAATTGATCAACTCGACAGCCCCTACGTGGAAATGGCTCGGCTCAAAGGTGTCAGCCCGATGCGCATTGTGCTGCGCCATGCCTTGCCCAACGCGATCGGGCCGATTGCCAATGCCATTGCCTTGAGCCTGTCGTACCTGCTGGGTGGGGTGGTAATCGTCGAGACGATCTTCAACTATCCCGGCATCGCCAGCCTGATGGTCGATGCCGTGACCAACCGTGACATGGCGTTGGTCCAGGCCTGCACCATGCTGTTTTGCACCGCGTACCTGGGGTTGGTGCTGATTGCCGACTTGTGCGCGATTCTGTCCAATCCGAGGCTGAGAAACCAATGAACAATCTCATTGTGAAATCGACGCCTGCGACCCCCGACCTGGCGGCTGGCAAGGTGTCTCATGGCCCGGCGTGGCTGGGACTGATCGGGGCTGCGATGTGCGTTGTCTGGTTGCTGGTGGCAATTTTCGGCCCATGGCTGGCACCGCACCCGGTGGGCGAAGTGGTCTCCGACAATGTCTTTGACAGCATCAGCGCCGTTTACCCGTTTGGCACTGATTACCTGGGTCGCGACATGCTAAGTCGTGTACTTGTGGGGGCACGATTCACCGTCGGCCTGGCGTTGATCGCCGCGGTACTGGCCAGTGGCCTGGGAACCGGCTGTGCGTTGCTGTCGGTGGTTTCGCCGAAATGGCTGGACGAAGTGATCAGTCGCTTGATGGACGCCTTTATCTCTATCCCGAGCAAGATGCTGGCGCTGATCATGGTTTCGGCCTTCGGTTCCTCGGTGACCTTGCTGATTTGCACGGCGGTGTTGAGCTTCACCCCGGGTGCGTTTCGCATTGCCCGCAGCATGGCGGTGAACATCGAAGCCCTGGAATACGTGCAAGTCGCCCGTACCCGTGGTGAGCGCCGGTTATATATCGCCTGCGTGGAGATCCTGCCAAACATGCTCAACCCGGTGCTGACCGATTTGGGCCTGCGCTTTGGCTTCATTGTATTGCTGCTCAGCGGCATGAGCTTCCTCGGCCTCGGCGTGCAACCGCCGGATGCCGATCTCGGCTCTCTGGTACGGGAAAACATCGGCGGTCTTAACCAGGGCGCGCCGGCCATCGTGATTCCGGCCCTGGCCATCGGCACGCTGACCATTGGTGTGAATCTGTTTATCGACAGAGTGTCGTCCCGACGTAGTCGCCGCACGGGAGGGCATTGAAATGAGCGAATTGATACGAGTAGAAGACTTGCGCGTAGTCGCCTGTGGCGAGCGCGGTGAAACCGAAATCGTCAAAGGTGTCAGCTTTTCCCTGGAGAAAGGTGAAGTGCTGGCGTTGATCGGTGAGTCCGGCTCCGGCAAGACCACCATAGCCCTGGCGCTGCTCGGTTACGCCCGGCGCGGTTGCCGGTTGTCGGGTGGTGTAGTGCAGATCGGTGAGCACAACATGCTCGCACTGAGCGAAAAGGAACTGCAGGGCCTGCGTGGCAATCGGGTGTCGTACATCGCGCAAAGCGCGGCGGCGGCGTTCAACCCGGCGAAGAGGCTGATCGACCAAGTGGTGGAGGGCGCGCTGATTCATGGCCTGGGCACTCGCGCCGTGCTCGAAGCCAAAGCGATCGAACTGTTCCGCGACCTGGCCCTGCCAGACCCAGATCACATTGGCCAGCGCTACCCGCACCAGGTCTCGGGGGGGCAATTGCAACGGGTGATGGCGGCCATGGCACTGATCAGTGATCCAGTGCTGGTGGTACTAGACGAACCGACCACCGCCCTCGACGTGACCACCCAGATCGATGTGCTCCGCGCCTTCAAGCGGGTGGTCCGGGAACGTGGGGCGACGGCGGTCTATGTCTCCCACGACTTGGCGGTTGTCGCGCAGATGGCCGATCAGATTGTCGTGCTCAATGGCGGCCAGATCTTCGAACAGAGCGCCACCGCGCCGCTGCTCAAAGGCCCGGCTCACGAATACACCCGCAGCTTGCTGGCTGCCGCGCGGCCGGACACCACGATTCGGCCACCCTGCGGCGTCGCTGAAGACGAACCGCTGTTGACCATCAAGGGCCTGACCGCCGGTTACGGCAACAAGAACATGCAAGGCATGCCCGCGATCCGCGTGCTGGAAGATATCGACCTGACCGTGCGCCGGGGCCAGGCCATTGGGGTGATCGGTGAGTCGGGGTCGGGGAAATCGACCCTGGCACGGGTAGTGGCGGGGTTGCTGACACCGGCTCTCGGCGGATTGACCTTCGATGGACAACCCTTGGGCGGTAGTCTCTGCGAGCGAACTGACGAACAGTTCCGCCGGATTCAAATGGTCTTTCAGAACGCCGACACTGCGCTCAACCCGATGCACAGTATCAGCACCATTTTGAGCCGGCCGCTGAAGATGTACTTCGGTCTGAAGGGGGCCGCTTTGCGTGAGCGTATTGGCGAGCTGCTGGACCTGGTGCGCTTGCCACGGAACCTGGCTGAACGGCGGCCGAGCGAACTGTCGGGCGGGCAGAAGCAACGGGTCAACCTGGCCCGCGCATTGGCGGCCAAACCGGATTTGATCCTTTGCGACGAGGTGACCTCGGCGCTGGATACAGTGGTCGGCGCGGCTATTCTCGAACTGCTGCGCGATCTGCGTCAGGAGCTAGGGGTTTCCTATCTGTTCATCAGCCACGACATTTCCACCGTACGGGCCCTGTGCGATGACATTGTGGTGATGTACCGCGGCCACAAGATTCAGGCTGGCACTCGCCAGTCATTTGCCCAGGCACCGTTCCATCCCTATACCGACCTGTTGATCCATTCGGTGCCGGAACTGCGTCAAGGTTGGCTGGAGAACTGCGGCACCACCTGCGGCCAGCTGCCGCCGATCGGCGCCAAGGCCAACGTGCCGGAACTGTGCACGTTCCTCAGCCGCTGCCCGGTGCGAGTCGATGGCCTCTGCAATCGCACTGCGCCGAGCCGCCGGATCATCGAAGGCGGCAGTGAAATTCTCTGCCACCACGACAGCGCCGATTTGCTGAAAACCCAGCAGGATTTGATCACCATGAGCCAGGGAGCCTATGCATGAAGGGGCGTTTTGTGAGGCTGGCCGAGCAGGGCCGGCCGACCGTCAATTTGAAAGTGGACGGCGCACCCATCGAGGCGCTGCAGGGCGACACCCTGATGGTGGCGTTGCTGATCCAGGGCAACGCGCTGCGCCAGTCAGAGTTCGATTCTGGCCGGCGCGCCGGTTTCTGTCTGATGGGTGCTTGTCAGGATTGCTGGGTCTGGACTCGCAGCGGCGAACGCCTGCGTGCCTGTTCCAACGAAGTCCGTGAAGGAATGGACATCGTCACCACACAACCGGAGGCGAAATGGCCACTGCACGGATAGTCATCGTCGGCGCCGGGCCGGCCGGTATTCGCTGTGCCGAAACACTGGTAGCCGCGGGTTTCAGACCTATCCTGATCGATGAAAATCGCCGGGATGGCGGGCAGATCTATCGTCGCCAACCGGCAGGTTTCACTCGCGATTACGCCACGCTGTATGGCACCGAAGCCGCCAAGGCGCGGGACCTGCATGAAAGTTTCGATCGTTTGCGCGGGTTGATTGACTACCGTCCGGACACGCTGGTTTGGAACCTTACGCCGGGTCAATTGTGCTGCGTCAGTCAGGGCAAGCATTCAACGGTGGATTACGAGGGGCTGATCCTCTGCACTGGCGCTACCGATCGGTTGTTGCCGATTGAAGGTTGGCAACTGGCCGGCACCTACAGCCTTGGCGGGGCGCAAATCGCGCTCAAATCACAAGCGGTTTCCATTGGCCACAGTGTGGTGTTCATGGGCAGCGGGCCTTTGCTGTATCTGGTCGCCAGCCAATACCTCAAGGCTGGCGCCAATGTGGCGGCGGTGCTGGACACTTCGCCACTGAGCAAGCGGATCGGCGCATTGCCGAAACTGCTGGCTCGCCCCGGGGTGCTGTTCACCGGGATGAAACTGTTGGCGCAGCTGTATCAGGCGAAGATTCCGGTGCACTTGGGGATCAAGCCGCTGCAAGTACTGGGCGACTCCGCGAGCGGAGTCAGTGGCGTGCGGATCAGCACGGCGCGTGGGGAGACCCTGACGGTCAATTGCGATGCCGTGGCCCTGGGTTATCACCTGCGCCCGGAAACGCAATTGGCGGACCTGGCCGGTTGTCGCCTGCGTTTTGATGAGGCATCCAGCCAATGGTTGCTGGCAGTTGATGAGGACGGCCGGACCTCGGTCAGTGGCGTGTACGCAGCCGGTGATGGCTCGAAAATTCGCGGCGCGGATGCTGCTGAACATGCCGGAAGGCTGGTCGCCATGGCGCTGCTGGAGGATCTGCAGCAACCGGTGGATGCCGGGATGCGCGACGAACAACGCCACGCGCTGGGGGTGATGGATCAGTTTCGCCTGGGGCTGGCCCAGGCATTTCCTTGGCCTTCTGCGCAAGCCAAAGACTTGCCGGATGCAGCCATCGTCTGTCGCTGCGAAATGATCAGCGCTGGGGAGTTGCGCCGCACTGTAAGCGAAAAAGGGGCCTGCGAGGTCAATCGGGCCAAGGCGTTCAGCCGTGTCGGCATGGGTCGCTGCCAAGGCCGATATTGCTCCCAGGCCGGGGCCGAGGTCATCGCTGCTGCGGCCGGCGTCAATGTGCAGCAGGTTGGCCGACAACGCGGCCAGGCACCAGTCAAACCCCTTTCAATGCTCACCGAGGAGGTGTCGCCATGACGGTTCACAAAGCCGATGTCGTGATTGTCGGCGGCGGCCTGATGGGCTCGGCGGCGGCGTTTTTTTTGCGTCAGCGGGGCCAGTCGGTGATCCTGCTGGAGCGCGACCAGATTGGTCAGTACGCCAGCGGTGTGAACTTCGGCAACGTGCGCCGACAGGGCCGATTCCTTGGGCAGCTGGCGTTGGCCAACCGATCCTGGGCACTGTGGAAGCGCTTGCCAGAGTTGATCGACGACGACCTCGAATTCATCGCCAGCGGGCACATGCGTGTGTGTTACCGCGAAGACGAAATCCCCGAACTTGAAGCCTACGCAGCGGCGCCCGAAGCGGCGCAACTGGATCTGAAGATTTTTCGCGGCGCCGAGCTGCACGCACGGTTCCCGTTTCTCGGGCCAGATGTGAAGGGCGGCTCCTACGCGCCCCACGACGGCCACGCCAATCCGCGTTTGGCAGCCCCGGCGTTTGCCCGTGCCGCACGGCGACTGGGTGCGCGAATCGAAGAACAGGCGGAAGTCGCCGAAGTGCAGAAGGTCGGTGGCGAGTTCAATGTCACCACCACCGATGGTCGCCAATTCAACGCCGCTCAGTTGTTGATCACCGCTGGCGCCTGGGGCCAAAAGCTTTCGGCGCAGTTCGGCGAGCCGGTCCCGCTGGACACCCATGGCCCGCAAATGGCCGTTACCGAACCGGTGCCTTACGCCTTGCCGACGGTGATCGGCGTGTACACCAAAATTCCCGAGGAAGTGATCTATTTCCGCCAGATCCCACGCGGCAACATCATCATCGGCGGCGGCTACCGCAGTAAACCGGACATGCTCAATCGCCGGGCCCATGTCCAACCGCGCAGTATCCTCAATCAGATGGAGCAGATGCGCCGCCTGCTGCCGGGTGTCGGCAACCTCAACATCATCCGGGTCTGGAGCGGCATCGAAGGTTACCTGCCCGATTCACTGCCAGTGATGGGCCCCAGCGGCACCGTCGATGGACTGTTCTACGCATTCGGCTTCTGCGGCCATGGATTTCAGCTCGGTCCTGGCGTCGGCGACGTGATGGCCGAACTGATCAGCACCGGCAGCACCAGCACGATGATTGAGCCGTTCTCGATCAATCGGTTCGCCCTTTCAGCCGAGCAACGGAGCAAGGCCTCATGAAACCCCGTGTACTGGATATTCTCAAGCGTCTGATGGCCTTCGATACCGTGTCTTCGGAGTCGAACATGGCCCTCATCGAGTATGTGCGCGACCTGCTGCTGACCAAGGGCATCGAGTCGCTGATCGTCAAGGACGAAACAGGCAAGAAGGCCAACTTGTTCGCCAGCACCGGCCCTCGCGAATTGCCGGGAATTCTGTTGTCCGGGCATACCGACGTGGTGCCGGCGGTGGGGCAGGTCTGGAGCTTCCCGGCGTTTCAGGCAACGGTGCAGGACGGACGGATTTACGGCCGAGGCAGTTGCGATATGAAAGGCTTCATTGCATTGGCCATCGACGCCATGCTCGATGCGGCGGACAGCGCCTTAAGCTGGCCGCTGCAACTGGCGCTGTCCCATGACGAAGAAACCGGCTGCGTCGGCGTGCGGCGTTTGCTGGATGTGTTGCATCTGGCACCGGTGCGGCCATTCCTGTGCCTGATCGGTGAACCGACCAACATGCAGTTTGTGTTGGGGCACAAGGGCAAAGGTTCATACCGCACCTACTGTCGTGGCCTGGAGGCACACTCATCGCTGGCACCTCGTTCGGTCAATGCGATCCACGTGGCCTGCGACTTCATCGCTGCGCTGCGTCAAAGCCAGCAACAGTTGCAAGAGCAGGGCGCCAGGGATGCAGACTACGACGTGCCTTACAGCACCGTGCATGTCGGGCAGATTGTGGGTGGCAAGGCGCTGAACATTGTGCCGAACCTGTGCACCCTGGACTTCGAAGTGCGCAACTTGCCGGCGGACGATCTGGATCAGTTCCTGGAGCAGATGCGCGAGCGCGCCGAAGTCATCGTGCGTGAAGCCAAAAAACTGTCCAGTGTTGCAGCGATCGAGATTGAAACCATCAATGTCTATCCAGGCCTCGATACGCACCCGAGTGTCGAAGCGGTGCGCTTCCTGAAGAACTTCGCCGCGCCGGATACCAGCATCGCCAAAGTCTCGTTCGGCACCGAAGGCGGACTGTTCAAGCAACGTCTCGATGTACCGGTGGTAGTCTGCGGACCGGGCTCGATTGAACAGGCGCACAAGCCGGACGAGTTCATCGAGATCAGCCAGATGGAGGCCGGGGAACGGTTTCTTCAGGGCATGCTCGGTTCCCTGAAGCTATAAAAAATTTTGCAACAAACAGAGATCAAATCGGGCAGCGCAAGCCGGCTGGCAGAGGGGGGCTGCGTTCAGTGCTGACCCCTCAAGCACCCTCCGGTAGAGCCTGCCGTCCCACCCCGAATTTCAGCATCCAACACCGCCGAATCGGCACTTTCAGCATCCTCATCCGCGGCACCTCCCTAGACTGGAGCGTGTCTCGGATCAGGACTCGACCATGCTCAAGAATCGTTTGAAAGACCCCAGCCTTTTGGTAGAACTCGCCTATGTCGACGGGAAGTGGATCGGTGCCGACAGCACGGCGACTCTTGACGTCATCGACCCGGCCAGTGGCCAGCTGATTGGCCGCGTACCGGCGATGCAAGGCGCAGAAACCCGTCGTGCCATTGAAGCGGCTGAAAGAGCCTTGCCGGCCTGGCGCGCACGCCCCGCAGCGGAACGTGCGGCGCTTCTCGAGCGCTGGTATCAAGCCATGATCGACAACCTGGACGACCTGGCACTGATCATGACCTGCGAACAAGGCAAGCCGCTGAATGAAGCCAAGGGCGAAATTCGCTACGGTGCCGGCTTCGTCAAATGGTTCGCTGAGGAGGCCCGACGGGTCTACGGCGAAACCATGCCGGCCCCTGGCGGTGATCGTCGACTCATGACCCTCAAGCAACCGGTGGGGGTTTGCGCTGCGATCACCCCATGGAATTTCCCCAACGCGATGATCACCCGTAAATGTGCGCCGGCGCTGGCGGCCGGGTGCCCGATCATCGTCAAGCCCTCGGACCTGACGCCGTTGTCAGCCTTGGCCCTGGCGGTACTGGCCGAACGGGTCGGCATCCCGGCCGGGGTATTCAACGTGCTGACCGGCATGCCCGCTGGCATCGGCGAGGAGCTGACTGGCAACCCGAGCGTGCGCAAGATTTCCTTTACCGGCTCGACCGCCATCGGCCGCTTGCTGATGCGCCAGAGCGCCGAACATATCAAACGCTTGAGCCTGGAACTGGGTGGCAATGCACCGTTTATTGTGTTCGACGATGCCGACCTTGAGCAGGCGGTGGCCGGCATCATGCTCAGCAAATTTCGCAACGCTGGCCAGACTTGCGTGTGCGCCAACCGCATTCTGGTGCAGGACGGCATCTATGATCGCTTCGCCCGGCGGCTGGTGGAGGAGGTTGGCAAGCTCAAGGTCGGCAACGGCCTGGATGCCGACGTCACCATCGGCCCGCTGATCAATGCCGCGGCTGTCAGCAAAGTCGCCCGGCACATCGACGATGCCTTGAGCCAGGGGGCGCGGTTGCTCTGTGGCGCGATGCCCGAGGGCGACAGCCAGTTCGTGCAGCCTACGGTCCTCGGTGACACCCACGCCGGCATGCTGCTGGCCAGTGAAGAGACCTTCGGTCCGGTGGCGCCGTTGATGCGCTTTACCGACGAAGCCGAGGCTCTCGCGCTGGCCAATGCCACGCCTTACGGCCTGGGCGCCTACTATTTCACCCAGGACTTGCGTCGTTCGTGGCGATTCGGCGAGGCGCTGGAGTTCGGTATGGTCGGGCTCAACACCGGGATCATTTCCATGGAAGTCGCGCCGTTCGGTGGCATCAAGCAATCGGGCCTGGGCCGTGAAGGCAGCAAGTACGGTCTGGATGAATACCTTGAAGTCAAAGCCTTCCACATCGGCGGGCTGTAATGCACAGTCACGGGGGGGGCAAATTGATGAGCAAGACATTCAAAATCGCCGCGATTGCCGGCGATGGCATTGGCAAGGAAGTGCTGCCCGAAGGCCTGCGAGTGCTTGAGCAGGCCGCGAAGAAATGGCAGTTGGATTTGAGCATCGAAGTGCTTGACTGGGCGCACTGCGATTACTACCTGGAACACGGGCAAATGATGCCTGGAGACTGGTTCGAACAGCTCAAGGGTTTCGATGCGATCTACTTCGGTGCCGTGGGCTGGCCGGAAAAGGTGCCGGATCACATTTCCCTGTGGGGCTCGTTGCTGAAGTTTCGTCGCGACTTTGATCAGTACGTGAACATCCGCCCGGTGCGGCTGTTTCCCGGGGTGCCGTGCCCATTGGCCGGGCGCAAGCCGGGTGATATCGATTTCGTGGTGATCCGCGAAAACACCGAGGGCGAATATTCTTCAGTCGGCGGCAAAATGTTCGAAGGTACCGAGCATGAGTTCGTGCTGCAGGAATCGGTGTTCACCCGTCGTGGTGTGGATCGCATTCTCAAGTATGCCTTCGAACTGGCGCAAACCCGGCCACGCAAACGTCTGACGGCGGCGACCAAATCCAACGGCATTTCCATCAGCATGCCGTACTGGGACGAACGCACGGCATTGATGGCCGAACAGTACCCGGACATCACCTGGGACAAACAGCACATCGACATTCTGTGCGCGCGTTTCGTGTTGCAGCCGGAGCGCTTTGATGTGGTGGTGGCGTCTAACCTGTTCGGCGATATCCTGTCCGACCTGGGCCCGGCGTGCGCCGGGACCATTGGCATTGCGCCTTCGGCCAACCTTGATCCGGAGCGACGGTTTCCGTCGTTGTTTGAGCCAGTGCATGGTTCGGCGCCGGATATCTATGGGCAGAACATTGCCAATCCGATTGCGATGATCTGGTCCGGAGCGTTGATGCTGGATTTCCTGGGAAACGGCGATGAGCGCTATCGCGCGGCGCATGACGGTATCTTGCAGGCGATTGAACAGGTGATTGCCGACGGGCCGATCACACCGGATTTGGGCGGGAAGGGCACTACGCAAGACGTCGGTAAAGCTATCGCGGACACACTCTAAAACCACCAACGAACCATGGTGGGAGTGAGCTTGCTCGCGATTGCGGGTGGACAGTCAGCATTTAGCCTGAATGTTCTACCGCTATCGCGAGCAAGCTCCACTCCTGCAGTTGATTGAGGGGTGATCAGTAACCTTGGGTGCGATCAATCTGGCCCACCATGGATTCGCCCCGCTCAAACCGCCGAATATTTTCCAGCAACACCCCGAACGCGCTTTCCGGCTGGGTCATCGCCGCAATATGCGGTGTCAGCAGAATCTGCGGATGCCGCCAAAATGGATGGTCCGCTGGAGCCGGTTCTTGCTGCAGTACATCCAGTACCGCGCCACTGAGTTGACCACTGTCCAGTGCCTCCAGCAGATCGCTTTCCACCAGGTGTCCGCCACGGCCCATATTGATCAGGGCTGCGCCGTGGGGGAGCTGTCGAAACAGTTCACGATTGAGAATGCCCTGGGTCTGTTCAGTCAGCGGCAGCACACAAAGCAGAATGTCGCATTGACCAAGGAACGCCGGCAGTTGCTCGTGACCGGCATAACAATCCACGCCAACTACATGATGCGCACTGCGCGCCCAGCCCTTCAGCGCAAACCCCAGTGGTTGCAAGGTCGCCAGGATCTGTTGTGCCTGCGTGCCCAACCCCATCACGCCTACCCGACGCTTGCTGGCCGGTTGCAGCAAGTGCGCTTGCCAACAGCGGGCCATCTGTTGCTGGCGATAACGCAGCATGTCCCGATGCAGGCTAAGCACGGCAAAACTGGCGTACTCGCACATGCCACGGGTGATCCCTGGATCCAGCAGTCTCACCACTGGCAGGCTGTGCGGTAAACGCTTCAGGTCGAGCTGATCGACCCCGGCGGACAACGCAAACAGCACCTTCAGATTGGGCAGTAACACCTCTAGATCATCTGGTGCCTGCCATGCGGCCAGGTATTCAATCCCGGACGGATCGCCAATGTCCGGCCAGGCGCGCCATTCGATATCCGGGGCGTGTTCGGCGAATAGCGCTTTCCACTGTCCGCCGCGTACAGGATCAGCTTTATATAGCAGGGCCATGGGCAATTCCTGAAAGGGTCAAGGTGTAGCCATCATCGCGCAATGCCAGCGCAGTATCTGTCGAAAGGGCCGGGTTAAACGGGTTGCTTCACGTTGTATCGGCAAGGCTGCGGCAGATTCGGCGGGCTGAAGGATTCTGCCGTTTGGCAGGGTGAAAACAGTCGATCCGAATTTCTCAGGGGCCAAGTTCGGCGTAGTTCGTTTCGCGCAAGCCTTAACCTGAACACCATCGCAACCACCTCCCGGTTGCCGGACTCACGATGGGAAAATGCCATGAATAGCAAAGTCGACGAAACCCCTCATTTGCTCCGTCAGCGCGATCAATTCGTGCCGCGTGGCCTGGTAACCGCACACCCGCTGGTGATTGATCGCGCCCAAGGTGCCGAGTTGTGGGATGTGGACGGCAAGCGCTACCTGGATTTTGTCGGCGGCATCGGTGTGCTGAACATTGGCCACAACCACCCGAAAGTGGTTGCGGCGGTGCAGGCGCAACTGCAAAAGGTCTCTCACGCGTGCTTCCAGGTGGTTGCCTATCAGCCTTATCTGGATCTGGCACAGCGCCTGTGCGAAATGATCGGCGGTAAAGAAGCCTATAAAGCGGCATTCTTTACTTCCGGTGCCGAGGCCGTGGAAAACGCGGTGAAGATCGCCCGGGCCCACACCAATCGGTCGGCGGTGATTGCCTTCCGCGGTGGCTTCCACGGCCGGACCTTGCTCGGCACCACGCTGACCGGCATGAGCCAGCCTTATAAACAGAACTTCGGCCCGTTCGCACCAGAGGTGTTCCATACGCCGTATCCGAATGCCTATCGTGGTGTCACCAGCGAGATGGCGCTCAAGGCACTGGATGAATTGCTTGCAACGCAAGTGGCGCCGGAGCGGGTCGCTGCGATCATCATCGAACCGGTACAGGGCGACGGCGGTTTCCTTTCGGCTCCTGTCGAGTTCCTCCAGGGCCTGCGCACGCTGACGGAGAAACACGGCATCGTGCTGATCCTCGACGAAATCCAGACCGGTTTCGGCCGTACCGGCAAATGGTTCGGCTTCCAGCATGCCGGCATCCAGCCAGACCTGGTGACCGTCGCCAAGAGTCTGGCCGGTGGCTTGCCGCTGTCCGGCGTGGTTGGGAAGGCCGCGATCATGGACGCACCATTGCCGGGTGGCTTGGGCGGCACCTACGGCGGCAACGCATTGTCCTGCGCGGCGGCACTGGCGGTCATCAATGCCTTTGAGGAAGAACAGCTGCTGGTGCGCGGCGAAGCGCTGGGTGAGCGTCTGCGCCAGGGACTGCTGCGCTTGCAGAGCCGTCACCCGCAAGTTGGCGATGTGCGCGGTACCGGTTTCATGCTGGCGATCGAACTGATCAAGAACGACACGGCCCGTACTCCGGACGCCGACCTCAATCAACGGCTGATCGATGAAGCCCGCAAGGGTGGCTTGCTGGTGATCAAGTGCGGCGTTTACCGCAACGTATTGCGCTTCCTCGCGCCGTTGGTGGCTACCCAGGCACAGGTCGATGAAGCACTGCAGATTCTGGAAGCCGCCTTGGCACGGGTCTTGAACTAAGCTTCTGCCGGCTCCGGGCGCCGCCGCAAGGCATCGCCCGTGAGCATTTATGGAGCATGGATTGATGGAATGCATCATTGGAGGCTTTGCACACGATGGGGCTGACTGAATATCGAGCACTGCTCATCGATTGCGATGAAGTCCTGGTCGATCGCGACTCGGGTGTCTGGGCGGCGTTGCAACCCTTGCTCGACAGCCGGGGTGGACACCCGGACAAGGAACAGGTGCTGGCCGAATACAGCGAGGTGGTGCGCGCACTGTATCCGCGCTTCGGTGAGCTGGGCTTTAGTGGTCTGCTGTGTTTCGCCCATCGCCAGTTGGCTGAATGCTGGGGGCTCAAAGCCAGCTGGGAGGAGGGCATGAGCTTTGCCCGTTCGGTTGCCAATTGGTCACTGTTCGAGGATGCGCCGGGGGCGATGCTGTACCTGCGCAAGTTCTATCGCCTGCTGGTGCAGGGCGATCGGGATGTTGAAGATCGATCGCTGCTCTGTGAGCGGCTGGGGATCATGCCCGACGATTTCATTTCACTGGCCAGTGATCCATTGCAGGATCAGGATTGGTTAAAGGCCAACGGGCTTGAGGTCGGAGATATCCTGCAAGTGACGCGGCCTTCTGCCGGTCGGCGGTTGGCCGCCAATGTATGCCTGATCTGTCGTGCCCGTGAAAAAAAGCCATCCCCATGCGCGACGGATTACTGCATCAACAGCATGGCGGATCTGGTGGCTCAGCATCAGCTGTCTTTACGGCGCTGATTTTGCTAGAAGATTGTCCTACAAACGGCAGTCACGAGGTACGCAATGGAAGGTTTAGTGAAACTGGACCGGATCGACATCAGCATTTTGGTTGAACTGCAAAAAGACGGCCGCATGACCAACGTCAGCCTGGCCGATGCTGTGGGATTGTCGGCCAGTCCCTGCCTGCAACGGGTCAAGCGACTGGAGTCGGCGGGGTATATTTCCAGCTACAAGGCGCACCTGAACCTGGCGAAGATCACTGACTCGGTCACGGTCTTCACCGAGATCACCTTGAGCGACCACAAGCGCGAAGATTTCGCCAAGTTCGAGTCCAACATCCGTCAGGTGGATGAAGTGCTTGAATGCCATTTGATCAGCGGTGGCTACGATTACCTGGTGCGCTTCATGACCCGCAGCATCCAGCACTATCAGGAAGTCATCGAAAGCCTGCTGGACAAGAACATCGGCATCTCCAAGTATTTCAGTTACATCGTCATCAAATCACCCGTGCTCAAGGACGGCGTGCCACTGCGCAAATTGCTGCGTCACTGACAGACTCAATAACCTGCGGGAGCGAGCTTGTTCGCGATGAGGGCATCACATTCAACATCCCCGTTGACTGTTGCGCCGCCATCGCGAGCGAGTTCGCTCCCACATTCGTTTTGACTTGCAGTAACGCACTGGGTTTGGACACCGAGCCTACAGGCCCACTCAATGCGCCTCATCCTGGCGCAAGCCGCATAAACGGCTGTTTCAAGCCGCAAAAACAGTCACCGATGGCCCCGTATGCGCCGATTTCGGAACAAACCGCAAAAGTCTCTGCGCTGTAATGCGTACAGCTAGAGGGGCGCGGTTTGTGAAGTTGCTGATTTCGGGAGGATGAAGCGACTGCAACGAATCGCTGGATAACACCAATCGGAGCCAAAAAATGCGAATGAGCAACGCAAAAGCACTATCGGGTTACAGCGTCTTCATGCTGGCAAGCAGCAGCGAGGCACACCAGATCTGGTACGAACAGCCGTCCGGGTAACCGCTGGTGTTGTACTACGGCGAATATGACAAGAACATGCTGGAAGTTACACCGGGCGGGATGGACCGGTTCCAGCAACTCAAGGGGTGGTCGATCAGCAACAATTCGAAATCATTGAATCTGATTTTGCAACGCCAGGCTTTTGCGGTGAACCATCAGGCTAAGGGCGATGACTCACTTCTGACCCAAGATCCGCATTATCCGATCTTCGACCTGCACGAAGCCGGCAAGACCTTGAAAACCCACTGGACACCAGCGACCCGTTGGGTTGGCGATTTGCGTGCGCGAACTCCGGAGTTAACCCTGGACATCGTGCCCACCGGCATCGTTGACGGGAACAAGGCCTGGTTCCAAGTGTACTATTCGAAAAAACCGCTGGTGGATCAGGACGTTATGCTGGAAACCGGTTCCGGCGAAGTCTTCACCCAGCGCACCGATGCGACCGGAAAAGTCAGCTTCGATTTACCCTGGCAGGGCACGTACGTGGTGGCCGTCGAATACAAAGACCGCACGCCCGGTGAACGGGTCAGCCCCGATGGCAAGACCGAGCCGTATGACCTGAAAAGCTTCAGCTCCACGCTGTCGTTCTACCGGACGCAGGGTAAGCCATCGTTGCCACGGGCTCCATCGCGGTTGCCAGCCTCAGAAGTCGCCCGGTTGAAAAAACAGGCCTGATCCATTTCCCCTACAGGAGTTACCAAAATGTCCCGATCTTCAGGATTGGCCGGGCAGGTGGGAAGTGTTTCCGCTGCGCTGGCCTCCACTCAGGTAAAAGCCAGCACGCGAATGCTGGCGATCGATGCCCTTCGCGGTTTCGTCATGCTGTTGATGCTGATTGACCATGTGCGCGAAACCTTCCTGCTGCACCGTCAGGTCACCGATCCGATTGACGCGTTAAGCGTGACGCCGGACCTGTACTTCACCCGGATGCTCAGTGAGATCTGCGCGCCGGTATTCATCTTCCTCACTGGGTTGTCGGCCTGGTTGTACAGCCAGAAGCACACGGCCAATGAAACCTCGTTGTTCCTGCTCAAACGCGGGTTCTTCCTGGTATTTCTGGAGATCACCTTCGTTTGCTTTGCCTGGAACGCCGAGTTTCCGCCCAAGACCCTATGGTTGCAGGTGATCTGGTGTATTGGCATCTGCATGATCGTGCTCGCCGGGATGCTGCACTTCAAGCGTGGATGGCTGATTGTGATCGGGATGGCCATCGTGGCTGGGCATAACCTGTTCGATAACATCATCGTCGGGCCGGAGTCGCCCTTCTATGTGCCGTGGTCGATCCTCCATCAAAAGGTATTCATCGACATCACCGAGTTCACCCGGGCTCGCACCACGTACCCGGTATTGCCGTGGATCGGGGTGATTCTGCTGGGTTGGGCCATCGGTCCGTGGTTTGGCAAGGACATGGCACCGGCCGAGCGAATTTCCCGCCTTGTTAAACTCGGCGCAGGCCTGCTGGTGGCCTTCGTGTTCATTCGCTACCTGAATTTCTACGGCGAGAAGCCCTGGGTACAGACCGATGATTCGTTACGGACCTTCATGAGCTTCATGAGCGCGAAGAAGTACCCGCCGTCACTGATGTTCCTGATGCCGACCCTCGGGTTGGGGCTGCTCCTGTTGGCGTTGTTCGAGAAGCTGCAGGACCGCTGGTCCACTGCGACGTTGGCGGTCTATGGAGGTGCACCAATGTTCTTCTATTTGCTGCATCTGTACGTGCTCAAGGCCATGTACCTGGTGGCCGTCGCAATGTGGGGCACCAATCAGGGCGCGTATTACGGATTCGAAAACCTCCCCACGGTCTGGCTGTGGAGCGTGATTCTGGGAGTGTTGCTGTTCTTCCCGACGCGCTGGTTCGCCAGCCTGAAACAGCGCCGTCGCGATATCGCAATCCTCAAATACCTCTGACATGCCCAACGGTGTCCCCGGTTTGCGGGACACCTCGGCTATCCCGCATTTTTTGGAGTTGCGCTGTGAAGATCTTTTCGACGCACACCCTGCTATTGGCATTGGGCGGGCAATCCCTGCTCGCCCTGGCTTCAGAGCAAGACAACGCTAAAGGCATTGTCGAGGACAGCCAATGGAGTTTGCTCAACCGTACCGTCTACGACCGACGCGACTACGAACACGGCTCGCTGAGCAACGGTGCACGCAATGCCTACAAACCCCGCGCCCAGCGTAGCGATCTCGCCGAGGAATGGGCATACGGCCTGATGGCCGAACTCACCTCGGGCTACACCCGCGGTACCGTAGACCTTGGCTTCGATGCCCACGCCTATTCCGGTTGGGAGCTGGACAGTGGCGGCGGGCGGGCCGGCAAGGCGCGGCTGCTCGGCATTGACAGTGATGGTTATCCCAAGGGGCAGTACAGTCGCGGTGGCGCCCTGGCCAAAGTGCGGTTCTCCTCAACCGAATTACGCTACGGCGAGCAACGGGTGAAAACCCCGGTGTTCGGCTCATCCGACAGCCGCCTGCTGCCCGAAACCGCCACAGGCTGGTTGCTGACCAGCCGGGAACTTCCCGCTACTTCCCTGTACGGTGGACATTTCAACGAAAAGCACTGACCGCAATGCCACCAGCCATGACCAGGGGTTTGTGGTCAATTACTCCAACGGCAAACAGGGCGACAGTTTCGACTTGGTCGGCGTGCGTAACTCGGCGATCAAAGGGCTAAATGCCAGTCTGTTCAGTGCTGTCTACGCCGACACCTTGCGTCAGCATTACTTGGGCGCGGTCTACACTCAGCCTTTGGCCGACGGCCAGGACCTGACATTCGACCTCAATCTGTACCGCACGCAGGACACCGGTAAAGCCTTGTCCGGTCGAATCGACAATACTTCCTGGAGTTTTCTGACCACTTATAAGGCCGGCTCCCACAGCCTCGGCCTGGGCTATCAGAAAATTGACGGAGACACGCCCTATGACTACGTCACCCGTGGCGCGATCTACCTGAGCAATGCGGTGGCATTGTCCGACGTCAACGCGCCCGAGGAAGCCTCCTGGCAAGCCCGTTACGACCTGAACATGACTGGCTATGGTGTTCCCGGCCTGACCTTCGGTGCACTGTATGTGCGCGGAAGCGGCATCAACGGCAGTCACATGGACCCCATGGCGGTTACACATGGCTTGGGTACGGACAAGGTGGCAAACACTGGGAACGCGATATACAGGCCAAATATGTGGTGCAGTCGGGCGAAGCCAAAAACCTCGCGTTTAGCTTGCGCCATGCCGTACATCGTGGGAACGCGGCTCAAGCCGAACTGGATGTCGATCAGATCCGTCTGGCGGTCGAATACCCGCTGGGACGCAAATTCTGATTCGCTAGTAGTCTTGCAGGTCGTTCGGTAGGTTTGTGTCATGCCCTTGATCGCATGGCCTGCCTGCCCCTTCCGGCTTTCTTGTACAGATGCATCCACGCCGCTCCCACTTCACACGGGGCAAACGGCCTTGCTGTTGCCGATCGCCTTTTCGCGGGGGCCGTCGGGACGCTCACTGGCTGGCGTGAGGTGAGCTACTGGTCTACGCATCTATGTCGAATTCAGCCTGATGGGAGACCGAAATGAGGTAGCAAAGTGATATCAATCACTTGCGGCAATCAAGGAAGGCTTCAAATGCTTGAGGCAACTCATTAAACAGGCTACCTGCTGAAAGGCGCCTGTCCGACTGCAGAGCCTTCAGCGAGGCAGGTGAGGGCGGGTCAGGTGGTTAGCGAGGCTTACAGTCGTCACGGTTACCGGTCCATCAATACCATTAGCCCTTGAGGGACCTCGCGGGCTAATGGGCAAAACACTTACAACAAAAGCTCACCAAGGTGAGCACGAACCGAAAATCACAGGTAAGGCTTAGCCGCCAATCTGGTGGCTTACAGCATTCTCTTGTTGGTTAAGGGTCCTTTGCTCCTGCTTGGTGATATGTCCGCCATTTTGGCTAGCCATGCTCCGTTCTTCCTGACGAATCTGATGGTCTTCCTTATGCAGATTGGCTGCCTGCCCCTTGGTTATTTCACCCTCTTTAACTTCGTTGCTGATTCGCTTGTTCTGGTTGGCCAGTCGACCATTGACTTCGGCTCTACGGGGGTGATCCTTTTGCCATTGGCCTTGAGCAGCCATTACATTGCTGGCAGCTGCGCCAACCAATGCGGACAACAAAATAGCAGCAAGCTTTTTAGACATATCTGATTCCAGGAGAGGGCTTTAAGGCTGGCCGGTTGTCCTGCCCAGCACCAGCCATGTGGATACTGCGTCATCCCTGGAGTCGTAGACACGATTCAGTCCCGACAGTTCATTTTTCAAGCGTCCGCCAGCTTGATGCACCGGCGAGAGTGCTCTAGCCATTGGTTGCTTCTCGTAGTGGCGTTTCAATAGTGATAAATTTCGCTTCGTTACCAAATGGTTACGGCGACCCCTGCACTCCTTATGTTCTGTTTGGCATGTGCTCACCAACACAACGTTTTGTGGGAACTCTAACAAATGCCAAAGAAACATCCTCAAGACACCGCCTCAGTGACGGCTGCTGATATCGAGCGCTCTATCCAGGCCCTGAATAAAATGGCTGAACGGCTGTGGGGAGATGGTCGAGAGGCCGAGGCGAAAGCCCTCCTCAATGCCTTGGATTCGTTAAACCGGGCGCTGGACCGAATCAGGATTGGTGAAAGTCGCAAGACTCTTCATTGAAGAGCGCAGGGGGATTGTGCAGCGCGAGGATGAGCAAATTTCGCGCAAACAATCTGCTCATTCTTGTGCTTCCAACAGTCGGAAATTGACGCCCCTCGTCCATACCTCGTTGACGACACAAACCTCTGAGCGTTGAATTTTCTTGCAGGAAAATGCAGGGAGGGTTTGGTATGGCAAAAATAAAAATCCTGGCAGGAGATTTTCTTGATGGGCATGCAGTGTATGAACCCGGGTTTATCACAATAGAGACAGTTGTGTACCCGTGGCCTGGACTAAAGATATCCACTCAGGAGATCCGTGACGTTACATTAGTCAGCGAAAGCTCCTATTCAGATGTATCAAGCTCCGTCAGCCTGGGCTTGGCCGGTGCGATGGTGCTCGGTCCGATGGGTGCGGTTGCAGGCTTTATGTTGGCGGGCGAAGAGGACGAGGTAACATTTTCTGTGGCACTCAGAGATGGCAGGTCAATGCTTTGTGTGACTGATGGATGCACCTATCGGAACATTGAGTCTACCGTGGGCAAGCAAGAATATTTCAAGCGGCACAAATCTCATCCGCTGTGATAGCCAAAATCTCCGTTCATCCAAGGCCCGGCCCCAGCGCCGGGCTTTGCGTATCTGCCTTTTGCTGACGCAGAGGGATGGCAGGCACTGGAGTAGTGCCTTGTGATGCTGTCTTCTCATGTTCAGCCAGAACGCTCGATCGAGCCGCCAGACGGCCAAATAACGAACAAAAAAATGGCCCGCATGCGGGCGGACCAAATGGGAATCTTCTTAGGAGCAGGGATAATCTGCGCCTTGAAGTGTGAGTGATTGGTGAAAAGGATGTCGCAGATACGGAAAAGCCCGATATTGGGCTGGATGCATCCTTCTGGTGCGGTGTGACGCAAGGGAACGAAAAGCCAGGCGCTGCGCCGGGCTTCTCCTCAACTTTCTGCTCATGAGAGGGCACTGGCACCCATGCCACCCCGCCTGACCCGATGCACTACTTTTGCTTATGCAGGTACTTTTGTATTGCATCAACTTCAAGCTTGCTGGGCATTGCCCCGTTGTCAGATTTGAAACTCGTTCCAGCCCAATGCGGCATTGGCGCTTTCAAGGGTTTTCCATGGTCGTCGATCCCGCTCAGTACCGCTCGCTCGAAGACCTTTGATTTCCATTCACTGGCATCTCCGGCCAGCCTGGGGGCTGAGCCTCCCATCCCTCGAGCGCCGTGACAGACACTGCAATTTTCCTGGAAAAGCATTT
Organism: Pseudomonas sp. TE12234; assembly: GCF_054061835.1. NCBI lineage: Bacteria > Pseudomonadati > Pseudomonadota > Gammaproteobacteria > Pseudomonadales > Pseudomonadaceae > Pseudomonas > Pseudomonas sp. TE12234. The sequence continues at coordinate 233,249 of NZ_JBSSEP010000004.1, forward strand.
CTCCATCGGGTGTCGAGGCTATTGCCGATGAGCAAGTGAGCAGGGCTATGAGTGTTACAAATGCGCCTTTCATTTTGGGCTCCTGGCGGCCCGGCAGTGACGTTAGCTGCTTCAGGGGCGCTATGTGAGCGTAGCAGCAGGCGAGGGTGGCGCAGGCAGAGAAAGTGAAGGAAAAGAAAAGCCCGGCGTCGACCGGGCTTTTGGGAGTTGGTGAGGCGATCAGCTCTGTTCTGCCTTTGGCCAGCGCCTGAGTACGTCGCAGGTTGAAGTGCGTTCACGGGCAGGCAGGCGACAGGTCCACAGGGGGCGCACTGTCAAGTGCGATTAGAGTGAGTAACCCACCACCTGACCGAGGTTGCTCTCCTGTACGCCTGCGATAAGGTGCAGTGAGACATGCTGTTGCGCATCTTTGCACGGGATTTCGATACTGCCCACCACATGAAGCGTTCGCTCACTCAGCGCGGTCGTCTCTTCCTCCTTTGCCTTGGCCATTCTCGCGTGGTTCGCTGCGATTTCATTGAGAGTAGACACGTTACATCTCCGGTGACTGACCAAGCGTATCGCTGGAGTCCTTAAGCGTTGAATTGAGGCGCAGCCGCGTCAGAATTATGTCGTTCTGGGGCGCTACGTCGGGCCTGTGCAAACCCTAAGCCAGACATGGGGCTTGGGGGGTCGCTGCGTTTTCATTTACGACGAAAGGTTGTGTCCCGGGCATTCGACGCAGGACCACGCTATCGGTACTTGATGACGATCCCTTTAAGCTTGCGCCCCTCAATGGTCTTTACATCCCGGGCCCATAGTGGCCCGTTGACGTAAGCCCCCACCGCTTGAATATGGTCATAGACCACCACCACCGCATCGCCACCGAGCTTGGCCGCCTCATCCCGCAGTTTTTCTTCTACCTGGGTGATGGGCGGTGCGGGATCGACGCTGGCGTCGATCAATATTTCACCCAATCGAACATGCGGACGCAGCGGCTCGGTACGCAGTACGACCACTTCACTGGGCAGCGTTGGCGCAGGATGCTCGACTCCGACATAAGCAGTCGTCTGGGCGTCGACGGTTGCGCACCCGCTGAGAACCAGCAGGGTGGCGGTCAGCCCGCCAGCCAGAAGCGACAGTTTCAATCGGGTGGACCATGACAGGTCATGGGCTGGCATAGGGGATCCTCCGAAAGGTCGCTGCTATGCGGGTGACTATTTGACGGTAGCAGACGGCCCGAGAGTTGCCAGCAAGCCCAACCTCTCAAGGTTGGGCTTTTTGATGCCTTGAACATCGCCGATCAGCAGGACTTTCTCATTGATCCTTTTCGCAGTTGACCATCCACGACACACCAAAACGGTCTACCAGCATGCCAAAACGTGCCGCCCAAAACGTGGCGTCCAAGGGCATTTGCACGCTGCCGCCCTCCGACAGTGCAGTGAAGACCCGCTCGGCCTCGGCGATGCTGTCGACGTTGAGGGAAATCGAGCAACCGCTCATGTCGTCCACCGGGCGGTCGGGCGTGGTGTCCGAGCCCATCAGTACTTGATCGCCCACCAGCAGGCGGGTGTGAATGATCAGGTTGTGCAGGTCTTTGGGCATCTGCTCGCCGACAGGGGTTTCACCGAAAGTCGTCATGGCTTCGATTCGGCCCTGCAGGCTTTGGGCGTAGAAGGTGAATGCGGCTTTGCAGTCGCCATTGAAGATGAGGTAGGGATTGATTTTCATGGTTCGGCTCCCGGTCATTGAAGGTGTGCATCGGATTGGACGAAGGGTTCGACGGCAAAATTCCGATGGCATTGACCCGGCAAGCAAAGCGCTAAATCGGTGTGGGAGCCTGGGTTTTTTTAGATGTTTTCTCGATAGAGGAGGCCAGGCTTATTGCCTCGTTTGCGCGGCGTGGCGCCAGCAGACGTTCAATGGCACCGCTGACCATGCTTTCGAGCAACTCGTGGTGCTCATGCTCATCGAGGGTGTGAGCGGTCAACCAGGTCGGAGCACTGTTGAGCAGCGCAGCAATGGCGTGACCGGCCGCCAACTGGCCCGACTCACTGAACCGCGAGCGGGCACCGAGCATCAGCAGTAACCTGCGCTCGTACTGCTCGCGCAGTTGCTGAACCCGAACCTGTTGCTCCTCGTTCAGGCAACCGCTGTCGCGCTCGACCAGACGGAAATGCCATGGCATGTCGCGGTGCAGATTCAGGTGCGCGCGGATCAGGTTGTTCAGTCGATCGCGTTTGTTCGGGGCCTTTTTCTCGATGCGCCCGAGGGTGGCCAACAGCTCTTCGTAGAACTCCTCGATCAGATCGAGTAGCAAGTGCTGTTTGCTCGGGTAATGGTGATACAACGAGCCCGGGGACAACCCCAGGCACGTGGCGAGCTCACGCATGCCGACCTGACCGAAACCTTTGCTGGCAAACAGCTCCAGCACCTTGTCCCGGTATTCGGCGAAACGCGAGCAACGCTCAGGCATAGGCATGGAAGCCACGCCCCGTCTTGCGTCCCAGGTAACCGGCGGCGACCATTTCCTTGAGCAGTGGCGCCGGGCGGTATTTGCTGTCGTTGAAGCCCTCGTAGAAGGCCTCCATGATCGCCAGCAGGGTGTCCAGGCCGATCAGGTCCGCCAGGGCCAACGGGCCAATGGGCTGGTTGCAACCCAGGCGCATGCCGGCGTCGATGTCTTCGGCGCTGGCCAGGCCTTCCTGAAGCACCAGGATGGCTTCGTTGATCATCGGCACCAAAATCCGGTTAACCACAAACCCCGGACGGTTGCCGGCGGTGATCGCGGTTTTGCCAAGCCTGGTCGCCATCTCCAGTGCCAGGGCGTGGGTGGTGTCGCTGGTCTGCAGGCCGCGAATCACTTCGATCAGCCCCATTACCGGCACCGGATTGAAGAAGTGCAGGCCGATGAAACGCTCAGGCTGGCTGACGCTGGCGGCGAGCTGGGTGATCGACAGCGACGACGTGTTGGAAGCGATCACACAATCGGTGCTGACCTGGGCCGCGATTTGTTGCAGCACGCGCAGTTTCAGGTCGAGGTTCTCGGTAGCCGCTTCGATCACCAGTTGCGCGCCTTGCAGGCTGGCGTAATCGGTGCTGGTGCGGATCTTGTCGAGGGCGGCGAGTTTTTGCTCGGGCGTCAGGGTCTCTTTGGCGATCTGCCGGTCGAGATTTTTGCCAACGGTCGTCAGGGCTTTTTGCAGCGCGTTCTCGGAGATATCGATCAAGGTCACGCTGAAACCGGCCAGGGCGCAGACTTGCGCAATGCCGTTGCCCATGGTGCCTGCGCCGATCACGCCAATGTTTTGCAGATTCATCTTGCCGTCCTTCCGGTCAAACCTTGCAATACCTTGGCCGCGGTCACGGCCGAAGGCGTACTATTGGCAGCGAGTCTAGAGCTGGCAGGGCGGTTGTCCTATGCCGAAACTGTTCAACGGCGCTGGTGTTTTTTGCCATTTCGGGTGATGGGGAGAGAAGCGTTCACATGCGGGAAAAGGACTCGGTGGCCGCCTACTTCGTGCAGGCAATGCTCCACGGGATGGGCGACGATGCGCAGCGAGTGCAGGCCGTGCTCGAACAGGCGGGCATCGATCCGGCGGTGATCGGGCAACCCACGGCGCGGGTGCCGGCCAATGCATTTGCGGCGTTGTGGCTGATCCAGATCCGCGAACTGAACGATGAGTTCTTCGGGCTCGACGCCCACGGCATGCCACCAGGGGCATTCGCTCTGATTTGCCGGGCGTTGATTCAGGAGCCCGATCTGCACAAGGCCATGCGCCAGTGCCTGGCCAATTTCGCGCTGTTCCTCTGCGACTTTCGCGGCACCCTGACGGTGCGCGGCAAGCGTGCCGTCATCAGCCTCGACAGCCACTCGGCCAACGAAGAGGCCAGCCGCTTCGGCGAAGAAACCTTTCTGGTGCTGATGATCAGCCTGCTGTGCTGGCTCGGTGGCCGGCGCATTCCGATCGACCGCGCCGACTTTCGCCACGCGCGCCTGTCACTGAGCGACGACCGCCTGCTCTGGGGACCCAATCTGACCTTTGGCGCCGAGCGCACCGAGATCGAGTTCGCCAGTCACTACCTGCGTCTGCCGGTGGTTCAGGACCTGGCGTCGCTCAAAGTGTTCCTGCGTACCGCGCCGCAGTGGCTGGTGATCCGCTTCCGCAACCAGCATGGCCTGGCGTCCCAGGTGCATCAGCGCTTGCGCTCCAGTCATTACAGTGATTGGCCGACCCTGCAGGCCTTCGCCCTCGAGCAGCATTTGAGCCCCAGCACCTTCCGCCGGAAACTCGAGCGTGAAGGCTGTTCCTATCAAGAGATCAAGGACGAAGTACGGCGTGCCGTGGCATTCGAGCAATTGCGTGAAAGCCGGGCGAGCATCAGTGACATCGCCGAGCAGTTGGGCTTTCAGGAACCCAGTGCGTTCCACCGCGCGTTCAAGAAATGGACGGGAGATAGTCCGGGACGCTATCGGGCGCGGTATCAGGGAGAACGAGCTGACGTGGTGGCGGAGCTGGGGGCGTGAGTCCTGTTCTTGAACGCTTCACCTCGCTGCTCGACCAGGCCCAACGTGCCCTGCTGCTGGTCTGGGGCACCTCACGCGGGTTGTTTCTCGGCCTGGTGCTGGCGACGCTGATTGCCGGCGTTCTTCCGGCACTGGCGGCCTGGCTGGGGCAGCGCATCGTCGACGCCGTGGTGTTCGCCATGCAGTTGCATGCGCAACAGGGCAGTGCGCCGCTGTGGCCGGTGGTGCGTTATGTGTTGATGGAGGCGGGTGTGTTGGCGTTGCTGTCCGCGACCCAGCGCGCGCTGTCCGTCCAGCAGTCGCTGTTGCGTGTGCAGTTGGGGCAGAAGGTCAACACGATGATTCTGGAAAAGGCCCAGACATTGTCGCTGGTGCAGTTCGAGAATTCCGAGTTCTACGACAAGTTGGTGCGGGTGCGCCGCGAAGCCTCGACCCGGCCGCTGGCGCTGGTGATGAAGTCGTTGGGGTTGATCCAGAACCTGATCCTGCTGATCAGCTTCGGCGTGCTGCTGGTGCATTTTTCGCCGTGGGCGCTGGTGCTGTTGGTGGTGGGGGCATTGCCGGTGTTTTTTGCCGAGGCGCATTTTTCCGGAGACGCCTTCCGCCTGTTTACCCGCCGTGCGCCAGAGAGCCGGCAACAGAACTACATCGAGACGCTGCTCTCCCACGAGGGCTACATCAAGGAAGTCAAACTGTTCGGTTTCGCGCCGCTGTTGTTGCAGCGCTACCGCGATACCTTCGCCCGTCTCTACGCCGAAGACCGGCGCCTGACCCTGCGCCGTGACGGTTGGGGATTCGTCCTTGGTTTACTGGGCACCGGGGCGTTTTATCTGGCGTATGCCTGGGTGGTGGTCGACACGGTGCACGGCAGTATCAGCCTCGGGCAGATGACCATGTACCTGGTGTTGTTCAAGCAGGGGCAGACGGCGGTGAGCAGCAGCCTGAGCGCCATCAGCGGGCTGTACGAAGATGGCCTCTATCTCTCCAGCCTCTACGAGTACCTGGCCGAACCGGTGGTGGCGGATACAGGGCATCTCACCGTTGGCGCGGTGCCCGGCGATGGCTTGCGTTTCGAGAATGTCGGGTTTCGTTACCCGGGCGCCAGTCGCGCTGCGCTGGAAGGCATTGACCTGCACCTTGTCCCCGGCCACAGCCTGGCGCTGGTGGGGGAGAATGGCTCGGGCAAGACCACGCTGATCAAACTGCTGACCCGCTTATACCGGCCCGACCAGGGGCGCATTCTGCTCGACGGCAGCGATTTGCAGACCTGGGAGGAAGACGCATTGCGTCGGCGCATTGGCGTGATTTTCCAGGATTACATTCGCTACCAGTTCTCCGTCGGCGAGAACATCGGCGTGGGCGACACCCTGGCGTTCAACGATCAACAGCGCTGGCAGGAGGCCGCTGCCGAAGGCATGGCCGCGCCCTTTATCGAGCGCCTGGATCGCGGCTATGCCACGCAACTGGGGCGCTGGTTTGCCGGTGGCCAGGAGTTGTCCGGCGGGCAGTGGCAGAAAATCGCCTTGTCCCGCGCGTACATGCGCCGCGATGCCGACATCCTGATTCTGGACGAGCCGACCTCGGCGCTCGATCCAGCGGCGGAAGCCGCGGTGTTCGAGCATTTCAGCCAGCACACCCAGGGCCGCATGACCTTGTTGATTTCCCACCGTTTTTCCAGTGTGCGTAACGCCGATCACATCATCGTCCTCGATCAGGGGAAGATCCTTGAACGTGGCGATCATGAGCAACTGCTGGCCGGTGGCGGGCGCTATGCGCAGTTGTTTGACCTGCAGGCGCGGGGTTATCGCTGAGTCATCATTGTTTTGCAGTAACAGCTAACTAAAAATACCTGCTTCATTGTTCGGAGTTCTCATGCCTGGTTACGCAACATCCTTTGATAACAGATCTGCGCGAATGAAACGTTCGGCACGTTAGGGCCTCCCACCCCTGAAGCTTCTTTTCCTTGAATCTGGATCAGCCAATACCCCAGGTTGTATTCAGCGTCCCACTGATAGTAATACTTGCCACTGCGGGTCCAGAACGGGGCAGATTTAAGACGGCCATGACAGCTACCCAACTCAATGTCTTGCGTCGCACTGCCTGTGCTGTCCGTCATAAGAGAGAAGTCGATCTCGCCCGCTCCCTTGTTCAATTTCAAAGTCGCCGTAGCGCCTTCGAGCGAATGCCCTGTCGAATCCGCCAATCGGACCGACCAGTTCAAGATTTTATAGGCCTGGGTGGTTGCCCAGTAGAGCGGCAGCTCACCGGCGTCGCCGCGGACGCGACTGTCGGCGTAATAGGGTGCTGAACCAAATTCAATTTTGTAGGTGCTGCCCAGCACGAAAGGGGCGGAGGGTGTCTTCGAAATGCGAACCTGAATCTCCTGATTCGGTTGTAAGTCGGATACCGTCAAGTGTTCTCCCCAAGGAAAAGTGAGCCAAGTGCCATTGAGATTGTATTCCAGAGTGAGTAGTGAACCTTTGCGCTCTTTTGCATGAATCCACACGTTTTGCCCCCGAACCGCCGTGAAGCTGTAATGCTTCACATCTGTTTCGTCAGCCAGACTGTCTTCCAAGGTGTTCAATTTGTCGGGCAGTGCCGTTGTCGCCGTCGGAATTTTAGAGGCGATGTCCGGAATAGCCGAGGCGCTCAAAAAAGACATCGCCGGTGCCATGCCGGCCGCCAGGAATATCCCCAAAAATAACAATACCGAGCGTACCCCGATATTTTTAAAGCAAGTAATCCACATGAAGGCGTTCTCGTAATTTAATCAGATGCCAGAAGTAAAAGTTCTGAAGCAGTTGTGCCCAAGCAGGCATCTGTATTTGAACGTTCTCCTCTTTGTAAAAGGCGGTACATATTTATCGCTGGCGTTACAGCAGGCTTTTATCTTGATCAGCAACGAGCTGATAGAAAATACCTACTCCTTTTTCGGATTTTTCCTACGCGTTTATCAGGTCACCCATTTCCCGTTCTGGCCGTTATGCAACATGGAATCCCCATGAGGAGTAGTTGATATGAATATAAATACCGCTGCATCTTTTCAAATGCCCTGCCCGAAAAGGGTGAAGGCAAGCACTGAGCAAAATCAACCAGACTCAGTAGAAAAGCCGGTGATTGAAGAGAGGGTGAGGTTGGCCATCGAGAAACTCCAGGCTCCTGCTGTTACAGGCCTCACCATGGATGACTTGGAAGCGGTAGAGGACTTTATTGAAAAGTCCCCTTTAGGTGCCGGGTACGTTGGCCTATACACTCGGATTGATAGCTTTAGATTTACAATCCTTTGGGCAAAAGAATGCCGCGCAGCGGATGCGCTCAAAACAATTGACGGTATATACACCGACTTCAAAGCAAATCTGCACAGCCTATGGCCCAAGTTGGCGGACAAAGCATTCGGCTACACGGTGGCCGAAGACGGGCAGTTGCAAGTCACTGCGCCGCCAAACATGCTGACGGCCTGGGAACAGGACACGTTGAATACCCTGTTAAACGAGAGAAAGGACCTCCAGTCCTTAAGTTTCAATCACGCCAAAGCGGTGATCGAGCTGGTCCAGCTGGATAAAAAACAGTTCGAGGGCAAGGTGACGCTGGACCTGACCAACTTCCACAGGTTGATTGACTATGGATTGTTATTGAACAAAGGCGCGCTGGACCTGAGATCAACGGACTCCTGGCTGGATCAGCTATATAAAAAAGCCAAAGAGGAACCGATCGAGAAGAAGCAGGGGCTGCACATTCAGGTCTGATTCGTTGATCAAGCCCGGCAAAGCGAGTTTGAATAACGCTTTGCCGGCTGCGTGATCGGCCTAGCTGGCCTTCATCAAGCCGTCGAGTGCCTGGCGATACTGGCTACCCCCCAGGCTCATGCTGTTGTTGTGCGTACCGCCAGGAATCAGCAACAAACGCTTGGGTTGATTGGCGGCATTGAACAGCTGCTGACTGAATCGCGACGGCATGAACGGGTCGGCCAGGCCGTGGACCACCAGCAACGGCATGTCGATGTCGACGATCTTGTCGATGGAGTCGAACTTTTGCGACAGCAGCCAGCGCACGGGCAGCCAGTGGACTGGCAAATTATTGTCGGCGACTTCTGCCACGGCATCGCCCAGCGAGGTGAAGGTCGACTCGATCACCAGGCCGCGCACCGGTACCGGAATGTGCTGCTGTTTCGCTTGCGCAGCCAAATCTGCCGCGAGGTCGATGGCCACCGCGCCGCCCAGGGAATGACCGTAGATCAAACGCTTGCTGGGGTCCGGTTGCATTGCGGTGAAACGCTCCCAGGCGGCTCGGGCGTCTTCGTAAACGCTGGCCTCCGACGGCAGGTCACCGTGGCTCTGGCCGAACCCCCGGTAATCGATAGCCAGCACCGAGTAACCCATGGCGCGCAATTGCTCGATGCGAAACGCCTGGCCGGTGAGGTTCCAGCGCACGCCGTGCAGGTAGAGGATCGCCGGCGCATCGCGGCGCGCCGCCGGCCACCACCAGGCATGCAGGTTCTGCCCGGCCTTGAAGCTGGCGGACTTGATATCAAATTCCTCGACGTCCTGCGGCAGGCCGCGATACCAGCCGGCAGTGCCCGGTTCGATGCGAAACAACAGCTCGCGCTCTTTGTACCTGAGCGCCCCGCAACTGACCGGCAGGCCGACGATCAACGCGGCCATGCACAGCAGCGACAGCCACCGTGGGCGCAAGCGGGAGAGAAAAGCAGAGGACATCGGGTGATCTACCGGCACAGACATGGAGCCCGCGTTTTAACAGATGTGTGCCGGCAGCAGGGATAAATTCGACTTGTGGGAGCGAGCTTGCTCGCGATGAGGCCGTGACATTCAACATTCATGTCAACGGCCAGGCCGTTTTCGCGAGCAGGCACGCGCCCACAGGGATTTGCGTTGCTTTCAATCCACGCGCAACACAATCTTGCCGATGTGATCGCCAGCTTCCATCCGGGTGTGGGCCTGTGCCGCCTCGGTGAGGGCATAAACCTTGTCGATCATCGGCAGGCAACGGCCAGCTTCCAGCACGGGCCAGACGTACTCGCGCAGCTGTTCGGCGATCGAGGCTTTTTCTTCCCGGGTGCGAGCGCGCAACAGCGAGCCGGTGATCACCGCGCGCTTGCCCATGATCGCCAGCAGGTCGACGTCCTTGGCGTGAGCACCACCGAGAAAGCCGAGCATCACCAGTCGGCCCTCCATGCCCAATGCCGCGATGTTCTGGTTCAGGTACGAACCGCCCATGATGTCGAGAATGACATTAACCCCCTTGCCGGCGGTTTTTTCCTGAATGACCTGGACGAAGTCCTGATCACGATAGTTGATCGCTTCGGCCCCCAATTGACGGATCGCCGCACACTTGTCCTCACTGCCCGCGGTGGCGAATGCCTTGACCCCGAACTCGCGGCACAGCATCAGCGCGGTGGTGCCGATGCCGCTGGTGCCACCGTGAATCAGGGCTCGCTGGCCTTTGCTGGCGCCACCCATGTCGAACAGATTGGCCCACACCGTGAAGAAGGTTTCCGGGACCGCTGCCGCTTGCACCCAGTCCATGCCCTCGGGAATCGGTAGCGTCTGGCTGGCCGGGACCGCGCAATATTGGGCATACCCGCCACCGTTGGTCAGCGCGCAGACTTTGTCGCCGACGATGAAGTCATTGACCCCTGAACCGATGGCGACCACTTCACCGGCCACCTCCAACCCCGGAATCGGGCTCATGCCGGGTTTCATCGGGTACTTGCCGGCGCGCTGAATCACATCGGGGCGATTGACCCCGGCCGCGTGCACGCGGATCAGCACTTCACCAGCGCCCACGGCAGGCAAGGGCACCTGTCGCGGTTGCAGGACTTCGGGAGCACCAGGCTGGGTGATTTCAATCTGGGTCATGGTTTGGGGGAGGGTCATGATAAATACCTGTTGTGATGACAAAAAAATTTCGGTTCGACGTGTTGAGTCAGTGTGAAGCTTGCTAGCTCCCACATGGGTTTTGCGTTGTTCATGCAGCGCTCGGTTTGATGCAGCCGCCATCATTCGGTTGACTCAGTAAACGCACCACCAACTCCAACAGCAATGCAACAACAATAGCCCCGGCCGCGATCACGAACATCAGTGCATGATGACCGCCACTGGCGTTGAACAGTGCCGAGTAGGCAAAACCGGCGATGGCCTGGAAGGTGGCGAAGGACACGGTGGCGCGACTCCAGGCAACCTGCTGCTGGTGATGCCCGGGAATCAGTTCGTGAACCCGCGCCAGGGCCAGCGGCACGATGCCGGGCGGGAACGAACCGAGTATCACCGCCAGCAAGGCCAGTGCCCAAAAGGCGCTGGAGATCGACAGCAGGCCGACGGCAATCGCTTGCACCGCCAGCACCAGTCGAATGCCCGACTTCGCCCCCAGTTGGTCGGCCAGAAAGCCGTAGCTCACCGGCCCGACAATCGCCCCCAGGCCGTACATCACCCAAATCAGTGCGCCCACGTGTTGCCCGGCACCGAGCCCGCGGGCCACGTAATCGACCAGGAACACCATGGCCGGCACCAACCCGGCGGCCATGAAGGCGTACTGGGCGAATAGCAGGTAGACGCTCGGGTTTGTCGCCGTTGCCGCAGTCTTGAGCGGCGCGGTTGCTGCGTCATGGGGGGTGGCGGCCGGCCAGGCAAACCAGCTGGCAGCGGTCAGAATCAGCGCCAGCAAGCCGAGACCGAGCCAGGTTTGTTGCAGTCCAAGGCTCAGCAGTGGCGGAACGATCGTCCCCGAGCCGGCGATACCCAGGCCGATACCGAGAAAGATCGCGCCGCTGGCCAGGCCTTTGCGCGAGGCCGGCACATGTGGCAACACCGTGGACGCCACCAGCACCATGATCGCGCCGCCGGCAATGCCGGACAGCAAGCGCCAGGCGAAAAACCAGCTCACCGACAATGGAAAGGCACAGGCGAAAAACGCCAGGGTCACCGCCAGCATCATCAACCGCAGCGCGGTGTTGTTGGAGGTACGCCGAGCCAGTGGGTGGCCGATCAGCGCGCCGATCAGGTAGCCCACCAGGTTGGCGGCGCCGAGGAACACCACGTCGGTGGCGCTAAACCAATGGGCCTGGATCAGCGAGGGGATCAACGGCGTGTAGGCAAAACGCGCCAGGCCGATGCTGACCAGGCTGGCGCAGAGTCCGGCGAAGATCGGCAGCCAGATCGCGCTGCGAGGTGCATCGGCGGAAGATGAAAGGCGGGTCATGGGGGGTGTCCTTCAGGTTTACTCTGGAGCCAGCATAACGGGATTCTTTGATGCAATAATGCTGCGATTTCACGTTTCTGTGATGCATAAATGCATCGTTCTGGAGGCCTCATGAATTGGGATGACGCACGGGTGTTTCTTGCGGTCTGCCGCGAATCGACGCTGCGCGGTGCCGCGCGGGTGCTGGGGGTGGATCAAGCCACCGTAGGGCGGCGGATCACGGCGCTGGAGAAGTCCTTGAGCGCGACGCTGTTCCTGCGCACCTCAGAAGGCTATGCCCTGACAGCGGTGGGTGAGGCGGCCATGCGTGCGGTGGAGAAAATGGAGCTTTCGGCACTGGAACTGGAGCGCCGGATCCAGGGCCTCGATGATCGGCTCACCGGTACGGTACGCGTCACCACCACCGACTCCCTGGCCATCGACTTTCTGATTCCGGCCGTGGCCCGTCTGCATCAACAGCATCCCGACGTACGGGTGCAACTGGACGCTTCGACTCAATTCCTCAGCCTGGCCAAACGCGAAGCCGACATCGCCGTGCGCAACATCCGGCCGGATAACCCCGACCTGATTGCCCGGCGAATCGCCCGCTGGCCAGTGGGCCTGTTCGCCTCACGGGAATATGTGGACGCCCACGGCGTGCCGGAACCGGGAACGGCCTTCGAGGGGCATGATCTGGTGGTGTATCAGCCGTACTTGCAGGGCGGCAAAGACATGAGCCTGGTCAGCGAACCCCTGGGGCGTGGGCGGATTGTCGCCAGCCTGAGCTCCAGTCTGTTGGTCCGCCGCTCCATCGCTGCGGGAATCGGGTTGGGGGAAATTCCGGTGTACGTGGGGGAGCGGGACGGGCTGGTCCGGCTTTGGCCGGAGCGGACGCGGCCGCTGCCCTATGACGTCTGGCTGGTAACCCACGCGGACTTGCGGCATACCGCCCGGGTACGGGCGGTGATTGATGAGATTGTCGCGGGGTTTGCAGGGACGGGGGAATAAACGGTGGCCAGGGAGCAAGCTCCCTGGCCTCACCGGTGATGTTCAAGGCATTTCCGGCAATTCCTGCGGACGCAGATCGAACACCAGGACTTCGGCATCCACGCCGTTGCTCAGGGTCAACAGCTGTTCCTCGCGGACCCGCACGCCATCGCCTTCCTGCAACGACAAGCCGTTGAGTTCGACACTGCCCCGAGCCACGTGCACGTAGGCATAGCGGTTGGCGGCCAGTTCCAGGGTCGCACTTTCCTTGCCATCGATCAGTCCTGCGTACACCCGCGCATCCTGACGCACTTTCAACGAACCCTTGGCGCCGTCGGGGGAGATGATCAGCTGCAAGCGACCACGCTTTTTCTGCGTGCTGAAGTGCTCCTGTTGGTAGCGTGGCTTGGCGCCGCTGACCTCCGGCACGATCCAGATTTGCAGAAAGTGCACGGGCCGGCTGTCCGAGTGATTGTATTCACTGTGCGCCACGCCGCTGCCGGCGCTCATCAACTGCACGTCGCCGGGGCGGATCACCGAGCCGGTGCCCAGGGTGTCCTTGTGTTCCAGCGCGCCTTCGAGCACATAGGAGAAAATCTCCATGTCGCGGTGCGGGTGCTGGCCGAAGCCTTTGCCGGCCGCCACGCGGTCATCGTTGATCACCAGCAGATCGGAGAAACCTTGTTCCCGCGGGTTGCGGTAGTTGGCGAAGGAGAAGGTATGGAACGACTTCAACCAACCGTGATTGGCGGCGCCGCGTTCCGAGGCTTTGCGAAGGGTCAGCATGATGAAATCTCCTGTGGGGACGTTGATTCGTCCGAGTGAGGAGAAGGTTAATGTTTATTGATCGATGCAATAAGTAGATGGAAATTGAAATACTGTCTCTCTCAGGTTGACAGTTTTGCGAAGTTTATCACCGACGTCAGCCGTGAATTTGGCCATAATGTTCAGCACACCTTTTTAATGTCGGGCGCGAACCCGGTGGGAGCCGGCTTGCTCCGGGCGGCGTTGCGACGATGGCGGTATAACCGTCACCTTCACGATTGAATGTGAAATCGTTTCGCGAGCAAGCTCACTCCCACAAAGGGTTGTGCAGGTCCATCTTCGTTTTGATCTCAGTGATATTGAACCCATGAAAACAGTGGCAATGGTGCTGTTCCCCAACTTTCTCCTGCTCGACATGGCCGGGCCGATGGAGGTGTTTTCCATTGCCAATCGCTATCTCAAACCCGCCGACCACTACGTGCTGACGACCCTTGGCACCGAGCCCGGCGCGCTACGGGCGTCCAACGGCGTGAAGGTGCAGGCCGACATGCCTGTCGACCAGGCCTGCGACGGCTTTGATTTGCTGCTGGTGCCAGGTGGCCCCGGTGCCTACAACGAAAAACATCCACCCTTGCTCGAGTGGCTCAAGTGCAACGTCAGTCGATCCCGAACCTATGGCTCGATCTGCACCGGGGCGTTCGTGCTGGGCCATGCCGGTTTGCTCGACGGCTATCGCGTGACCACCCACTGGCACTACACCGAGCGCCTGATCAAGGGCTTCCCCAGGGCCACTGTCGAGACTGACCAGATCTACGTTCAGGACCGTAACCTCATCACCTCCGGCGGGGTGACCGCCGGCATCGACCTGGCGCTGGCCGTGGTCGCCCAGGACCATGGCAAGAAAGTCGCCCAGGACGTGGCCAAAGTGCTGCTGGTGGTGATGAAACGCCAGGGTGGTCAGGCGCAGTTCAGCCCGCTGATGGCGGCGGTAGCCCCCCATGAAACAGCCATCACCCGGGTGCAGAACCATGTCCTCGAACACCTCGACGAAGCCTTCAGCATCGAGCGCATGGCCAGCCTGGCCACCATGAGTCCACGGCATTTCGCCAGGGTGTTTGCCCGGGAAGTCAACATGACGCCCATGGAGTTTCTGCAAAGCGCCCGCATCGACTGTGCCCGCAACCTCCTGGAAACCAGCGAGTTGCCGCTCAAGACCGTGGCGTTCAAGAGTGGCTTTGGCAGCGTGCGGCACATGCGTTTTCTGTTCAGCGAGAAGCTTGGCCTGACCCCGACCCAATACCGTGAGCAGTTCAGCTAGCCCATGTCCGTCGCGCGCACCGTAATGGCCGTGACGCTCCCCCCGTGGCAGTTGTACCGTCATCGAGGCCTGCCAAGATACCTCTGAACTCATTGCAAGGAAGGTACGGAGCCTGGATGGACTCGCGTGCCGAGCAGGTTTCCAGCAGGTGAAGATGTATGAATAGCCTCAGAGATATCAATGGCGACTCGGTGCTGCACTTCGGCCCCTTCGCGTTCCATCTGAATCAGCGCCTGGTCGTGGAAGGCGATCGGCCGTTGCGCCTGGGCGGACGGGCCCTGGATATATTGCAGGTGCTGGTCGAACACGCCGGCTCGGTGGTCAGCAAAGACGAGCTGATCGCTCAGGTCTGGCCAAGGTCGGTGGTCGAGGAAATCAACCTGCGCGTGCACATCGCCGCGCTGCGCCGGGCTTTTTGTGACGGGCAGAACGGTCGCTCCTACATCGTCAACATTCCCCAGCGCGGTTACAGCTTTGTCGCCCCGGTGCAACAGGTCGCGGCGACCGCGTCCGTCGCCTTCGAAAACCTGCATAAACCCCAGCACAACCTGCCCGCGCGCCTGACACCGGTCACCGGTCGCGATGCAGTGGTCGGCAGTCTGGTACGGCAGTTGCCGGTACGACGCTTTATGACCCTGGTTGGGCCCTGCGGCATCGGCAAGACCACCGTCGCCGTGCGGGTCGCCGAATTGCTCCTGGAGCATTACCGTGACGGGGTGTGGCGGGTGGATCTGGCGTTGATCGATGACCCGGCGCAAGTGGTCGATCATCTGACGCGCACCCTGGAGCTGGAGACCGGTACCGACCTCGATGCACTGGGGCAATGGCATGCACTGCTGGTCCTCGACAACTGCGAGCACCTGCTTGAGCGTTGCCGGACACTGGTCGAAGCGCTGCTCATCGCGGCACCCCGATTGTCGATTCTTGCCACCAGCCGCGAGCCGCTGCTGGCCACGGGCGAATCGATCCTGCTGTTGCCACCGCTCTTGGTCCCGAAAGCATCGGCGCTAGGCAGTGTCGCCGAGGTCATGGGCTATTCGGCGGTCCAACTGTTCGTCAGCTGTGCCCGAGCCCGCCAACAAGGCTTTGCCCTGCGCGAACAGGACCTCAAGGCGGTACGCGACATCTGTCGGCGCCTCGACGGCTTGCCCCTGGCGATAGAGCTGGCGGCGGCGCAGATTGATGCGCTGGCGTTGGTGGGGCTGCAAGCCCAGCTGGATAACTGTTTTCAACTGCTGACCCAGGGGCGACGCACTGCGGTGCCGCGTCATCAGACCCTCAAGGCTGCCCTCGACTGGAGTTATGAGCGGCTCAGCCCCGTGGAGCAAATCGTGCTGCAGCGTCTGGCGGTGTTCAAGTCGGCGTTCACCCTGGAAGCGGCGATGGGCGTGGTCAGTTGCGCAACCTTGTTGCCCGCCCACCTGCGCCACGTGATGGAAGGCCTGGCGCTCAAATCGCTGCTGTCGCGCGAACAGGTCAATGGCCTGACGCGCTACCGCTTTCTCAACACCACCCGCCGCTACGCACTGGAGAAACTCGAACTCAGTGGCGCCTTGTGCACCTTCGAAAGGCGTTACGCCACTTACATCGCCCAGGTACGCCCGCCATCAGGCCGACAAGTGTTCCTGCAACTCGCCGAGTAGACGCTCAACAGCGATCAGGTCCGGCGTGGCATGGCCTTCGGTAAAGCGCTGGTAGATCGGCGCCAGCAGCTCATGGGCTTGCCGGTAGCGTCCCTGACGCTGCCAAAGCCGCGCCAGCGAAGTGGCGCTGCGCAATTCCCAGGCCAGGGCCCCCTGATGCTTCGCGACATTGAGCGCCCTGATCAGCACGCTCTCGGCCGCGTCGTTACTCTCCGGACCATCGGCTGCCAGCAGCGAGTCGGCCCGGGCCCGCAGAATCTCCGCCGTGCTCCAGCCCGCCGCGCCGGTGTCGGCGCGTTGCAGCAAATCGTCGTCGATGAACGTGCTGTCCAGCGTGACCATGATTTCCTTGATCAACCCCGCGCCCGGGCCTGACAACGCCGGCGCATCGGCACGATGGATGACCCGTGCATAGTGCTGAGCCCAGGAATGGAACAGATGCACCGAGTGTTTTTGCGCCTGGTCCAGCAACAGGTGCAGGAGCTCGCAGGCCGTGCGGCTGTCGCCGTTGTAGTGGGCGATCAGGCAACCCGACAGCGCCAGGGTGTAGCAGATGGACGTGCCGTGATTGATTTGCAGCGCAATGTCCAGCGCCTGTCGGGCGGTGCGCCAGGCCTGTTCCGGTTGGCCCTGGATCCAGAGGATGCGCGCGAGGATGGTCAGGGCGGCAACGCTCTGGTCGTATTGCACGCCAAAACCATGGGTGAAGCGGTTGAGATGGCCGCTGTGGGCCATGCGCTGGATCACCTCTTCGGCATTCACCCGTGCCCGTTGCTGATCCCCGGCAAAGTGCAGGGCCAGCACTCGCAGGCGATGGGTGCTGAGGTCCAGCAGCGCATCGCCATTCAGCCCCAGGCGGTCGAATTGCTGGCTCTGCTCCAGGGCCATTTGATAGTTGCCGCAACTGAGATTGACTGCCAGGTACCCGGATACCGCACGCAGTTGCCCGGCCACATCGTTGCACTGCCTGGCCAGGGCCCGGGCGCTGACGAAGGCCTCGATGGTTTCCGGCGTGCCGCCCTGAGCGTGATAACAGGCGCTGCCCAAGGCCAGTTTCAGGGACATCTTCAAGCGCGGGCAGGGCTCGGGCGCGGCATCGAGCAAGGCCAGCGCCCGGCGCACGTACCCGCCGTGCTCCTTGAGCAGCGACAGCTCCTGCCACAGAGGCGTCGAGGTCGCGGTCAGGCGGATTGCCAGGGCGTGCGGTCCCTGGGCCGACAATCCCCAATCGAGCGCCGAGCGAATGTCTTCCAGGCCTCGGGCATAGCGCTCGATCCACAGGCCGGTGGGGATCAGCTCCCAGTCGTTTTGCGCCTGATGCATCAAGGCCAGGCAGCGTTCGGCATGGCGTTCGCGGGTGGCGGGCAATTCGCCGGCCTGTTCGAGTTTCTCCAGGGCATAGCGGCGCGTGGTGTCGAGCAGGCGGTAGAACACCTCTTCGTCACCGACGTCCACGTTCAGCAGGGATTTGGCCACCAGTTGCGTGATCGAGCCAAACACCTCGCGCGGCTCCACCTGTTCGCCGGCGATCACCGCCGCGGCCGACGCCAGGGTAAAGCCGCCACGGAACACCCCGAGACGGCGCAGGCAGGTCTGTTCGCAGGCACTGAGCAGGTCGAAGCTCCAGTCCAGGGTGGCACGCAGGGTCTGATGCCGGCCCAGGGGACTCTGGTTGTGCGAGGTGAGCAAGCGAAAGCTGCCTTGCAGTTGCCTGAGCAAACCGTCGAGACCGAGGCTGGCGACTTGCGCGGCCGCCAGTTCCAGCGCCAGCGGGATGCCATCGAGGCGACGGCAGATATCGATGACCACGGGCAGTTCGGCATCGGTCAGTTCGAAGCTGTCATGGCTGGCCATGGCCCGTTCGACGAACAGTTGCAGCGCCGAGAAGGTCAGGGCCTGGGTGCGGTCCAGCACGGCGATGGGAGGAGGGCAGTCCAGGGAGTCCAGGCGCTGAACGAATTCGCCTTCGGCCCGCAGGCACTCGCGGCTGGTGGCCAGGATGTGCAGTTGCGGCGCGCCACGCAGCAGGCTTTCACACAGCAGTGCCACGCTGTCGATCAGGTGTTCGCAATTGTCGATGACCAGCAGCATCTGGCGTTCGCGCAGGAAGGTGGCGAGGTTGTTCAAGGGTTCTGCATCATGCAGGGACAGCTCAAGCAGCGTCGCCAGGTGACCGGTGATCATTGACGGATCGTTGATCGGCGCCAGGTCCAGCAGGCGAATCCCGTCCCGGTAGCGACCGATCAACTGTTCGGCGACCCGCAGGGCCACGGTGGTCTTGCCGATCCCGCCGGGGCCGACCAGGGTGATGAAACGCTGGCGCGGCAGGTGTGTCATCAGACTGTCGACCAGGGCTTGCCGGCCGATCATGCGGGTGCGGCGAAGCGGCAGGTTATGGCTGCCCGATTCCACCGGCTCGCCTGGCCGGTCGGGCTCGATATGCTCCAGCGAAAACGGCGCGACAAAGCTGTAGCCGCGCTGGGCCACGGTGACGATATAGCGCTGACCGGCCTGACCGTCGCCCAGCGCCTTGCGCAGGGCGGCCATGTGCACCCGCAGGTTGATTTCTTCCACCACGCTGTCGGGCCAGATCTCGGTCATCAGGTGTTGC
Source organism: Pseudomonas sp. TE12234 (assembly GCF_054061835.1). NCBI lineage: Bacteria > Pseudomonadati > Pseudomonadota > Gammaproteobacteria > Pseudomonadales > Pseudomonadaceae > Pseudomonas > Pseudomonas sp. TE12234. The sequence continues at coordinate 252,274 of NZ_JBSSEP010000004.1, forward strand.
TTGCTGACCACATTCCCGGCGTGCTCCAGCAGGATCAACAGGATGTCCATGGCCCGCCGGCCCAGGCGCAGGGGGCGGTCGGCCTCCATCACCAGGCGTTGTCCGGGGTAGATCCTGTAGGGGCCGAATTGGACCGCCTGTTCGGGGGAAAGGGTCAACGTTCACTCCTGATTGCATCCGTCTAGTACGCGGCTTTCGAACATGTTTATCAGGTTATTTCCCGAACGCAATGCACGATTTGGGTGACTGCACGGTGCCAGTATCGACCGCTGTTTTCACCAGCCCATCGTCCGGTCCCGTGCTGATTGGGCGCGAGGCAGACAACGGTGCGGTCGAGGCTTTTGGCGCGCCAGGAAAAATTAACAACGTTTAACTCGTCCTGGGTCCGCTCTACACCCAAAACTCTCACCCTGTGAGCGTTGTCGTCGACTGCGAACCGTAGATTTTAGCTGCAAAAATCTAGCGCAGCCTGCGGTAAGGCCTACATGGATTTTGCCTGTCTGGAGGACACCGCAATGAGCAAGGTGGTCGTGGTCTATCACAGCGGCTACGGGCACACCCGGGTCATGGCCGAAGCCGTGGCTCAAGGGGTGGAGCGGCACCTGGGCAGCACCTGCCGGCTGATTGCGGTCGAAGAAGTCGACGAGTACTGGGAGCACTTGCACCAGGCTGACGCGATCATTTTCGGCGCCCCGACCTACATGGGCAGCGCCTCTGCGGCCTTCAAGGGCTTCATGGAAGCCACGGCCGCGTTTTACCTGGCGCAGCCGTGGCGCGACAAGCTGGCCGCCGGCTTCACCAATTCCGGCTGCCTGTGCGGCGACAAACTCAACACCTTGCTTCAGATGGCCGTGTTCGCCGCCCAGCATTCGATGATCTGGGTCGGCCTCGACCTGTTGCCCGCTCGCTCCGGCACGGGCGTGTTCGACGGGCAACTGAACCGGCTGGGCAGCTCGCTGGGCGCCATGGCCCAGTCGAATGTCGAACAGTCCCCCGACCTGGCGCCGCCCCCTGAAGACCGCTGCACCGCCGCCCACCTGGGTGAGCGAGTGGCGCGGCTGGCCGAGCGCATGGCACGTCCATCCCATTGATTCACCCCAAACCCCACGTAAAGGAGCACGCCTTATGAGCACGTTCACCACCCGCGACGGCACCGAGATTTACTACAAGGACTGGGGCACCGGTCAGCCGATAGTCTTCAGCCACGGTTGGCCGCTGAATGCCGACAGCTGGGAATCGCAAATGATCTTCCTGGCGTCCAAGGGCTACCGCGTCATCGCCCACGATCGCCGAGGGCATGGCCGTTCCAGCCAGCCATGGTTCGGCAACGACATGGACACCTACGCTGATGACCTGGCGCAACTGATCGAACACCTGGATTTAAGCGATGCCGTGCTGTTCGGCTTCTCCACCGGTGGTGGCGAAGTGGCGCGCTATATCGGTCGTCATGGCACCGACCGGGTGGCCAAGGCCGGGCTGATCTCCTCGGTGCCGCCGCTGATGCTCAAGACGGCGGCCAACCCCGGTGGGCTGCCGATTGAAGTGTTCGACGGTATTCGTCAGGCCTCACTGGCAGACCGCTCGCAACTCTACAAGGACCTCGCCAGCGGTCCGTTCTTCGGCTTCAACAAACCTGATGCCAAGCCATCCCAAGGCATGATCGACTGGTTCTGGATGCAGGGCATGACCGCCGGCCACAAGAACGCCTACGACTGCATCAAGGCGTTTTCGGAAACCGACTTCACCGAGGATTTGAAGAAGTTCGACGTGCCGACCCTGGTGGTGCATGGCGACGCCGATCAGGTGGTGCCGATCGAAGCGGCGGGCATCGCATCGGCCGGTCTGGTGAAAGGTTCCACGCTGAAGATCTACCCCGGCGCACCCCATGGCTTGACGGACACCCACAAGGATCAACTGAACGCCGATTTGCTGGCCTTTCTGAAGGGTTGAGTCCCGGTCAACCACTGCAGGGTTGCAACGCAATACAGCAACCCTGCAGCAACCCCGCTTGCCGGCGATGGCGATCATGAAATCGCCATCGCTGGCAAGTCGGGTTCCTACAGGGACAGGTGGTGAACGGCGCGTACCACCCGACAACGCCAGGCAAACGGATTGATGCCTTCGCTGCGGGTGAACATGTGGCAGAAGTGCGCCTGATCGCAAAAGCCGCATTCGAGGCTGATTTGCGTGAGGCTCAGGTCCGTATGCTGAATCAACAGCTTGGCCCGGGCGATGCGCTGTTGGCGAATCCATTCCTGGGGCGAATGGCCGGTGCTGCATTTGAACGCACGGGAGAAATGACTGCGCGAGAGGGCGCAGGCCCGGGCCAGTTCGCTGACTTCCAGGCTGTCGCCGAGGCGATCGAGGATCAATTGTTTCACCAGCCGTTCGCGTTGTGGGCTGAGGCCGCCACTGCTGGTGTTGCACGGTTCGCTGAGCGGGGCGCGGGCGAGGGTTTGCTGTGAGTGAGCCATGTCCAATGTCCGTGTCGGTGGGAAGGCACTGGCAAACGGTTTGTTTGCCAGTGCCTTCCCTCTGGAAGAAAAACAGCTCTGCGCAGAGGTTTTCATTCTTGGGCGCGGCCCTGTGGCTGACGAGTTAAACGTTGTTAATTCCTCCTGCGCGAAGCGGGCGGTTTTGAGTAAAGTCAGAGACAATCATTGCCTTCGCGCCTGGCTCAACACATACACAAGGGAACCGTGCCCATGAACCGCAACGATCTGCGCCGTGTAGACATGAATCTGCTGGTGATTTTCGAAGCCTTGATGTTCGAAAAAAACCTCACCCGCGTAGCGGAAAAACTGTTCATGGGCCAGCCGGCGGTGAGTGCTGCCCTGGGACGGTTGCGCGACCTGTTCGATGACCCGCTGTTGTTGCGCAATGGCCGTGGCATGGAGCCGACCGCGCGGGCGCTGGCAATTCTCAAGGAGCTGCAACCGGCGATGGACACCATCTCCGGGGCGGTCAGCCGGGCCAAGGAATTTGACCCCACGACCAGTTGCGATGTGTTTCGTATCGGCCTGTCGGACGATGCCGAGTTCGGCTTGTTCCCGCCGCTGTTGCGCCAGTTGCAGGAAGAGGCGCCTGGCATTGTCGTGGTCGTGCGCCGGGCCAATTACCTGTTGATGCCGGCGTTGCTGGCGTCGGGGGAAATCTCCGTGGGCGTGAGCTACACCACGGACCTGCCGGCCAATGCCAAGCGCAAGAAACTGCGCGACATTCCCTGCAAAGTGCTGCGTGGCGACAAGCGGCCGGGGACCCTGACCCTGGATGAATATTGTGAGCGGCCCCATGCCATGGTGTCGTTTTCCGGGGACCTGAGCGGCAATATCGATCTGGACCTGGCCAAGCTCGGACGTACCCGCCGGGTAGTGTTGGGAGTGCCGCAGTTCAGTGGTTTGCGCGCGTTGCTCGCCGGTACCGAGATGATCGCCACCGTGCCGGACTATGCGGCTTGTGCATTGGTGGAAGGCTGTGGCTTGCGGGCCGAAGACCCACCGTTTCCTATCGATGCGGCGCAACTGTCGATGGCCTGGAGCGGGGTGCATGACAATGATCCGGCGGAGCGCTGGTTGCGTTCGCGGATCAGTCAGTTCATGTCGGTGCCGTTGCCGGTTCCGGCTTGATCGTGGTTGCGTCTGATCCACTGTAGGCGCTGGCTTGTCGGCATCGCAGCGATGGCGGCCTGACAGCCGACCTGTGTGTTGTTGACTGTGTATTTATCCGTTGCTGCGGTAACGGCGGCTTAGGGTTTCGCCCTTACGGCGAGGCACTTTTTTCAAACGCCGGAGTGCCGGCCCAGCAAAAAGTACCCAAAAAGGCTCGCCCCGGCGTCCGGCCCCTCGCTTAGGCTCGGCGTCCCTTCGCTGCGGTATCCATCCGGGGACACTGCCCTCCGGTCTGCTTCGCGACGACCTACATGCAGCGTGTTCGACTGCGTCGAACGGCGCTGCGCGCCACTCCCCGGATGCACACCTCCACTCAGCCTCCCGAAGGGGCGGGTAGATCAAAAGCTGCAGGCGAGCTAACGCTCGGCCTGATGAGTGGTGAAGAGCGGGTGGGGGGCGCTGCTGTGCTTTTCTGTAGGAGCGAGCAGGCTCGCTCCTACAGGGGCTCTGGCTGCCGGTATCGTCATTGCCGATGTGGATACCCTAGACCCAAGCCTGCCGCACTTCGATATAGCGCGAAGGCGGCCTGACAGCCGACCATTCATTTGCGCTGTACTCAATCCACCGTAGGAGCGAGCCTGCTCGCGATGAACGTCCGGGCAACGCGGGCATTCAGACAACCCGCGTCATCGTTGACGATGGCGGCCTCATAGCCGACCAAAATTTCCACGGTTGCCCCAACCCCTGATGGCGCTGGCTCGCCGTCGAAGGCGGACTCGAAATCGTCGCAAGTCTCGAAGGCCTGTCGCGATCAACCCCACTCCAACACGCGCCTATGTCGCCTCTGGCCACAAAAGAGCACGTACATCCAATTTTTCCCACCCAGGCCCCGTCACTATCGCATCAAGTTCCGGCGCTTCGACGCCGGTCGTTTTTCAATTGTGCGGGGCGGCCATGATTGTTTCGCGTTGGGATGAACGGGCTCGGGACGTCGGGCTGCTTTTCTTGCGGGTCAGCGCCGGGTTGTTCCTGTTGTGGGTGCATGGATTGCCGAAGTTGCTCGACTACGCTGTCGAGTTGCAGCGGATCGAAGACCCGTTTCACCTGGGGGCGAATCTCACGCTGATGCTGGCGATTTTTGCCGAAGTGCTGTGTCCGTTGCTGATCATCGCCGGGGTGCTGGTGCGTCTGGCCTGCCTGCCTATTCTATTTGTGCTGCTGGTGGCGTTGCTGATCGTGCATCCGCAATGGAGCTTGGCCGAAGGCCAGTTCGGCTGGCTGTTGTTGATTCTGTTCACCAGCATCCTCATCGCCGGGCCGGGGCCGCTGGCGTTCAACCATCGATTTTCCGGAGCCTTTCGTTATGCCTGAATCCACTTTGCTCGATACACCTGTGCGCGGCTTCGAGGAGGTCGTGACGCTGATCATCAAGCACCGGGTCAAGGCCGGGTTTGAAGTGCCTTACGAAGCCTGGCTGCGCAACATTGTCCGAGTGGCCGGGCAGTGGGACGGGCACTTGGGGGTGGACGTGGTGCGTGGCAAGAACGCCGGCCTCGACACCTACACCTGCGTCTTGCGGTTTTGCTCCACCGAGGCGATGCAGCGCTGGCTGGATTCGCCGCAGCGTCAGGAACTGATCGCCGAAGCCACGCCGATGCTGGCCGACGGCGACCAGACCGAAGTCAACCCGGTGAACGAATTCTGGTTCGCCCCACCGGCCGAGGCGGGCTCGCCACCGCCGCGCTGGAAGCAGGCGGTGGTCACGCTGTTGGTGATTCTGCCGCACACCTTGCTGGTGCCGCTGCTCTGGGGGCCGCTGTTGAAGCTCAATGCCTGGCTCTCCAACTACGTGGTCGCGACCTTTCTGATCACCCTGACCATCGTGCTGTCGGTGGTGTACCTGTTCATGCCAATGGCAACGCGTTTGTTCGCGCCTTGGCTATCCTCATCCACCCAGACCAAGGAAACGCGATGAACGCCGATCTGATTCTGTTCAATGGCCAATTTCATACCGTTGACCGTGAGAAGCCGCTTGCCAGCGCGGTGGCCATCAGCGATGGCCGCTTCGTCGCCGTTGGCAGCGATGCCCAGGCCATGGCCCTGCGCGGTTCGGCCACGCAAGTGATCGACCTCAAGGGGCGCTGCGTGATTCCGGGCCTCAACGACTCGCACTTGCACCTGATCCGTGGCGGCCTGAACTACAACCTCGAACTGCGCTGGGAGGGCGTGCCGTCCCTGGCCGATGCCTTGCGCATGCTCAAGGACCAGGCCGATCGTACGCCGACGCCGCAGTGGGTGCGGGTGGTGGGGGGCTGGAACGAATTCCAGTTCGCTGAAAAGCGCATGCCGACCCTCGAAGAACTGAACCAGGCCGCGCCCGACACCCCGGTATTTGTCCTGCATTTGTATGACCGCGCCTTGCTCAACCGCGCGGCGCTGCGGGTGGCCGGTTATACCCGCAACACCCCGAACCCGCCAGGCGGCGAGATTGTCCGGGATGCCAATGGCGAGCCGACCGGCATGCTGGTGGCGCGACCCAACGCGATGATTCTGTACTCGACGCTGGCCAAGGGGCCGAAGCTGCCGCTGGAGTATCAGGTCAACTCCACCCGCCAGTTCATGCGTGAACTCAATCGCCTGGGCCTGACCAGTGCCATCGATGCCGGGGGTGGTTTCCAGAACTATCCGGACGATTACCAGGTCATCGAGCAGTTGGCCAAGGATGAGCAACTGACCGTGCGCATCGCCTACAACCTGTTCACCCAGAAGCCCAAGGAAGAATTGACCGACTTCAAGAACTGGACCAGCAGCGTGACCCTGCACCAGGGCGACGATTACCTGCGGCACAACGGCGCCGGGGAAATGCTGGTGTTCTCGGCGGCGGATTTCGAGGACTTCCTTGAGCCGCGCCCGGACCTGCCGCAAACCATGGAAGACGAACTGGAGCCGGTGGTGCGCCATCTGGTCGAGCAGCGCTGGCCGTTCCGCCTGCACGCCACCTACAACGAATCCATCAGCCGCATGCTCGACGTGTTCGAGAAGGTCAACCGCGACATCCCGTTCAATGGTTTGCCCTGGTTTTTCGATCACGCCGAAACCATCACCCCGCAGAACATCGAGCGGGTGAGGGCGCTGGGTGGCGGCATCGCGATTCAGGATCGCATGGCGTTCCAGGGCGAATATTTTGTCGAGCGTTACGGCGCCAAAGCCGCCGAAGCCACGCCGCCGATCAAACGCATGCTGGCCGAAGGTGTGCCGGTGGGCGCCGGCACCGATGCGACGCGGGTATCGAGCTACAACCCCTGGACTTCGCTGTACTGGATGGTCAGCGGCCGCACCGTCGGCGGCATGGAACTGCATGCCGAAGGCCTGTCGCGCCAGACCGCCCTGGAACTGTTCACCCATGGCAGCGCCTGGTTCTCGTCCGAACAGGGCAAGAAGGGCCAGATCAAGGTCGGGCAATTGGCCGACGTGGCGGCATTGAGCGCGGACTTTTTCAGTGTCGATGAAGAAGCGATCAAGTGGATCGAGTCGGTGCTGACCGTGGTCGGCGGCAAGGTGGTGTACGCCGCCGGCGATTTCGAAAAACTCGGGCCGGCCAGTGTGCCGGTGCTGCCGGACTGGTCGCCGGTGGTGAAAGTGCCCGGGCACTGGCGGCCTAACTCGCCACTGCAGGCGCAGGTTCACCAGTGCAGCGGACCGTGCGCGGTGCATTCCCACAGCCACGAGCGTGCGCGACTGTCGAACGCGCCGGTCAGTGACTTCGCCGGTTTCTGGGGCGCCTTCGGCTGCTCGTGCTTTGCCTTCTGACGAATATAAAAAAGCGCCGGCCCGACGACCCGGCGCGATCTGCAATATCCATCCACCAAGGAGTTTCTTATGAGCAATGTTCCTTACAAACGTCTGAACAAAGATGACGCTGTCGTACTGCTGGTCGACCACCAGACCGGCCTGATCTCGCTGGTGCAGGATTTCTCGCCCAACGAGTTCAAGAACAACGTGCTGGCCCTGGGTGACATCGCCAAGTTCTTCAACCTGCCGACCATCCTCACCACCAGTTTCGACAGCGGCCCCAATGGCCCGATCGTGCCTGAACTGAAAGAGCAATTCCCGGATGCGCCCTTCATTGCCCGTCCTGGCCAGATCAACGCCTGGGACAACGAGGATTTTGTCAAAGCCGTGAAGGCCACTGGTCGCAAGCAATTGATCATTGCCGGTGTAGTGACGGATGTTTGCGTGGCGTTCCCGACCCTGTCGGCCATCGCCGAAGGCTATGAAGTGTTCGTCGTCACCGACTCGTCCGGTACCTTCAACACCACCGTGCAACAAGCAGCGTGGGCGCGCATGTCGGCTGCCGGTGCGCACCTGCTGAACTGGTTCGCCGTGGCCTGTGAACTGCAGGGCGACTGGCGCAACGACATGGAAGGCCTGGCGAATCTGCTGTCGAACCGCCTGCCGAACTACCGCAACCTGATCAACAGTTATACCAAGTTCACTGCCAAATAAGCTGGCTCACTGACACCGCGAAATGCTCGCCTGTTGGCGTGATGTTGTTCTGTAGGAGCAAGCCTGCTTGCGATGGTCGTCAACGATAACGCGTGTTTACTGACTAAACGCGGCGCTCTCAAGTCCATCGCGAGCAGGCTCGCTCCTACAGGAAAACATTACCCGCAACGGCGGGCATTTTTGCCTTAGCGTTTTTGCAACCAGCCGAGAAAGCCACCTTTCTTGATCGGTACCGGTTTGCTCATCAACGCCAGCCGGCTGTTCTGCTCCCGAACGGCTTGCAGCTTGTTCAGGGCCTGGCCGACTTCGCTGCGCTGCTCCATGCAGTGGCGGGTGAGGGATTTGTCGAGGCGATAAATGATGCACGAGGTCAGGGTGGTGAACGTCGCTTGCGAGGGGGTGTCGGCGAGGATGCTTTGTTCGCCCATGACTTCACTCGGCCCCATCCGGCCGGCTTCGGTTTGACCGGCGCCGTCGGGCACCGAAGCACTGACGACGCCGGTGGCAATCACGAACAGGCTGTCGGGCACTTCGCCCAGCCCCAATACCACCTGGCCCGCAGAGTACTGTTGCGCGGTCATGGACTGCGCCAATTGATCGCGTTCGTCTTCACTCAGCGAGCGGAAAATCTTCACCTCGTCGAGCAAGGCTCGCGCCCGCGTCGAAGGCTCGATCACCCCATCGAGTTGCCGGGAAATGCCGGCCGCTTCCAGGTGACGATGGGCCAGGTCGAACAATTGATTACGCACTTCGCTTTTTTTGCCCAGATCGGCGATGAAACCGCTGGCCACGTACTCGGACAGGGTTTCGCCAGCTTCTTTCAACACCGCTTTGGGCGCCGGGTTCAAGAGCAGGCTGCTGCTGCCCTGAAGCGTGCGGTCCAGGGCATCGAGGACTCGGCGCGGACGAATGTGGTTGGGTACCTGAATGCTGATCGACACCCCGTGCATGTTGCTCGGGCGACTGAGGTTGACGATCTTCGCCTTGGCCGCCACCGAGTTCGGCACCACGGCGGTACTGCCGGCGCTCGTGAGCAGGTGGGTGGCGCGCCAGTCGATGTCCAGCACCTTGCCCTCGACGCCGTCGATCGAGATCCAGTCGTCCACCTGATACGGCTTGGTAGTGTTGAGCACGATGCCGGAAAACACATCGCTCAAGGTGCTCTGCAACGCCAGGCCGACTACGATAGCGACGACCCCGGAAGTCGCCAGCAGCCCCTTGACCGGCAGCTCCAGCACGTAGCCTGCCGCCGCAACGATCGCGGCCAGAAACACCAGTGCGCCGATCACATCCTGCAACAGCCGGCCGCTGTGGCCGATGCGCCGCATCAGCACCAGGCCAATGACTTCGGTGAGCACCCGCGCCGCGTACAGCCACCAGAGAATCCCCAGGGCCGTGGCCCCCAGTTGCGCCACGCGATCATCGGCGAACACCGGTGCCTGCAACGGGCTGATCCCCGCATTGATGATGAGCGTGCTGAAGGCCAGGAACAGGCCGGTGCGCCAGCCGATCCGGGTGACGCGGTGCTTGAACGGTGCGAGCTGCCAGAGCAGCGCGTCGATCACCAGCAACAGGGCGCTCCAGGACAGCAGGTGAGCCAGGAGAAAGGACATGGGCAAACTCCATTTAAAAAGGGCGGACCGAAAAAAGCCTGCCCGAAGGCAGGCTTTCTACAGGACTCAGTTCAGGTGTGTCTTGAGCTCCAGTGCTGCCTGGCGCACCGCTGCCTGGACTTCCGGAATCCGGCTCAGCGGATTCAACAGGCCGAAGTCATGGATCATGCCGTTGTAGCGCACCGCCGTGACCGGCACGCCCGCCGCGTCGAGGTGACGGGCATAGGCTTCGCCTTCATCGCGCAAGACGTCGAACTCGGCCGTCTGCACCAGGGCAGCGGGCAGGCCTTTAAGCTGTTCGGCGGTGGCCTTGAGCGGCGAGGCGTGGGTCTGCGCACGCTCGGCCTTGTCGGAGGTGTAGTTGTCCCAGAACCACTGCATCATGCCCTTGGTCAGGAAGTGGCCCTCGGCAAATTGCTGGTAGGAGCCCGTGTCGAACTGCGCGTTGGTCACCGGCCACATCAACAACTGGAAGCGCAGTGCCGGGGTTTTCTGTTCCTTGGCCATCAAGGCAACGACCGCGGCCATGTTGCCGCCGACGCTGTTGCCGGCCACGCCCAGGCGCTGGCCATCGACGCCGATCTCCTTGCCGTGCTCGGCCACCCAACGGGTCGCGGCGTAGGCCTGGTTGATCGCGGTCGGGTAATGCGCTTCAGGCGAGGGTGTGTAGTCGACATACACCGCAACGGCACCGGAACCCACCACCAGATCGCGAATCAGCCGCTGGTGTGTCGGGAAGTCGCCCAATACCCAACCGCCACCGTGGAAGAACATGAACACGGGCAACTCACCTTTTATATTGGCCGGACGCACGACTTTGAGGTTGAGGGTCTGGCCATCGACCTTGATCGCCCGGTCGCTCACCTCGACACCGGACAGGTCCACTTTCACCGAGGCCTGGGCGCCGGTCAGCACCGCACGGGCGTCTTTCGGGCTCAGTTGCTCCAGCGGTTTGCCACCACCGGCAGCAAGGGCTTCGAGGAAGGCCTGGGTGTTGTGTTCGACACCGGGGCTGCCCGCGGCGAATGCATTGCCGATGGACAGGGCGAGGAGGGAGGCGGTCAGGGTTTTCTTGACGATGTTCATGGCAAATCCTTTTAAGTGCTTGGACGTTATGTACCTGGTTTCAGGTTGCGGATGGCCGGGTGATTCAGGCCTCGGCAACACCGTGAGCACAGATTAATAGGGTGCCGAAACGGGAAAAAGCCGCTATAAAGTGTTTAACTGTCAACCGGGACGTGACAATGAACCCCTTCGAAGATATGCGTATTTTTTGCCAGGTGATGGACTCCGGCAGCTTTACGGCCGCTGCCGATCAACTGGGACTCTCCAAGCAATTTGTCAGTCGGCGCTTGATGCAACTTGAAGAGCGCCTCGGCGTGCGATTGCTCAATCGTTCGACCCGGCGACTGGACGTCACGCCCCTGGGGCAGAGTTATTACGAGTCGGCCCTGCGCTTGCTGGGCGAGGTCGAGCAAGTGGAGCAGGGCATCGCCGGCCAGACCACCGAACCGCGCGGCACCCTTCGCGTCAGCGCGCCGCTGTCCTTTGCCCTGGCCCATCTGGGGTGCTTGTTGCCGGTTTTTTTGCAGCGCTATCGCGAGGTCACGGTGGAAGTGGATTTGAGCGACCGGCCGGTGGACTTGCTGGGCGAAGGCTACGACCTGGCGCTGCGCATCGGCATTCTTGAAGACTCGACGCTGATCGCGCGGCGCATCGCTTCCATCCAGCGCGTGTATTGCGCCAGCCCGGCCTACCTGAGCGAGCGCGGCACGCCACTCAAACCCGAAGACCTGCACAACCATGACTGCCTGCCTTACGGCCACGGCCGCCAGGTGCAATGGCGTTTCGCAGGGCAGGGCAAGCCGCTGGCCGTCAACGTCACCGGGCGCATGCGGGTCAACAACGGCGAGTTGCTCAAGGACGCAGCGATTGCGGGAATGGGCATTACGTACCTGCCGACGTTCATTGTCGGTTCGGCATTGAAGGACGGGCGGCTGGTGCCGGTGCTGGATGAGTTTCGACCCGAGCCGCTGACGCTGTCGGCGGTCTACCCGCAACACCGCCAGTCATCGCGACCGGTGCAGGCGTTGATCGAGTTTTTGCGCGAGCGGCTGGATCAGAGTAATGGGGACAGCCCCTTCAACAGGGAGGGCGCCTGACACCCCGCGTTCGCTGCGATGCGGCGCCCCGGCAAGCCAGCTCCCGCAGGGGATTTGGGGCATACACCAAATGTGTGACCGCCCCTAAAACTGTGGGAGCGTGGCTTGCCCGCGATGGGGCCGGCACATCCAGCATCGATGGTGCCTGACCCACCGCTTTCGCTGCGATGCGGCGCCCCGACAAGCCCGCTCATACAGATCCTGTGTTGATGAGTAAATGTCAGGTCCGTTTGTCATCGCCTGCTTCGCCACCCACATGCACGCCGCGATCGTCACCCACTTCACCATTGGCGTGAACGCCGTGATCATCCCCGATTTCGCCAGCGCGATGGACCCCGTGGTCGTCGCCTATCTCGCCGCTACGATGAACCCCGTGGTCGTCGCCTAACTCGCCGCTACGATGAACCCCGTGGTCATCACCCGGTTCTGCATGAGTGCTGTCGCGTCCCGAGTTGGAGGACGCTGTGCTGCCGCTGTGGCCCGAGCCATGGTCGCTGCCGCTGTTGCTGCCACTTCCACCGTGGCCACCTCCGCCACCTCCGCCATTTCCACCACCGCCACTACCGCCGCCACCACCATGGCCGCCACCGCCACCGCCACCGCCACCGCCACCGCCACCGCCGCCGCCGCCGCCACTACCGCCGCCACCACCACCATGGCCGCCACCCCCTCCACCACTGCCCCCTTCTTTTGCGTGAGCACTCGAAACCCCGGACAGGTTGTCCGGAATCAGTACGGTAGACGCCGACAGAACTGCGCCAATAGCAACCGCCAGCATGAGCTTGTTCATGTGCATATCGATCTCCGTCTTCTTCAGGTGGAACGTTGATAAACAATGCAACGCATTGCTTTATTCAGCAGGAACCGTCGATAAACACCTCAACGTCCGGCTTTATTCATTTGCAGCGTCGATACAGGGCTCATCGCGCTGCCAGTCCCGCTGCCAGGGCTCAATGAATGCTGGAGGCCAGCTCGAAAATGGGGATGTACATCAGGATCACGATCACCCCGATCAACAGGCCGATGAAGGTCATCAGCAAGGGTTCGAACAAGCGCACGAACCATTCGATCCAGCGGCTGATTTCTTCGTCGTAGAAGTCGGCGCTGCGCTCCATCATCTGCCCGAGGTTGCCGGACTGTTCACCGGCACGCAGCAGGCGCAGGGACACCGGGGTCACCAGTTGATTGAGCTCCAGTGCCGTCGACAGCGATTGCCCCTCGCGTACCCGTTCGCAGGCCTGGTCCAGCCGTGTGCGCGAGGCCACGGTGAGCAGGCCCCGGACCATGCCCATGGCGGTGACCAGGGGAATGCCGCCTTGCAAGAGGATCCCCAGGGAGCGGTAGAAGCGCGCCAGTTCGTACATGAAAATGCGCTGGTGTACTGCCGGGAGTTTTTCGATCAAGCGGTCCACGCCCCGACGAAAGGCCGGTTGGCGCTTGAGCAGCACCAGGGTGACGATGATGGCCAGCAAGGCAGCGAAGAACTCGCCCTGGTGGGCGTGCAGGAACAGGCCGCTGCTCATCAGGATCTGTGACAGCCACGGCAGGTTCGACCCCAGCCCCTCGAACACGAGGCTGAAGCGCGGCACCACATAGCCCATCAGAAACAGCACCACGCCACCGCCCACCACCAGCAACAGCATGGGGTAGATCGACGCACTGATGATCTTCTGGCGAACCTCGTCCATGCGTTGGCGATAGCTGACATAGCGGCCCAGGGCTTCGCCCACGGCACCGGTCTTCTCGCTGGACTGCACCAGGGCCACGTACAGCGGCGGGAACACCGCCGACAACTGGGCCAAGGCCTGGGAAAACGATTTGCCTTCATAGAGCAGGCGCACCAGCTCGCTCAGGGTCTTGCGGGCCTGGGGCGCGGTTTCTTTTTCCGCCAGGCTTTCCAGGGCATCGATCAATGGCAGGCCGGCATTGAGCAAGGTGGTCAGCTCCTGGCTGAACAACACCAGGTTGAACGTCTCGCGCTGCTTCAAACGCAGCGCCCGCCAATGACGTTCGGCGTGCAGGCTGACCACCCGCAGGCCCTGGTCTTCGGCGATGCGCCGCGCCTCGCTGTGACCCGGCGCCTCGACGGTCATGGAAACCACGCCGGCCTTGCCGACGGCTTTGAGATGAAATCGCATGGTGGCCATTTCCGTCACTGCCAACTGGTGATTTCAGCGTTCTCGCCTTCGCCGCCGGGTTGCCCGTCCTTGCCCAGGGACAGCAGGTCGTACTCGCCGTTTTCGCCAGGGTAGCGGTAGGTGTAGTTACGGCCCCACGGGTCCTGCGGCAGCTTTTTCTGCAAGTAAGGACCGGTCCAGTGGGGTTCATCACTGGGCGCGGTGACCAACGCCTGCAAGCCCTGTTCGGTCGATGGGTAATGGCCGACTTCGAGGCGATACAGGTCCAGGGCCTTGCCCAGTCCTTCTATTTGCGCCTTGGCCACTTTCACTTCGGAACGGCCCAGTTGCGCAAAGTATTTCGGCGCGACGATGCCGGCCAACAACCCGAGCACCACCAGCACCACCAACAATTCGAGCAGGGTGAAGCCGCGTTGGGTACGCGGGGCGAAACACAGACGCTGATTCATGATGACCTCACACAGTCGGCAGAAGGGTCGCAACAACGCCTTATGCAATTGCCATGCAAAGGGCCGGCGAAGGCCTTGGCATCCTCCTGTACCCCGCGTGCCACGGGCTTCTGCGCTTTCGGCACAGTGCTTGCGTATGCCTGATTCACGACTGGCCATTGGGGCATAACCCCCAATTTTCGGGGCCGGGCAGGGGAGGTGGAACCATGAAAACTCTCACCACGGGAATGCTCGGCTGCCTGCTGCTGGCGGGCGTCGCTCAAGCTGATGTGTTCGTGTCCACGGATGCCAAGGGCAACTTCGTCCTGTCCAACGTCCACCGTCCCGGTCGGCACTATGAACGGGTCATCCATGAGCCTGCCGCGGCGGTGGTCAGCCTCGATCAACAGCCGCAGATGATCGCCGCGCAACCCTACGCCGAGCTGGTGTCGGCGGCGGCCACGGCCAACCAATTGCCGGCGGCGCTGTTGCACGCGGTGATCAAGACCGAGTCGGCCTACAACCCCAGTGCGGTGTCAGCCAAGGGGGCCGGTGGCCTGATGCAGTTGATGCCAGACACGGCCCGCGAGATGGGCGTGACCGACGTCTACGACCCCAAGGCCAACATCCAGGGCGGTGCCCGTTATCTCAAGCGGTTGATGACCCTGTTCGACAACGACATCGCCCTCGCCGTGGCCGCTTACAACGCCGGGCCGCAAGCCGTGCTCAGCCGAGGCGGCGTGATCCCGCCGTTTGCCGAAACCCAGCGTTATGTGCCCAGCGTGCTGCGCCAGTACCGGCGTCTGCAGGGCTTGTCGGCGGATGCCCCACTGTGAGCGAAAGCCGTGGGGTGGTTTTCCCCAACATTGGGGCAGGGTGGCCCCGGCGAAAAAGTGGGGAATAAGTGGGGAATTATCCCCCGAGCTATCAACTGAAAATCGTAACTGGCTGAAAAATAAACAGAATTTTTATGGCATGCGGATTGCTCAACGCAGTTGTCGAGAATTATTCCCTGTGAGCATCCACAGCGAGGCCCGTGATCATGACCGGCATTTTCCACGCACCATCCGTATTCCATTTGTTGCTGCTGGCGGCCTCGATGTTCGGCGTCGAACTGGCCGAAGCGGCAGTGCGCTGTGAGCGCAACCTGGTGGCCAACGTCGTGGCGCTGGACCAGCCACTGATGTTCAACCGCCTCGGTGCGCAAAACGTCAACGGCATGATGTTCGCGTTGCGTCGCGACGTGGTCGATGACCATGAGATTTCCCTGGCTCAGGGCGGCGCCGCAGTGCCGGGCAAGGTGTCGCTGCGTCCCGACAAGCGTCCGCGTCCGCTGGTACTGCGGGTCGCCGCCGGTGATTGCCTGACCATCAATCTGCAGAACCTCCTGGCCTATCAGGCCAACCCCGGTTCCCACGAAAATGGCGGCGTGGAGGGCGAAGTCGAAGTCGGCAACGAAAATGCCTTCAAGGTCGATGAACAGGTCACTGACCGCCATGTCGGTTTCCAGGTCAACGGCATGCAAGCGGTCAACACCATCGACGACATCGCGTCGTTCACCGGACGCAATGCCAACACCTTGATCCCGCCCGGTGCCACCCGCAGCTACACCTTGTACGCCGAGCGTGAAGGCGCATTCGCCGCCAGCAGCCGGGGCGCGACCTTCGGTGGCGAAGGGGCGGCCGGCAACGTCGCCAACGGGCTGTTCGGCGAAGTGGTGGTGGTGCCCAAGGGCGGTCGCACCTACCGCAACACCGTGACCGAAGAAGAGATGCGCCTGGCCACCACCGGGCGCACCCCGGCCGGCCAGCCGATTGTCGATTACCAGGCGCGCTACCCGCAGCGCGAGCCCTGGATACGGGAAGGCAAGGCAGGCACACCGATCATCAACATGGTCGACGGCAACGAAATCATCTCCAGCGAGAGCGACGCCATCGTGATGGGCAGTAACGCCGACGGCAGCTTCCCGCCCTCGACCTATCCGCTGGAATCGGTGGGCAAACGCAACCCGGCGCTGCCCAATCGTCTGGAGCCTTTCCGCGACTTCGCTTCGCAGTTCCAGGATGAAACCGCCGCGACCCAGGCGTTTCCGGGTTACTGGGCGGACCCGGTCATGGCCCACGTGCTGGAGCCGACCCGCGATGGCTTCATGATCAACTACGGTTCCGGCGGCATGGGCGCCGAGGTCGTGGCCAACCGCCTGGGCGTGGGGCCGATGCACGATTGCCTGTCCTGCGCCTACGAAGAATTCTTCCTCAGCTCTCACACCGTCGGCGACGTGGCGATGCTGGTGGACGTCCCGGCCAACGCCGGGCTGGAAAACATCCGTCCCGGTGAAGTGCCCAGGGCCGATCAGGTCGGGGTCAAGGCGACCATGGCGCTGTATCCGTCCGAGCCGTCCAACGTCAACCACAGCTACATCGGCGACTTCGTCAAATTCCGCAATACCCACAACGGCCATGAGCAGCACATTTTCCACCTGCACGGGCATCAGTGGCTGTTCAACCCCAACGACGACAACTCCGACTATGTGGACGCCCAGGGTATCGGGCCGGGCGCCGGCTACACCTATGAAATCGCCAACGGCGGTTCGGGCAACCGTAACCGGGTAGCGGGCGATGCGATCTATCACTGCCACTTCTACCCGCACTTTGCCCAAGGCATGTGGAGCATGTGGCGGGTCCATGACGTCTTTGAAGAGGGCACCCGACTCGAAGTCTCGCAACAGGGCGCCGACGGTTTCCACAGCGAACCCTATGCCCTGCGCAGCGGTAAACCGGCGGCGGGCGCACGGGCCTTGCCCGACGGTGAGATTGTGGCCGGCACGCCGATTCCGGCGGTGGTGCCGTTGCCTGGCAAAGCCATGGCGCCGATGCCCGGCAAAGTCGCGGTCGTGCCGAAAATCAGCGAGACCCTTGTGGCCGCCAATGACGACGATGAAGCAGGCGACGATGACAGCGGGCATCATGGTGGCAATGGCGGTGCCCAGGCGATTGGCTCGCTGGCGCTGGTGGATCGCAGCGAAGCCAACCGCAACGCCGACGGCAGCCTGAAAAACCCCGGCTATCCCTTCTGGATCGGCGGCATGGAAAGTTCGGTCGGCCAACGCCCGCCAACCCCACCGCTGGACATGCTCGACGCCGCCAAGGCCCAGGCCTTGAAGTCGAGTGGCAATGCCTTGTGGGCCAACCTCGACCCGGCTCAGTCCGGTGGCTGGGATGGTGGCCTGGGGCGTCACTCGCTGGACGGTTTCTCCTCCGGCGGCGAGGCGCACACCGTGACCACCTCCCTGGATTTCTCCAAGGAAGTGACCCGCGCCAAGCCACTGTACCTGCCGGAAGAAGGCACCGAAGTCGAACAGGCAGCCATGGCGTTCCACGCCAAGAAAGAACACCCCAGCTTCGCCGTGCTGCCGGGCAACCAGGTGGTGGCGCGCAACTTCCGCACCAACGGCGCGCTGCCGATGGCGGGCGCACCGTACTACGAACCGTGCATGGATGACCGCGCCAAGCGCCTGACCAGCAGCGCCGGCAGCGGCGAGTTCAACAGCGGCGAGCGGATCGACGGCATGTCGTTCAGCGGTGCCTCGACCTTCACCGCCGACCGTCCGCGCATCTACAAGGCGGCGAACATTCAGTTCGACGCGGTGTACAACAAGGTCGGCTACCACTTCCCGCAGGCGCGCATTCTCGCGCTGTGGGAAGACGCCTGGCCGGTGATCACCAAGCAGCGTCCGCCAGAGCCGCTGGTGATGCGCATGAACACCTTCGATTGCGTGCAGTACCAGCAAACCAACCTGGTGCCGGCCGTTTATGAAATGGACGACTATCAGGTGCGCACACCGACCGACGTGATCGGCCAGCACATCCACCTGCCGAAATGGGACCTGACAGCGGCCGACGGTTCGGCCAATGGCTGGAACTACGAAGACGGCATCCTTTCTCCGGGTGCCGTGCAAGAACGCATCCACGCCATTCGCCAGTTCAACCAGTGCGAAGGCACCGACCCGCGCGACGGCACGGCCGCGTGCCCGAAAGCCAAGGCGCACCCGTTCTTCGGCCAATACGGCCGGGCCGACTGGGTCGGGGCGCGCACCGCGATGCAACGCTGGTTCGTCGATCCGGTGGTGAACACCAAGGGCGTCGACCGTGGCCTGGGCACCATCTTCACCCACGACCACCTCGGCCCATCGACGCACCAACAGATTGGCCTGTACGCCACCGTGCTGGCCGAACCGGCCGGTTCCACCTGGTTCCACGCCGAAACGGGCGAGCCGTTGTACAGCGGCGCGCGGCAGGACGGCGGGCCGACGTCGTGGCAAGCGGTGATCTCTACCGGCGACCTGGACGGTGACGGCAAGAACGACAGCTTCCGGGAGTTCTTCCTCGAATACAGCGACTTCCAGCACGCCTATGAAGCGGGTGTCTACGTGGGTGCCGGTCCCAATGGCATTCCTGATGCGCAAAGCTTCCCGGCCACCGCCGACAGCTTCCGCTACGCGATCAATCCGCCGGTGCGCAAGGAAGCCGAAACCCTGCTTGAGCAGGTGGTCGAAGCCCGTGGTGGCTTGATGCAGGGCTGCCCAAGCCGGCCTTGCCCGCAAGCGATCTCGGTCGATGACCCCGGCATGTTCGTGGTCAATTACCGCAACGAACCGCTGGCCCTGCGGGTGTACGACCCGAACAAAGTCGGCCCGGATGGCAAGCGTGGCATGCAGGCCGATGGCCTGGGCGGCGACCTGGCGTATGCCATGCAAAGCCGTACCGACCGTGCGATCCCGGCGATGAACCTGGCGCCGAACCTGATCACTGCGGCCACCGGTCCAACCGGCGGCACCACGCTGTTCCCGCCGCACATCAACAAGGGCGGCGCCGAACCGGGTGACCCGTTCACCCCGATGCTGCGCACCTACACCGGCGACAACGTGCGGCTGCGGGTGCATGCCGGCGGTCACGAAGAGGAGCACAACGTCACCCTGCACGGCGTGAAGTGGCTGCAAAGCGGTTCCGGTTTCGGCAACAGCTCCAACTCCGGCTGGCGCGCGTCGCAGATGATCGGGATTTCCGAGCAGATGGGCTTCATCGCGCCGGTGTCGATGCTCTCCAGTTCGGCGGCCACCACCGGTGACTACCTGTACTCGATGGACGCCTCGCTTGAAGGTTACTGGAGCGGCATCTGGGGTGTGATGCGCAACTACACCGCCCAGCGCAACGACTTGTTCGCGCTGCCGAACAACCCGAAACCGGCCGGCATGCGCAACACCGTGGCCTTCGATGGCACCTGCCCACGGTACGGCGCCAACCCCAACGGCATCGGTACCCGGCCGACCCCGCAACGCAACTATGAAGTGGTCGCGGCCCTGGCCAATGACATCCTCGGCAACCCGTTGGGGCTGGCCATCGGTGACTCGGCGGGGCTTGGGCAGCATGTCGGCGGGCCGCTGAATCCGGCCGGCGGCACACTGGTCTTCAACTCGCGGGCGGTGAGCATTCCGCAAGTCACCGTGACCGACCCTCAAGACGGTGTGACCTTCACCGTCGGTGGGCAAAGCGGGCCGTTGCATGACCCGACCGCGATCCTCTATGTGCGCAAGACCGACCTTGATCCGGTCACTGGCAAACTCAAACCCGGCGTGCCGGTGGAACCGCTGGTGCTGCGTGCAGCGGCGGGTGACTGCATCAACATCACCCTGGAGAACCGTCTGCCCAGCGTGATGCCGGACCTGCCCCAGACGGCCACCGTGATGGGCATGGTCAAGCGTGACCGCAACAACGGCGAGGGCTCGACCACCTTCAGCAATAACCTGCTGCGGCCATCGAGCACCGTGGGCCTGCACGCGCAATTGCTGGCTTACGACATCACCAAATCCGACGGCGCCAACGTCGGCACCAACCCGATCCAGACCGTGCCGCCACGGGTGGGCAACACCGGACCGTACCCGACCCGTACCTATCAGTACTACGCCGGGCACCTGGAGCGTGAAGGCAAGCCGATCACCCAACTGGGCCGCAGTGTCGACAACATCAACGCCACGGCGGTGGAATTCGGCGGGCTGAACATCACACCGGCAGACGTGATCAAACAGCCGCAAAAAGGACTGGGCGGCGCGATGAGTATCCTGCCGGTCGGCGCCACCTGGACAGAAGACACACGCAAGGTCAATGCGACCGTCACCGCCCCCGGGCAAACCCCCTATCGCGACTTTGCCATGGTCTGGCAGAAGGCCTTGAACATGCGCTGGGCCAATGGTCGTCCGGTGGAGGGCATTGCCTCGGAGGCGGGTGTCCCGACCGATCCGCAGGACAACTCGAGCATGGCCATCAACTTCAGGACAGAGCCGATGTGGTACCGCTTCGGTCTTGCCCCGGATGCTCCGTTCGGCCACGCCGACGGGCATGGCTATGGCGATGTACCGAACGCGCACATGGCCTTCAGCAATGCGCTGGTGGGCGGCGATCCGCAGACGCCTGTGCTGTACGTCAAACCGGGGCAGCCGTTCCGCACGCACATCCTGATGCCGACCGGTGGCAGTCGTGGCACCACCTTCCAGCTCGACGGTCATGTCTGGTCGGTCAACCCGTTCCAGTCCGAGAAGAGCGACACCGGTGGCTACCCGATGTGGACGCCTGGCGTAGGGTCGGTACGGTTTGGCTACAACCCGATGTCGATGTACATCGGTGCCCACGAAAGCATCCTGCCGGCGGCGCACTTCAGCTTCATGCACCCCAGTGCCGGGGGCAGCAACGCGATACCGGGTGATTACCTGTTCCGCGATTACGGCGCCTACGGCAACACCGCCGGGCTGTGGGGATTGCTGCGGGTGACCAACGAACCGGAGCCGGCGCCGGCGCCGTAGGCGAGAGGAATCGGCAGGAGAGAGCGCGATTGATTGTCTGTGGCGAGGGAGCTTGCTCCCGCTGGGCCGCGCAGCGGCCCCAAAAATCATACTGTCAATGCAGATTTTGTGAGTGCTGCGCACTCAAGCGGGAGCAAGCTCCCTCGCCACAGAAGCAGGCATCGCTGCTGGATAGGCAGACACAGATCTGAAGGGGAGTGTTGGCATGAACAGGACCATCAAAATCGCCATCGGTGTGTTGATTGTCGGCGTGGGGCTGATCTGCCTCGGGGTATGGCGCACGTCACCCCCGACCTTGCTCAGCGACGTTGCGTTGCCCGATACCTGGAGCGGCCACACGCTGGAGCGTGACGGCATATCGGTGGCGCTCGAGGTCATTCCGCTGGCCGCGGACGGCGTACTGCGCGAAGGGGAGTTCGCCGACGTGCAGTTCCGCATCACCGACAAGGCCTCCGGCCAACCCTTGGCAGGCGTTGCCCCCGGCGCCTGGCTGGACCCGGAAACCGTTGCCGCCGACCAGGCCCAGGGCCGCGAACAGAGCTGCAAGGCGCGGGTCGGGGTGTTCCTCAAGTCGAGCATCGGCGCGCGTCCCTTGCTCGATCTCAACAGCTACTTCCTCATGGTGATGAACCGCGATGCCAGTGTCTCGGTGGTCGACCCGTCGGTGTCGGTGGGCGGTATTACCAGCACCCTGGCGCGGATCGACATCAAGCAACCGCCGATGGACTGGGTCACCCCCAGGGATAACAAGCGGGTATTCGTGTCGATGCCGACGGCGGGTGAAGTCGCGGTGATCGACAGCGAACAATTCAAACTTTTGGATTCGGTGGCGGCCGGCAGCCACCCGGTTCGTGTGGCGCTGCAACCGGACGAACGCTTGCTGTGGGTCGGCAACAACGCACAGGCAGCGGAGCAGTCCGGGGTCACAGTGATCGACACCCACAGCCTGAAAGCCCTCAAACACCTGGCGACGGGGGGCGGCCATCACGAAATCGCCTTCAGCAAGGACAGCCGTTTCGCCTTCGTCACCAATCGCGATGACGGCACCCTGAGCATCATCGACATCGCCAGCCTGACCCTGATCAAACAACTCAAGACCGGCTCGCACCCGTTGTCGGTGGTGTACTCGCCGTTGTCCGGCGCGGCCTATGTGGCCGATGGCAAGGACGGCACGGTCACGGTGGTGGACGCGGCGAGCCAGTCGGTGCGACGGGTGATCAAGGTCAAGCAGGGCCTCGGCCCGATGGGGTTCAGCGCCGACGGGCGTTTCGGCATCGTTCTCAATACCCTGGAGAACCAGGCCTCGGTGATCGACGCCGCCACCGACTCGCTGATCCATGAGCTGGACGTGTCCGCCGAGCCCTATCAGGTGGTGTTCACCAAGGCCTACGCCTATATCCGCGGCCTGGCCTCGCCCAAGGTGACGATGATCAACCTGGCATCACTCGGCGAAGGCCGCACGCCGATCAGCCAGGGCTTCGAAGCCGGGCCCCAGGCACCGCGCCTGGCCGGGGACCTGCCATTGGCCTCGAGCCTGGCGGTGTCGCGGGACGACAACGCGGTGTTTGTGGTCAACCCGGTGGACAACACCACCTACTTCTACGCCGAAGGCATGAACGCCCCGATGTCCGGTTACCCCAATCGCGGGCAAGTGGCGCGGGCGGCGCTGGTGATCGACCGCAGCCTGCGCGAAATCGAGCCGGGGCTGTACAGCGCGCGGATCAAGCTGCCGCCGGCCGGACGTTTCGACGTCGCGTTCCTGCTCAATCAGCCGAACATCATCCATTGCTTCACCACCGTGGTCGAGGCCAACAAAAGCCTCGAGCCTCTCGTCGGCGTGCCCAGTGTGGAGTTCCTGCTCGACACCTCTACCGCCACGTTGGGCAACCCTTATGTCGTGCGTTTCCGCATCGTTCAGGGCAAGCAGAAAACCGAGCGCAGTGGGGTCAAGGACGTTTTGGTGCGCTACTTCCTGGCGCCGACTTCGCGGCCTCGGGAAGTCGCGGCCCTGGACGTCGGCAACGGTGTGTATGAAGCCCCGGTCGACCTCAATCAACAAGGCGCCTGGTACCTGCACGTGCGTGCGGCGTCACTGGGGGCGAATTTCGGCGACCAGACCTTTGCCAGTGTTCGGGTGACCCCCGGCCAGACTCATTGAAGAGGACATCGACATGAACCGATTTGCACACCGTGGCCTGCTGACCCTCTGCCTTCTGGCCGCGGGCATCGGCCAGGCACTGGCCCACTCGGCCGATGAACATGCCGGTCACGACATGCAGGCCAAGAGCGCCAGTCAGGAGAGCACCCAGGTCAAATTCGCCGACGTGGCGCTGGTGGATCAGAACGGCAAAACCGTCCGCCTGGAAAAAGACCTGGTCAGCAACAAGATCGTGGTCATGAGCTTCATCTACACCAGCTGCACCACGGTCTGCCCGGTGGTGTCTTCGATCATGGGCAAGGTCCAGAAACAGCTGGGCGCACGGGTGGGCAGCGAAGTGCAACTGGTGTCGATCAGCATCGACCCGCAGCGCGATGACGCCAAGCGCCTGAACGACTATGCCCGTACCTTCCAGAATGGGCCGGGCTGGAGCTGGCTGACCGGCCCCGCGCAGTCGGTCAACGAAACCCTCAAGGGCCTGGGCGCCTTCAGCGGCGACTTCAAGAACCATGCGCCGCTGATTCTGGTCGGCGATGGCAACAGCCGCCACTGGACGCGTTATTACGGGTTCACCGACCCGACGGTGCTGAGCCGTGAAGTCGAGAAACTCAGTGGTCAGCGCAATGCCCACGCCAAGCACACGGCCGTCGCCATGGAGGATCAGCCATGAGAACCCTCGAGCGCATGGCCCTGAGTGCCTGCCTGTGCCTGTTCAGTGCGCTGGCCTTCGCCCACGCAGGCCATCAAGAACCGGCACCCGCGGCTGTCGCGGCGGCGCAACCGGCGGGCGGCACCCGCGACGCGAAAACCTGGTTCACCGACACGCCGTTGCAGGACCAGAACGGCAACACCCTGCGCTTCTTCAGCGATGCGCTACAGAACCGGGTGGTGCTGCTCAACGTGATTTTCACCAGCTGCACTGACGCCTGCCCGCTGATCACCCAGAAGCTCAAGCAAGTACGCGAAGTGTTGGGCGACCAGGCGGAGGGCATCACCTTCATTTCCCTTACCAGTGATCCGCTGCGGGACACCCCGGCGGTACTCAAGGCTTACACCTTGAAGCAGGGCGTCGATGGCCCCCACTGGCTTTTCCTTACCGGCGACAAGGCGCAAATGGACCTTGTCCTGGGGCGCATCGGCCAGATCGTGCCGACCCCCGAGCAGCACTCCACGCAGTTGATCGTCGGCGACGTGGCCAATAAACGCTGGAGCAAAATCCGGCCCGATGCACCCGCCGCCGCCATTGCCCAGCGCTTGCAGTTGCTGACAATGCCCGTGGTCGGGCGCTGAGTCCGGGCCATGAAAAAAGCCCTGATCCTTGGCCTGCTCATGGTGTCCGGCATCAGCCTGAGCGCCCAGGCGTTGACGCTGACCCCCAGCGAAAGCGCCGGCAAACGGCTGTACCGCGAGGGGGTGTCGGCCAGTGGCGAGCCGATCATGGCCAGGGTCGGGGCCGCCGGCCTGCTGCTGCCGGCCACCCGCCTGCCGTGTGCCAACTGCCATGGCAGCGATGGCCTCGGCCGTCCCGAAGGCGGCGTGCGTCCGCCGGACCTGAGCTGGTCGCGGCTCACCAGCACCTACGGCCAGCAGCAGGTCAACGGACGCGCTTATCCGGCATATACCGAAAACACCCTGGCCAGGGCCATCCAGGAGGGCCGCGACCCCGGCAACAATCAGCTCGATCCGGCGATGCCCAGGTTCGTGATGTCGATCAAGGATCAGCGCAACCTCACGGCCTATCTCAAACGCGTGGCCGATGACCGAGACCCTGGCCTGAGCGCTGACAGCCTGCACCTGGGCACCTTGTTGCCGAGCACGGGGGCGCTGAGCGAGGAGGGCGCCACGGTGGCGGCGGTGCTCAACGGTTGCGTGGCGCGCATCAATGAGGCTGGCGGCATTCATGGCCGGCAGTTGCGCCTGACCATTCTCGACCCCGGCCCGGACCGCGCCAGCGCCGAGCGTGCGTTGGACCAATTGATCGAGAAAGAGCAGGTGTTCGCCCTGATTGCACCGCTGGCCCCGGCACTGGAGTCGGACCTGGCGCAGCGCCTGGAGCAGGCCGGCGTACCGCTGATCGGGCCGCTGTCATTGCAGGGCAGGGCCCAGGTCAGCCGGCAGATTTTCGAGCCGCTGCCGGGGCTGAGCGAACAAATGATCGCCCTGGCCAGTTACGCCGCCACCAGTCTGCGGGTGCTTCAGGGGCCGACGCTGATCGCCTATCCGGACGAGCCGGGTCAGCGCCAGGCGGCGGAGAAACTTGCCCAGTACCTGCAAGCCAACGACTGGCAAGCCGTGCGCCTGCAAGCCTATCAATCGGCGCAGGACGAGTTGCCGCTGGGGTCGCGCTCGGTGTTTTACATGGGCAGCAGCGGCGGCTTCAGTCACCTCGCCGCACGCCTGCAGACGGCGGGTCAAGTGCCTTACCTGTTCGCCGCGTCGAATCAGGTGGCGGGGGATCTGCTGCAAGTGCCCAGTGAGTTTTCCCGGCGGGTGTTCCTGGCCTATCCATTCGTGCCCAGCGACTGGACGCTGGCCGGACGCCTGGCCCTGACCCAATTGCGCCAGCGGCAGAAACTGGGCGGCGAGCACGCGGTCCTGCAGGTGGGGGCGTTCAGCTCGATGATGCTGTTGAGCGAAGGGATGAAGCAGGCCGGGCGAGACGCCAGCCGCGAAAAACTGATTAGCGCCCTGGAAGGCCTGCATGACTTCGATACCGGACTGACCCCGCTGATCAGTTTCGGACCGGGTCGCCGCCTGGGCCTCAGTGGCGCGCACATTGTCACGGTGGACCTGCCCGACCAGCGTTTCTACCTGGTTGCCCCCTACAAACCGATAGCCGCCATGCCCTGACCGGAGGCCGAACATGAAACTCAACACTTTGCTGGTTCTGTGGGCGCTGTGTGTGCCGGCGGCTTACTGCAGCAACGGTCCGGCCGTGGCGCGGGTCAATGGCGAGGAAATTTCCCAGCTGCGCCTGGAGCGTTATTTCGCCGAATACCTGGAGGATCAGGGGCGCTCGGTGGGCAATATCCGCAATCCCAAGGCGTACAAGCAGTTGCGCAAGGCGGCGCTGGACGCGCTGATCGACAAGGAATTGCTCTGGCAGGAGGCACTCAAGCGCGGGGTGGTGATCAGCGATGCCACGGTGCAAAGCCAGGTCGAGCAGACACGCCAGGCCTTCGGCGGTGCCGAGGTGTTCGCCCGGCGCCTGGAAGACGCCGGTTTCGATGAAGCCAGCTACGCCGAATACACCCGGCGTGAACTGGCGGCTCAGCAAGTGTTCGCCGACCTCACCCGTGTCAGCGAGCCGGACGAACAGCAGGTGCAGGCGTTTTTCGAGGAACACCGCGCCGAGATGAACCGGCCCGAGGAAATACAGGTCAGGCATATCCTGATCAAAGTGCCTCAGGGGGCGGATGCTTCCACTGTTGAAGCAGCAAGACTACGCTTGCAAGCAATGCACACCCGAATCACCCAAGGTGCCGATTTTGCCAGTGTTGCCAGGGAGGGGTCTGAAGACGCCTCGGCCAGCGAAGGCGGCGAACTGGGCTACTTTCCTCGGGGGCGGATGCTGCCGGAGTTCGAAGCGACAGCCTTTGCCCTGGCGCCGGGAGCCGTCAGCGAGCCGGTGCGCACGGCAGTGGGCTGGCATTTGATCCTGTTAGAGAACCGAGTGGAGGCAACCGATGTCACAGAGGAGCAAGGACTTGACATGGTTAGGGCGTACCTTGCCCGACAGAAACAGGTTCAGGCTCGTCTGCAGGCACTGGCGCAATTGCGTTCCGGTAATCGGATCGAACGGGTTGACGATGATTGAGCGTTTCCCCAAAAGTGGGGAATCGATTCAATGTAAATCCGTTCGCTTTCCCCCGTTTTTGGGGGGAGCGGTCAGTGGACGAAAAGGCATTGTTTTTAAATTCAAGGACATGAAGCGATAAAACGACCGGCGCTCAGCCTGGCATGAAGTGTGCGTTAGACCTGTTGAAGGCGCGCACTCCACCAGGTTCGGTATTCGGCCCTGCGGTTTCAAGGAGTCCACCTTGTTAAACAAAGTACTGGTTGTTGACGACGAACAGCTCCTTGCGGAAAACCTCCAGGGTTACCTGCAGGCGCAAGCGCTGGAAGTCCGGATAGCGCACAACGGTGAGACGGCGATTGGCGAAGCCGAACGCTTTTCACCCGATGTGATGGTGTTCGATTACCGCTTGCCCGATATGGAAGGTTTTGAGGTGCTCGATGCCGTCCGCCAGAACAGGAAGTGTCATTTTGTGCTGATCACGGGGCACCCCACCGCAGAGGTTTGCGAGCGGGCCCGGCAACTGGGAGTCAGCCATATCCTGTTCAAACCCTTTCCCTTGGCGGAATTGGCCCGTGCAGTCTGCGATCTTCTGGGGATGAAGCGCGAACCCAAAGCAGGTGCAAGCCAATCCGAAGGATTCGTCGAACGACGCCAGAGCAGGACCGAAAGTTTCCCGCTGCAGTTGTACGACGGTAGTTGGGTGCTGGCCGATCGCCGACGAAGTTCAGCGGCCGCCAAGGCGCCAGACGACGAACAATTGCTCACCGGGGAGTAGTGGCGCGACAAGAGGTTCCGGTCCCCGCCGAAACAGCTCGCCGCGCCGACAGGGCTCAAAGCCCCGGGCGTTGGAGAGCAAGCCATGGACCGTCTATCCCTTGTTGTCGAGCCGTCGCCGTCGGAGTCTCTACCCAGCCGTTTTTCCAGTGAGCAATTAGCCCAGGCGCGGGCGCTGGCCGCCAGTTCCGGTGAACGGATACTGGACGCCCTCGGGGAGCTCTGCGAACTGGCCCCCATGCCCTTCATCCAGTGCCTCGGCGCGACCCTGCATTATCCGGTGCTCGACACCGACAGCCTGTTTCAAGCCACCCCGGTGTTCGACCGGGTCACCCTGGCCCAATGCCTCAAGCGCGAATTCACCCTGCTGCGTCACAACGAGGCGGTCATCGGTGTCTTCGCCGACCCCTTCGACACGGCTCGCCTGGCCTGGATCGATGATTGCCTGCACGGCGCGCCGCTGTACCTGGTGCATGCCGACGACCTCAAGGCTTACCTGGCGCGCCACGAAGAGAGCTTCCACGCGGTCGAATCGCTCAACGCCCAGGCCGACGCCGGCAGCGAAATCGACAACCTGCAAAGCCTGTCCCTGACCAGCATCAGCGAAGACTCCAGCGTGGTGGTCAAACTGGTCAACTCGACCCTGTACGACGCGCTGAAAATGCACGCCAGCGACATCCACCTGGGCACCACCGGCAGCGGGCTGGTGATCAAGTACCGGATCGATGGGGTGTTGAACAACATCAGCAAGATCCAGGGCAACGAGTTCGCCGAACAGGTGATTTCCCGGGTCAAGGTCATGGCCGAACTGGACATCGGCGAAAAACGCGTGCCCCAGGACGGTCGCTTCAAGATCGGTATCAGCGGGCGGCAGATCGACTTTCGGGTGTCGATCATGCCGAGCATTTTCGGCGAGGACGCCGTGCTGCGGGTGCTCGACAAACAGGACCTGGCGGACAAGGTCTGCGGCGTGCAATTGCAAGCCCTGGGCTTCGAAGACGAAACCCTGCGCCAACTGCGCCGGCTGGCGGCCGAACCCTACGGCATGGTGCTGGTCACCGGCCCCACCGGTAGCGGCAAGACCACCACGCTGTACGCGATGATCACCGAGATCAACCACGGCGTGGACAAGATCATCACCATTGAAGACCCGGTGGAATATCAGCTGCCGGGCGTGCTGCAAATCCCGGTCAACGAAAAGAAAGGCCTGACCTTCGCCCGAGGCCTGCGCTCGATCCTGCGCCACGACCCGGACAAGATCATGGTCGGGGAAATCCGCGACCCCGACACCGCGCAAATCGCCGTGCAATCGGCACTCACCGGGCACCTGGTGTTCACCACCATTCACGCCAACAACGTGTTTGACGTGATCGGTCGCTTCACCCAGATGGAAATCGACCCCTATAGCCTGGTCAGCGCCCTCAACGCGGTGCTGGCCCAGCGTTTGATTCGCCTGGTCTGCGGCAGCTGCAGCACGGCGTACACCCCGACTGAAGAGGAATTGCAAACCTCGGGGCTCGATGCGCAGCAGGTCGATCACTACCACTTCGTGCACGGCAAGGGCTGTGGCCATTGCCGTGGCACCGGTTATCGCGGTCGTAGCGCGATTGCCGAGCTGCTGCACCTGGACGATGAACTGCGGCAGATGATCGTCGAGCGCCAACCCATTTCGAAAATCAAGGCCCACGCCTGCAAACGTGGCTTGCGCCTGCTGCGCGAGTCGGCGCTGGAACTGGTGCAACACGGCCGGACCACTCTCGAGGAGATCAATCGTGTCACTTTTATCTCGTGAGCGTTATATCGCCGTCCTCGGTGCCAGCGGTGTCGGCCTCGGCCAGCGCCAGGGCAGTGAAACCCGCTGGCTGGGCAGTGTCGGCTTCATCGATGAAGGGTTTCATGCCTGGGCCGTGGCCCTGGAAACCCTCGACCGGCTGCTGGGCGAGCATGCCCGCGCCGGTGCGGAGTTGACCGTGGTGATCTCCGGGCACTTCAGCCGGTTCTGCCTGGTGCCCTGGAGCGATCAGATCAGCAGCCCCGAAGAACTGCGCGGGTTTGCCCAACTGTGCTTCGAAGACCTCTACGGCGTACCGAGCCAACCCTGGAGCCTGGTGCTCTCGGCCGAACCGGCCGGCTACGACCGCATCGCCAGCGCGCTGCCGCAGGACTTGCTCGAACGCCTGCGCACGCTGGTCAGCGGTCGCGGCCTGAAACTGAGGTCGGTGCAGCCGTACCTGATGGCCGCGTTCAATCATTTCGACAAGAGCTTCGACGCCGGGGACTTCCTGTTCGTGGTCGCCGAGCCGGTGCGCAGCGTGTTGCTGCTGGCGCGCGAAGGGCGCTGGGCGGCGGTGCGCTCGGTGGGCAGCAGTGACAGCGATGCCGCGCTGACTGCCCTGATCGGTCGCGAAAGCCAGTTGCAGGCCTCCACCAGTGAACGGCCCCTGAGCGTTTACCTGCATGCGCCGGCCCGTATCGACTCACACCCCGACGTTCCCGGTGTGCACCTGCGCACCCTTGAAGAGGACCGGACAGCCGTACACGATTGCCTGTACGTCATGTCTCGGGCGGTGGCCTGACATGCGCGCCCTGATGCTCGACTTTCAACCGCGTCGCCGCGCGAGCGCGCTGGGCTGGAGCCTGCTGGCCGGTGGTGTGGTGCTGGTGCTGACCTGCATCGTGATCCAGCAACACCTCAGCGAGGAGGCCGAACAACAGCAAGGTCACCTGCAGACCGCCCAGCGCGTGCTCACTGGCGACACGGGCAGCAAGGTCAGCCTGACCCCGGCGGAAACCCGCGAACAGGCGCAGAACCTGGCCGAGATGCGCAAGGTGTCCCAGCAATTGCGCCGCCCCTGGGAGCAGTTGTTCGCCACCCTAGAAGCCATGCCCCGGGACAACATTGCCTTGCTGACCCTGACCCCGGATGCCCGCAAGGGCCAGGTGCGGATCAGCGCCGAGGCGCGGGATCTGGACGCCATGCTCGACTTTCACCGCCGCCTCGAAGCCAGCGACGAGCTGTCCGACGTGTCGCTGCTCAGCCACGAAATCGTCGCCAACGTGCCGGAACACCCGGTGCAATTCAACTTGTCGGCTACCTGGGAGATTGGCGATGCAAATCCCTAGATTGATCGTCCATGAGTACCTGCAAAGCCTCGGCGTGCCGGGTCTGGCAGGGCTGGCGATGGTGGTGCTGGCGCTGACCTATGGCCTGGCCGGGCTGTTGCCGGACTGGCAGTCCGTGCAGCAGCTCAGCCAGCAGACCCGCGAAGCCAGCGAATACCTGGCCAGGGTCGAGGACGGCACGGTGGCCGCGCCGGTGGTGCCGCAACGGCAACTGGATGATTTCCGCAGCAAGTTGCCGACCCAGCCCCAGGCCACGGTGGCCATCGACAAGATCTACGCGCTGGCCGCCCAGGAACACATCACCCTGGCCCGGGGTGAGTATTCCCTGGGCATCGATCCGAAAACCCACCTGGCGCGCTATCAGATCCTGCTGCCGGTGCGGGGCAGCTACCCGCAACTGCGGCGCTTCCTGCACGCCTTGCTCGGCCAGTTGCCGGCGGTGGTGCTGGAGGACGTGGAGTTCCAGCGCAAGAAAATCGCCGACACCGACCTGACCGGGCGGATCCGCATGACCCTTTACCTGTCGAGGTCATGATGAACAACAAACGCGCAGTGGGCTGGGTAGCGTTCTTGTCCGTGGCGGCGGCGCTGGCCTGGTTGCCCGATTACTTCAAATCGGCCGACGACACCGGGGCAGACGTGGCCGCCGTGACCACGCCCGCCAGAGGCAAAGCCCGTGGCGCGTCGTCAGCCACCCAGGCCGCTGGCGTATCGAGCGCCATCAAGGACCTGAGCCCGGCCGGCGATCTGTTCGCCGCCCGCAGCTGGAAACCGGCGCCGACACTCGCCAGCGTCACTGAAACAGCGGTCAACGTCGCCCCGGTGGTCCAGGCCCCCACTGCACCGGCTTTGCCTTTCCAGTTCATTGGTCGGCTGGATGATCGCAGCGACCTGCAAGTGTTCTTGCAGAACGGCGAAAAAATATACGTCGTACGCAAAGGGGATGTGATCGACGAAACATGGAAGATCGAGGGGATTTCCGACAGGGAACTGAGCCTGGTCTATCTGCCTCTGCATTTGTCCCAGACGCTGTCTGTGGGGAGCGCGCAATGAACAAATCCCGTTTGCTGATGAGCTTTTGTCTCTGTGCAGGTCTGGCGGCGTGCAGCTCGGCACAGATTGCCAGGGAAGAGGCGACCCAACTGATGGAGTCGGGCCAGTACGAAGCCGGTCTTGCGAGGATCGAGGAGGGCTTGCGGGAAAACCCTCGTGATACCGAGCTGCACCTGGCGCTCAATCACGGTCGCGCCCGGGCGGTGACGGCGCTGCTGACCCAGGGCGATATGGATCGCACCCAGCGTGATTTCGCCTCGGCTCGCATGGCGTACGGCCGGGTGTTGACCATCGAGCCGAACAACCGTCGGGCGCAGGACGCGCTGCGTCAGCTGGAGCACATGCGCAGCCTCGATGAAAAACTCGAACTGGCCCGTGGCGACCTGCGTCGCGGCGACATCTATGGTGCCGAACGCCAGGTCAAACAGATCCTCGAACTGGACCCGAACAACGAAGGCGCCCTGGAACTGCAAGGCAATATCCGCCTGGTGCAGAGCCGCAACGTGGTGCCTTATCCGCAACTGCGGACCCGCCTGGACCGGCCGGTGACCCTGGAATTTCGCGATGCCAACCTCAAGACCATTTTCGAGGTGCTGTCCCAGGTCGCCGGATTGAACTTCATCTTCGACAAGGACCTGCGCCCGGACATGAAAGCCACGATCTTCGTGCGTGACGTGCGCATCGAAGACGCCGTGGAACTGCTGCTGCAACAGAACCAGCTGCATCAGAAAGTGGTGAACGAGAACACCCTGCTGATCTACCCGGATTCGCCGCAGAAGCTCAAGGATTACCAGGAGTTGGTGATGCGCACCTTCTACCTGACCAGCATCGATGCCAACACGGCGCTGAACATGGTCAAGACCATGCTCAAGACCCGCGACGTGTTCGTCGATGAGCGCCTCAATACCCTGACCATGCGCGACACCGGGGACGCCATCCGCATGGCGGAAAAACTCCTGCAATCCCAGGATCAGTCCAACCCCGAGGTGGTGCTGGAAGTGGAAGTGATGGAAGTCGCCCGCCAGCGCATCCTCGACCTCGGCCTGCAATGGCCCAACACCTTTGGCGTGGTCAACGGCGACGGCTCGCCCGTGACCATTCTCGATCAGCTCAAGGGCATCGACTCCAGCCGGATCACCATCAATCCGTCGCCACAGGCCAAGATCAACGCCCAGGACAAGGACATCAATACCCTGGCCAGCCCGGTGATCCGCGTGAGCAACCGTGAGCAGGCGCGCATTCACATCGGTCAGCGAGTGCCGATCATCAGCGCCACCTCGGTGCCTTCGACCCAGGGACCGGTGATCACCGAAAGCGTGACGTACCTCGACGTCGGTTTGAAGCTGGAAGTTCAGCCGACCGTGCACCTGAACAACGAGGTGGCGATCAAGGTCGCCCTGGAAGTCAGCAACGCCACGCCGCTGGAGCCGACGCGCCAGGGCACCATCCCGGTCCAGGTCGATACCCGCAACGCCCAGACCACGCTGCGTCTGCATGACGGCGAAACCCAGATCCTTGCCGGCCTGGTGCGTAACGACCATGGCAGCACCGGCAACAAGATCCCCGGTCTTGGCGACATCCCGGGCCTGGGCCGCCTGTTCGGCAGCAACAAGGACGACATCAGCAAATCCGAGCTGGTGCTGTCGATCACCCCGCGGATCGTGCGCAACCTGCCGTACCAGAGCCCGTCGGACATGGAGTTCAGCACCGGCACCGAAACCAGCATGCACATCCAGGCACCGGACCGTTCGATGAGCACGTCGTCGGTTCAGTCCGGGACCATGGACGCACCGATCGCGACCACCGTAACCGTCGGGAAGCCTTGATCATGAACGCCTCGCAACGCGGTTTTACCCTGATCGAAGTCGTGGTGACGCTCGCCCTGGTCGGCCTTCTGGCCGGCCTGGCCGCGCCGCTGACCGAGACCGTGGTGCGCCGGGGCAAAGAGCAGGAACTGCGCACCGCGCTGTACCAGATCCGCGATGCCATCGACGCCTACAAACGGGCGTTCGACGCCGGGTACATCGAAAAATCCCTCGACAGCAGCGGCTATCCGCCGAACCTGAAAGTGCTGGTGGAGGGCGTGCGTGACGTGCGCAGCGCCAAGGGGGCGAAGTTCTATTTCCTGCGGCGGGTGCCCCACGATCCGTTGGCTCCGAGCAAGCGTGACGACGACGGTGGCTGGGGTTTGCGCGCCTATGACAGCACGGCTCAAAACCCGCGGGAGGGTGTAGACGTCTACGACGTTTACTCCAGGGCCCGGGGCAAGGGTCTCAACGGCATCGCCTACCGGGAGTGGTGAATCTATGCGTCGGGAAAAGGGTTTTACCCTGTTGGAGTTGATGGTGGTCATGGCAATCATCGCGACCCTGATGACCATTGCCTTGCCGCGTTATTTCAACAGCCTCGAAGCGTCGAAAGAGACCACCTTGCGCCAGAGCCTCTCGGCCATGCGCGAAGCCCTCGATCACTACTACGGCGACACCGGGCGTTATCCCGATTCCATCGAGCAAATGGTCGAGCAGCGCTACTTGCGCAACCAGCCTATGGACCCGATTGCCGAACGCAAGGACGCCTGGGTCCTGGTCGCGCCGCCCGATGGCGTACAGGGCGGTGTGGCCGACATCAAGAGCGGAGCCACCGGGAGGGCGCGTGATGGCAGCCTCTATTCCGAGTGGTAAGCCTGCTGCTCAGGGCGGTTTCACCTACCTGGGTGTGCTGCTGCTGATCATGGTGATGGGCATGGGCCTGGCCAGTGCCGGCGAGATGTGGGCCACCGCCTCGCGCCGCGACCGTGAACGCCAGTTGCTGTGGGTCGGCACGCAGTACGCCCAGGCCTTGCGCAGCTATTACCGCAGTTCGCCCGGTGTGGCCCAGTACCCCAAAGAACTCGCCGACCTGCTGCAGGACGAGCGCTTTCCCAACCCGAAACACCATCTGCGTCAGCTGTATCCGGACCCGATCGGCGGCGGCGAGTGGGCCCTGATGCGCGGCTTCGACGGGCGCATCACCGGCCTCAGCAGCGCCTCCACGGAAAAACCGCTGAAACAGGCGAATTTCCCCAGCCAGTGGTCGGACTTCAACGGCATGGCCAGCTACAAGGACTGGCAGTTCGTGGCCGAGAAGGCCTTCCTCGATGGCACCTCGGGGCCGGCCAAAGGCCAGAGCAAAGCCCCTCAGGCGTTGCAGCCATGAAGCGCTTGTGCCTGGCCTTGATCCTGCTGCTGAGCAGCGCTGTCGCTTCGGCCGGCGAGGAGGACGAAATGCTCGGTTTCATCGTCGACGACACGATCTCGCACATCGGCCACGACTTTTACTACGCGTTCAGTGAACGCCTGCGCGCCACCAGCCCGATGGATTTCAACCTGGTGGTACGCGAACGGCCTTCGGCTCGCTGGGGCAGCCTGGTGACCGTGGAATATCAACAGCGTTTGGTTTATCGGCGCTTCCTGCCGCCGAACACCGTGGACCTCAAGGACGACGCCTATGCCGCCGCCGACTGGGTACGCGGGCAGGTTGTCCAGCGCAAGCTGGAAGCCTTGTTGCAGGACACCACGGACCTTGAGAGGGACGAACTATGAAAACGAACACTGTCTCGCGGCACCTCGGGCTCTGGTTGCTCGGGCTGGGAAGTTGTGGGTTGGTCCAGGCCACCGAACTGGTGTACACGCCGATCAACCCGTCGTTTGGCGGCAACCCGTTGAACGGCACCTGGCTGCTCAACAACGCCCAGGCGCAAAACGATTTCGACGATCCGGATTTGAAGAGCCGCACCACCGCGGCCGGGACATCGGCCCTGGAGCGGTTCACCAGTCAATTGCAATCGAGGTTGCTGGGGCAACTGCTGGACAACATCTCCACCGGCAATACGGGAAGCCTGTCCACCGACGCCTTTATCGTCAACGTCGTCGACGACTCAGGGCAATTGACGATTGAAGTGACCGACCGGGCTACTGGCGAGCTCTCGGAAA
Organism: Pseudomonas sp. TE12234; assembly: GCF_054061835.1. Lineage (NCBI taxonomy): Bacteria > Pseudomonadati > Pseudomonadota > Gammaproteobacteria > Pseudomonadales > Pseudomonadaceae > Pseudomonas > Pseudomonas sp. TE12234. The sequence continues at coordinate 288,463 of NZ_JBSSEP010000004.1, forward strand.
TCAAGGTGAATGGCCTGAACTGATAGGGATTGGGTCGATGGGGAGTTAGGGACATGAAAAAAATAATTGTGCTGGGGCTGATCTTGGCGGCATTACAAGGGTGCGGTCTGCGCGAGCCGATGTCGGCCGAGCAGGACACCGAAACCCCGACCCTGACCCCCAGGGCCTCGACCTACTACGACTTGTTGAACATGCCACGACCCAAGGGCCGGTTGATGGCCGTGGTCTATGGTTTCCGCGATCAGACCGGGCAGTACAAGCCGACCCCGGCCAGTTCTTTTTCCACCAGCGTGACCCAGGGCGCGGCGAGCATGCTGATGGACGCCTTGCAGGCCAGTGGCTGGTTTGTGGTGCTGGAGCGTGAAGGGCTGCAGAACCTGCTGACCGAGCGCAAGATCATCCGCGCCTCGCAGAAGAAGCCGAACACCCCGGTGAACATTCAGGGCGAGCTGCCGCCATTGCAGGCGGCGAACATGATGCTCGAGGGCGGCATCATTGCGTACGACACCAACGTGCGCAGCGGCGGGGAAGGGGCGCGCTACCTGGGCATCGACATTTCCCGGGAGTATCGCGTGGATCAGGTCACGGTCAACCTGCGGGCGGTGGACGTGCGCAGCGGGCAGGTGCTGGCCAACGTGATGACCAGCAAGACCATCTACTCCGTGGGCCGCAGTGCCGGGGTGTTCAAGTTCATCGAGTTCAAGAAGTTGCTTGAGGCTGAAGTGGGCTACACCACCAACGAACCGGCGCAGTTGTGTGTGTTGTCGGCGATCGAGGCGGCGGTGGGGCATTTGCTGGCCCAGGGCATTGAGCGGCGTTTGTGGCAGGTGGCCGGGGACAATTCGCCGGACACCAATGCGACGCTGGATCGCTACCTGACGCAGAACAAGGTGGATCCTGAGGGGCAGGGGGAGTGAGGGTGGGTGGTTGCTCGCAGGTGTAGCCCGATCGACTGTGGGAAGGTGTACCCGGTCTATTGTGGGAGCTGGCTTATCGGGGCGCCGCACCGCAGCGAAGGCGGCCTGACAGCCGACCAATCACCCGCAGGTGCACCCTATCCAATGTAGGAGCGAGCCTGCTCGCGATGAACGTCCGGGCAACGCGGGCAATCAGACAGCCTGCGTCATCGTCGATGTCCATCGCGAGCAGGGGATGGGGTTTCACGCAATTAGCGTTTGCTCACCCTCACTCTTTAACGTGCATGAACTCTTCAGCCCAACGAATGTACTCCGCCGGCTGCGTATAGGTGTGTGTCAGTTCCGTCGCGCTCAGGTCGGCGGCCTGGGTGAAGATTTGGCGTTGCTCGCGCAGGCTGTCATAGGTGGCCTTGATCGCGGCGAAGTAGGCGCCGTGGCCGTCGATGACGACGCGCACGCCCAGTTCGGCCAGGCGTTTGTCGTCGCGCAACAACGGGTTTCCGTAGGTCACGAGCATCAGCGGTACGTTCAGGTGTTCGGCGATCTGTTCCAGGTGGTCGAAATCCTTCACGCCCACCATGCAGATGCCATCCGCGCCGGCAGCCTGGTATTGCTTGGTGCGGCTGATGATTTCCTGTACCGGCAGAATCCCTGCGTGGGTGCGGGCGATGATGGCCATTTCCGAGTCACACCGGGCTTCCAATGCCGCGCGAATCTTGCCGACGCCTTCGGCAACGGTGATCAGGTCCGTGGACTTGCGGCCGAATTGCGCCGGCAGCAAGGTGTCTTCGATGGTCAGGGCCGCCACGCCGGCACGTTCGAGCTCGACGATGGTGCGCATGACATTGAGGGCGTTGCCGTAACCATGGTCGGCGTCGGCGATCACCGGCAATTGGGCGACACGGCCGATGCGGGTGGCCTGTTCGGCGAACTCGCTGAGGGTGATCAAGGCAAAATCGGGGGCGCCGAGCACCTGCAACGACGCGACCGAACCACCGAGAATGCCGACTTCAAATCCCAGGTCGGCCGCAATGCGCGCCGACATCGGGTCGAAGACCGACGCCGTGTGATAGCAGGTGTTGGAAGCGAACAGTTGGCGAAAGTTGCGGCGTAAATCTTGATGAGAAAGCCTGGACATATGAGTTCCACCAATGGAAATGGAAGGGCTTGAGCAAAAGTGTCAACGCCGAAGATGTAAAAGGCTATCACGCGGGGCAGTCGAGAATGATGACGAATTTGTCGGCGATGGCGGATGGGCGCTCAGCTGGTGGTGAGCCGGCAGGCACTTACGCTGCCACCGCCTGCGGCTGTTGCGGGTGCAAGGGGACGGCACGGACCGAGTCGCCGGGTTGCAGTTGCAGGCGCTTGGCAGTGAGGCGGTCGACGATCAGGCGCTCATCCACCAGGCGCGCCGGAGTGGCGGTGATGCGACAGTTTTCCAGGCGACGGTTGTGGATCAGCCACATCGGGGCCTGGTCGTCCAGGGGGGCGATGGCCAGCTCCAGTAACTGGCTGTCGCGCACCAGGCGAATGCTCGAAACGGCGGACTCGATCACCGGGCCAGCGTCGAAGATGTCGATGTAGCCCTTGTGGGCAAAACCTTCGGCGCTGAGGATCTTCAGCGCCGGCTCGGTCTTCGGATGAGGCTTGCCGATCACCGCCCGGGCCTGTTCGGTCAGCAGGCAGGTGTACAGCGGCTGGCGTGGCATCAGTTCAGCGATGAACGCCTTGTTGCCCAACCCCGACAAGTGGTCGGCGTGCTTGAAGTCCATCTTGAAAAAGTGGCGGCCGACGCTGTCCCAGAAGGGTGAGCAGCCTTGTTCGTCGGCACGGCCGCGCAGTTCGGCGATCAGCTTGTCGCCGAACAGGTGTGGGAACTCGGCCACAAACAGCAAGCGTCCCAGGGACAGCAACCGGCCGTGTCTGCTCTGGCGTCGATCGGGCCGCAGGAACAGCGAGCGGAGTTCCGATTGACCGGTCATTTCATTGTTCAGGAACAAGGTCGGGATGTGTCGCTCGATACCCAGGTCCGGTGATGAACTGACCGTCAACCCGACCCGATAGTTGTACCAGGGTTCGCGCAGGCCCACGGCCCCGGTCAGGGCGCTGACGCCCAGCACCTGCTGGTCGTCGTCTTCGAGTACGAACAGGTAATCGGCGTCGGCGCGCTCGACTTGTTCGGCGAAGGTTCTTTGCGCCCAGCGCAAGCGATGGTTCAGGCGCTCTTCGCTGGCCGGCAGCGACGTCAATCCGCAATCGGTCTGCCGGATCAGGGCGAGCAAGGCGGGCAGGTCGGTCGGCTGGACCGGACGAACAATCATGCTGCAACTCCTTCTGCGGGCTTGCCGGGGCATCGTCGTTGGGCGCGACCATGGACAATGATCACAAGGCAACCAGCCGGATCAGGCTGCCTTCGTTCACCTTCAGGGCCGTGCACATCGCGGCATCGAGGGTCACGGGCTGCCCGGCGCTGTAGTCCAGTTCGGCGACGATGGCGCGGTAGTTTTCCAGCGAGTCATTGCTCACCAGATAGCGGCCACGGGCGTCGATGGCTGAGCCGGTCCGCACTTCAGCGATGTGGCTCTGCTCGATGGAACGGATGCCACGGGTGCGTGCATGGAGCGTCGGGCCCCCGTCAAAGAGATCGACATAACTGTTGGTTTCGAAGCCTTCGCGCTCGAGAATATCGAAGGCCTCCTGGCCATCGGGATGGATTCGGCCGATGCAGTCTTGCGCGGCCTGGGGCAGCATCGGCACGTAGATCGGGTACTGCGGCATCAATTCGGCGAGAAACCCACGACTCTCAAGTCCGCAGAGTCGCTCGGCCTCGACATAGGGCAAATCGAAGAAGTGCTTGCCCACGGCATCCCAGAACGGTGAATGCCCGTCATCGCTGCTGAAACCGACGATTTCGGTGATGACCGCGTCGGCAAAGCGCGGCGCGTGGGCGGCGATGAACAGCAGTCGCGCCCGTGACAACAATTCGGAATAGGCCGTGCGCACCAGCTGTGGATCGATATGAAAGCCGCGTAGCAAGGTGTGGCCGTTGAGGTCGTGGCAGAGCGACAGTGCAGGCACGCCATGTTCGATGTTCAGCTCCCGCGAAGCGCTGTTGAAGTGGCGGTTGCGCAGGGTGTAGAACGGCTCACTGAACCCCGCGCTGGCAACAATTTCCGAGCAGCCCGCCAGACGCCGCGTCGTCGAGTCTTCCAGCACGAAGAAGTAATTCTCCGGACCCGGGCTCTGGACGGTTTGCTCGAACGACGTGCAGGAATCGAGAATTTTATCGCGCAAGCGTTCGCTGTCGTCCGGCAGGGACGTGACGCCTACCAGGCTTTCGCGAGCCAGTCGCTGCAATTGGGGCAGGTCGGTTAACACCACTGGACGCAAGACCAGCATGGATGCACTCCTGTATCAAAAGGCCCGGCGGCTTGCACCGAACCTGACTATCGCTGTCGGTTTCCACGCATTGAATCGGCGGTTGCCTTGCCAGGTCCGCACTGTCTTCAGTCGCTACTCGAGGTTGGCCGCGCGCGCTATCAACCCCGGGTCATTACGGCGGCAGGGATTGATCAGATTGCATGGTGTTTTGAGTGTGGACGGTGGGCTGTCCAGACGGGAATCGATGTTCGGGTCTTTGAAAGAAGGCATCCGGGCTCCTGCTGGATGGGGGATTAATAGTCCGTTGAAAGCAGTATTTATTTAAGGCGCACTGCATGTCTAGTTAATTTTCGAGGGGTTTTTCTACGCACGAAAACAGGGCGAAATGTCCGTACGGCGGTGGCTACATGGATGTCAGGACATCTTGTAGGGCATTGCCTATAAACAAGCCGGAAATGGCTTTTAATACGAAGTGAAAGGCCCACAAGGCAATCTTTCTTGCGGCACAATTGCACAACCACCGACGGCGAGGCGCCGTACTGACTTTCCATCGACAGAGTGAACCTTTGTGCAGGCGACCCGTTTGACCCTGATCTGCCACGCTCGAACCGTCGCACAGAAATTGGCGCGATTTCCCACGAACGAATCCCTGGAAATGGATTGGCAATCGGCGCGGGGTTCTCGTGGTGCCCGATTCAAGCATGCGCGACTGTTGTGCGGCCCGGAAGAGCGTACCCGGCAGACCGCCGAACTGTTCGGGAGCGCCGCAGACGTGGTCATGGCCCTGCGGGACTGCGATTTCGGGCGCTGGAGCGGTCAGCGAATCAACGATGTGCAAAAAACCGAAGGCGAACGGCTCCAGTCCTGGCTTGCCGACCCCGATTCGGCGCCTCACGGTGGTGAATCGGTGAGTCAAGTGACTGAACGCGTGGTGGCCTGGCTGGACACACTGCAGGCGACACCGGGTCAAGTGGTCGCGGTGACGCATCCGTTTGTCATCCGCGCCGCGCTGACGCATGTGCTGCAAGGTTCAGCGTTCAATCTGATAGATGTTGAGCCGCTGTCGACCGTCGAACTGAGGTTCCAGGGTTGCTGGCGACTTCGCCTGGCGGGAGCCGACCTCGAGGAAGGGTATTGATGAAAAAGCTACTGGTCATCGGCATCGGTGCCGGCAATCCCGACTACATCACCATTCAGGCGGTGAAGGCGTTGAACAAGGTCGACGTGTTTTTCCTGATGGACAAGGGCCGGAGCAAGGACAAACTGATCGACCTGCGCCGCGATATCTGCGAGCGCTACATCACGGATCGCCACTACCGCTTTGTCGAAGCCCGAAGCCCTGAACGCGATCGCGATGATGCGGACTACCGGGCCAGTGTCGATGACCTCAACCAGGCCAGGCAGCGGATCTTCGAACGGCTGATCAACGAGGAAATGACTGACGAGGAGTGTGCCGCTTTCCTGGTGTGGGGCGACCCGGCGTTGTACGACAGCACCCTGCGCATCCTGCAGGCGATTCTGGCTTCAGGTGCCTGTACGTTCGAGTACGAGGTGATCCCGGGCATTACCAGCGTTCAGGCGTTGGCGGCGCAGCACAAGGTGGCGCTCAATCAGATTGGCCGCTCGGTTGAGATCACCACGGGTCGGCGCCTCGCCGCCGGGCAGGTGAGCGAGGCCGACAGCCTGGTGGTGATGCTCGATGCCCAGGACGCTTACCGACAGGTGGCGGATCAGGAGACCGAGATTTACTGGGGCGCCTACCTGGGGACGCCGGATGAGATTCTGATCAGCGGCCGGCTCAAGGACGTGGCCGATGAAATCGAACGGGTGCGCAAGGCGGCGCGCCTGGCCAATGGCTGGATCATGGACACCTATCTGTTGCGTAAGCCTTGAGCATTACCTTGTCTGTTCGGGCCGCTTCGTGGCCCGCAAGGCCACTTCAAGAAAGCGCCTTGACCCCACGCCCAAAGCGCTCCCGATACACCGACGGCGGTACGCCGACCACGCTGCGAAACGCCACCCGGAAGCTTTCCACCGAACGATAACCACAGCGCAAGGCAATCTGCTCGGTGTTTTGATCGGTGCTTTCCAGCAGTTCGCGGGCGCGGCCCAGGCGTTCATGTTGCAGCCAGGCCTTGGGTGACTGGCCGCTGGCTTCGGTGAAGCGGCGCAGGAATGTCCGCTCGCTCATCGCCGCTTCGCTGGCCAGATCACGCACTTCCAGCGGTTCATGCAGGCGCTCGCGTGCCCACTGCATGACGCGGGAAAGATCACTGCGCGGCGCAGGACTGACCGGCATCGGAATGAATTGCGCCTGGCCGCCGGTGCGTTGCGGCGACATCACCAGCCGCCGTGCCACCGAATTGGCCACTTGTGTGCCGAAGTCCCGAGCCACCAGATGCAGGCAAGCATCGATGCCGGCAGCGCTGCCGGCTGAGGTAATCAACTGGCCTGAGTCGACATACAGCACATCGGGGTCCACCCGAATGTTCGGGAAGCGTTCCGCCAACTCCGTAGTGTAACGCCAGTGCGTGGTCGCACGGTGACCATCGAGCAAACCGGTGGCGGCCAGCACGAATACTCCGGAACAGATCGACAGCAGCCGTGCGCCCCGGGCATGGGCCTGGCGCAGGGCGGCGAGCAATGCCTCGGGCACCGCTGCCTGACGATCACGCCAGCCGGGGATGATGATGGTCCGGGCCTGTTCGAGCAGTTCCAGGCCGCCGTCGGCCAGCACCTGGATGCCACCCATGGCGCGCATCGGGCCCTGATCGACAGCGGCGATGCTGTGCTCGTACCAAGGGAATTCGAACTCCGGCCGCGCCAGGCCGAAGATTTCGACGGCGATGCCGAACTCGAATGTACAGAGGCCGTCGTAGGCCAGAATGGCGACCAATCCAGGGGTGGGTTGCATTTGGCGGAAAATTCCCGGTGAGTGTCTTGTACGCCACTTTAGCGAGAATGGGCAGGCGGATAAAGTCTGCTCACACCCAACGACACTTAGGAGTACTGCCCATGACCAGCCTGGTTCGCGAAATTCCCGCCGCCCCTTCGGCCATTGCCCTGATGCACTTCAGCAATCGCCTGACGTTCGAAACCGATTGTTCCGACGTCCATGGCAGTCAGGCCGCTGGCGAAGTTGATTTCACGCTGTTGGACGTGCGCGGGCCGCTGGCGTTCGAGCGCGGGCATGTACCCGGAGCGATCAATATTCCAGGGCGCTTGCTCAGTGCTGAAGGCCTGGCGGCTTACCCGAAAAACACCCTGTTCGTGGTCTATTGCGCCGGCCCTCACTGCAACGGCGCGAACAAGGCGGCGGTGAAACTGGCGGCGCTGGGTTATCCGGTCAAGGAGATGATCGGTGGCGTGACCGGGTGGCTGGATGAGGGGTTTGAATTGAGCGTCACAGTGCAACGTCCAGCCAAAGCGACGATAGGGTGTGAATGCTGATCAACTGTGGCGAGGGAGCTTGCTCCCGCTGGGCCGCGAAGCGGCCCCAAATCAGTCGACTCAATTCTTTTGACGATCGCGTACTCAGGTTCACCGGTTCAGCGTGTGCCTGAAGATGCCTCCCACCACCCATCCAGCGTCCCCTGCAACCACTCGAATACGGTTGCATGGGCGGCGCTGTCCTGCTGACCCCGCGGCAATGGCGATTCATCCGCAAAATACTCATTCAGAACCGCCACCGATTCGGCATTCCACTCCGGATGAAACTGCAGGCCCAGCCGCGTCGGCCCGACGCGGTACATCTGCTGTTCACACTGCTCGCTGCTGGCCAGCAACTGCGCATTCGCCGGCAGGTCGATGGCGTCTTCATGCCACTCCAACACGTTCAGGCTCCGGCCATCGACGAAGTGCACGGTGGTCCATCCGGTCTCGGTACGCTCCATGCGCCGCACATTCCCGCCCAGGCTCAACGCCAGCAATTGGGCACCCAGGCAAATGGCGAACACCGCCGCGCCTTGGTCCAGGCTGGCTGCCAGCCACTGCCGTTCGGCCGCCAGCCATGCCGGACCGGCGTTGGACTCGAAAGGCCCGCCCAGCAAAATCAGCGGCGCGGCGCTCACGGGCGGCAGTTGACCCAGGTCGGCGCGAAAAACGTTCAGCGTCACACCACGGGATTCGGCCCACAGGGCGATAGCGCCGGGACCTTCGGCGGGATGGTGCTGGATCAGATTCAAGGAAGGCATCACGCATCTCTTCAGGGGCGGGTGGGCGGCCAATGTGCCGCAAAAAGTGCTGTGTCGCCAGCGCGACTCTTGGGTCGGAAAACAGTCAATTCCTTGTAGGTATTTTCCCAATTAGCGGATTATCTGACAGTCTTTGCACCGCGATGGCGCACACCACAATGGCCTTCTTTCCTGTGGCCACTTTTCTGTAAGTATTTGTCGCTTCAGCACAATTTGCCCTCCTGAAGCCACTCTAGACTGCCGGCCACTTCGGTTTTTACCAGCCAAAAGCTACCGACCGAAAGCTGATAATCGAAAGCTGCCAATAAAAGCCTCCGCACACAGGAGTTATAAATGAAGAAGCTAGTGATGTTCGGTGCCCTGGCACTGTCGATGCTGTCCCTGACCGCCGTGGCCGAAGACGCCAAGCCGATCCGTATCGGTATCGAAGCCGGCTACCCACCGTTCTCGATGAAAACCCCGGACGGCAAACTGACCGGTTTTGACGTGGACATTGGCGACGCCCTGTGCGAACAGATGAAAGTGAAGTGCACCTGGGTCGAGCAAGAGTTCGACGGCCTGATCCCGGCACTGAAGGTCAAGAAAATCGACGCCATCCTGTCGTCCATGACCATCACCGACGACCGCAAGAAGAACGTCGATTTCACCATCAAGTACTACCATACCCCGGCGCGCTTCGTGATGAAGGAAGGCACCGATGTGAAGGACCCGCTGACCGAACTCAAAGGCAAGAAAGTCGGTGTGCTGCGCGCCAGTACCCACGACCGCTTTGCCACTGAAGTGCTGGTACCGGCCGGAATCGACCTGGTTCGCTACGGTTCCCAGCAGGAAGCCAACCTGGACATGGTATCGGGACGCATTGACGCGCTGCTGGCCGACTCGGTCAACCTGGACGACGGTTTCCTGAAAACCGACGCCGGTAAAGGTTTCGCGTTCGTAGGCCCTGAGTACAACGATCCGAAATACTTCGGTGGCGGCGCCGGTATTGCCGTGCGCAAGGGTGATAAGGAACTGGCGGACAAGTTCAACACCGCTATCACCGAAATCCGCGCCAACGGCAAGTACAAGCAAGTGCAGGACAAGTACTTCAAGTTTGACGTTTACGGCAAGGAATAACCGAGCCGTTCCAGGAAAATGGCAGCCGTTGACGCGGCTGCCATTTTTTTATGATTTGCAATCAGGCCGCGGTCTCTTGTGGAAGCGAACTTGCTCGCGAAGGCGTTGTGTCAGGCAACATCAATGTTGAATGTGCCGACCTCTTCGCGATCAAGCTCGCTCCCACAAGGGATCTTGATGCCGCTGATATCGGAGCGCCCCATGCAACGCATCAACCACTCTCTGCCCTGGAGCCATCTGGGAACGGAACGCACCCTCAGCGTGTTCCGTTATGGCGCGGGTACTCGCAAGGTCTACATCCAGGCCAGCCTGCACGCCGACGAGCTGCCGGGCATGCGTACCGCCTGGGAACTGAAAAAGCGCCTGACCGAGCTGGAAAGCCAGGGCCAGTTGCAAGGTGTGATCGAACTGGTGCCGGTGGCCAACCCCATTGGTCTGGATCAGCACCTGCAAGGCAGCCACATGGGCCGCTTCGAGCTGGGCAGCGGCAAGAATTTCAACCGCTCGTTCGTCGAGCTCAGCGCACCGGTGGCGCAGTTGATCGGTGATCGCCTGGGCGGGGATGCCGAGGCCAACATCGCGCTGATTCGCCAGACCATGGGGCAGGTGCTCGACAGTCTGCCAAGCCCGGCTTCGCAGCTGGAAGCCATGCATCGCCTGTTGCTGCGCCATGCTTGCGACGCGGATATCACCCTGGACCTGCATTGCGATTTCGACGCGGCGATTCACATTTACGCCCTGCCGCAACACTGGCCACAGTGGCAATCCCTGGCCGCGCGCCTGAAGGCCGGCGTCGCGTTGCTGTGTGAAGACTCTGGTGGCAGCTCGTTCGACGAGTCGTGTTCCTCGCCGTGGTTGCGTCTGGCCAGGGCGTTCCCCGAGGCTGCCATTCCACCAGCCAACCTGGCGACCACGCTGGAGCTGGGCAGCATGGGCGACACTCGCGTCGATCAGGCCCAAGCCAATTGCGAGGCTATTCTCGGCTTCCTCGCCGAACAGGGCTTCATCAAGGGCACCTGGCCAGCGGCGCCGGCGCAATGCTGTGAAGGCATGCCGTTCGAAGGCACTGAATACCTGTTCGCGCCGCATCACGGCGTGGTCAGCTTCCTGCGCGATGCCGGCGAGTGGGTGGAGAAGGGCGACGCGCTGTTTGAAGTGGTCGACCCGCTGAACGACAAGGTCACCACCGTTCGCGCCGGCACCAGCGGCGTGTTGTTCGCCATCGACCGCGGACGTTACACCCAACCGGGTACCTGGCAGGCGAAAGTCGCCGGGCGCGATCCGATTCGGGCGGGCAAGCTGATCAACGACTGAGCCGATTCACCTCGGCAGCGCTGGCTTGCCAGTGATGGGGTCGTTGAGATCGCCATCGCTGGCAAGCCAACGCTTTTACAGGGGAGTGCGTAGCCGGGAAGAGATGTTAGGCTCTGTCCCGAATCCTGCGCACTGTGAAGGAAGGTCCATGTTGAGATTTCTTGCTCTGCTCACGCTGCTGGCGTCCGCCGCTGTCCACGCTCAAACCCCTTTGCACACCGATCTGCCGCTCAAGTACCTGGAGCAGGCCAGCATCGACTCCCGCGATCAGCCCCTGGTGATTTTCCTCCACGGTTACGGCAGTAACGAGCAGGATCTGTTCGGCATCAAGGACGACTTGCCCGCGCAATACACCTACCTGTCGGTCCGTGCGCCGATGGCGATGGAAGAGGGCAGTTACCAGTGGTTTCGCAAGAAGGGCGAGGGTGCCTATAACGGCGAAACCGATGATCTGAAGTCCAGCGCTCAATTGCTCCTGGACTTCATCGCCCAGGCGGCGACGAAATATCACACCGGGCCTGACAAGGTGTTTCTGGTGGGGTTCAGCCAGGGGGCGATCATGTCTTATGAGGTCGGCCTGCGCCACCCCGACGCGGTGGGCGGGATCGCGGCGTTGAGCGGGCGGATTCTGCCGGTGCTCGAGTCCGAGCTGCAACCCGATGAAAAACGCCAGTCACTGGCGATTTTCATCGGGCATGGCACGGCGGATAAACGTCTGCCGTTCAGTGACGGCACCGACGCCGAGCGCCTGCTCAAGAGCGTGTCACTCGAACCCGAGTTTCATGCCTACCAAGGGGTTGGCCACAACATCAGCGCCGACGAGGTGCAGGACTTGAGTGCCTGGTTGCAGCGGCTCAATCCTTGATGCTTATTTGCCGCTGACGATCTGCTTGATCAGGTTTTCGTGGGCAGCCATGTCGCCGGGACGGGAAATCACCTGGACCACGGTCATGTGACTGCCGGACGCTGCCATCAACGTCGTATTGAGGGTCTGACCACCACCCTGGGTGGCGGTGCTGTCGACCTGGCGCAAGCCCAGCCCGTTACCTTTCAGGGTCAGGCTTTTTTCACTGAGTTTGTTGTAATCCGGCAGGGCCTTGCGTTGGGCAGCGTCGAAGTCGGCCACGGTGCCGTCGAGAAATGCGCCGTCGTTGTCCTTGACCTGGACGCCTTCCGGCAGGCTGTTTTCAGCAGCGATCACCACGGTCTTGGTGGTTTCGTTGCTGTACATGGTGCCGCTCGCGCCGGTGGGACTGGTCGGCAGCGGGTTGGCGATGAAGCCCTTGGGCAGGGTGAAGGTGAACTTGCCGCCGAGCATCGAGACTTTCTGCGTCGATGCCGTCTCCTTGGCAGTGGCCTTGGCGGCCTGCGCATTCAAAGCCCCCAGACTGGCCACCGCTGCCAGCAACAGAACAACGGCTTTTTTACTCAACAGTGACATTCGGAATCTCCAGGGATGGTCGCGCGATGGGGCGGCGATCATCCCATGGAGGTTATGGCGGGTTCCAGTGCGGACTAACGGACGGTCACTGATGGTCAGGGGTATTCCTGCCTGGCGTGTAAAACGCTCACGATCTCGATTCGATCCGTTACTTGATAAACCACCAGGTAGTTGGGGTGCACAACAATTTCCCGGGTACCGGGCACTCGGCCAAATCGATAGAGATAGGGGTGTTCAGGAAGGGCTGAAGTCGCAGTCTCGATGGCTTGGGACAGGTCGATCGCTGCTGCCACGTTACGTTCGCCAATGTAATCAAGGATTTGCCAGAGTTCGGCCCGCGCTTCAGGCCGCCACTCAACCAGCATCGCGCTTGTTGCGCTTCGATTCGATAAGGGCTCGCATTTCAGCCATCACTTGATCGTGCGGGATACTTGGGCGTGGATCATCCAATGAAGCCTGCACCTTTGCGCGGAACCAACGGTCGTAGCTGGCGGCCTGCTCTTCGGTTTCGAATTCTGAAACGATGGGGGAAAGTTCGGCGCTCATGGTGGCCTCCGGAATCAATGCTTGTCAGTCTAATGGGTATGTGGCGAGTTGTCGTTGCTGTCTGGATGAAGTACACCTTGCCAAAGTGCCGGTTGACGACTCCCGCCCGGGCAAATCGTAGTTCCCGGGCTTCCGACGGCCAACCTTGAAATGCCGTCGGAAATTTCCCTGTTCGTTCTACGAATCATCCGTCGCAGGGGGATGAAGCCAGTACATGGTGGGGGCCTCGCCACAAGGTCTGGCGCAGTCAAGCCTCCCGGCGCACCGGATAGCTTTTGATCACCTCCAGAGGGGATCGGGTTATTGAGCCTGGTTCTGCGGGAACAGGTTGCGGCGGGTTTCTTCGTCGAATTCAGCTTTCAGCACCAGTTGAGCTTTCAGGCCGTGAGCACGTTGGGCTGCGGGGCGGGCGCTGATTTCATCGAACAGGCGCTTGACGTTCGGGTAGGCGGCCAGGCCGTTTTCGCCCAGGATGTACGGCGCGTAATTGGCCCAGCCCCAGAGTGCCATGTCGGCGATGCTGTAGGTGTCGCCGGCCAGGTACGGGTGATTGGCCAGGCGCTGGTCGAGCACGCGGTAGTGACGCTCGACTTCCTTGAGGTAGCGGTTTTTCGCGTAAGGCAAGTCTTCCGGTGCGTGGTGCAGAAAGTGCACGGCCTGGCCGGAGAACGGCGAGAGGCCGGTGGCGATGAACATCAGCCACGACAGCAGTTCGGCATTGCCGGCAGCGGTGGTGGGCAGGAAGCGCTGATGTTTTTGCGCCAGGTGCAGCAGGATCGCTTGCGAGTCGAAAACCGTGGCGTCGCCATCGACCAGGGCTGGCACCTTGGCGTTCGGGTTGATCGCCAGAAAGTCCGCCAGATGTTGCTCGCCCTTGAAGGTATCGACGCCGATCAATTCATAAGGCGTTTGCAGTTCTTCGAGCAGCAGGGCGACTTTCATCGGGTTGGGCGAAGGGTGGAAAAAGAATTTCATGGTGTAGGCCTCAGTCAGTGGTGGGTTGTGAACTGAGGCTGATGTTGGATGAAACCCGTTCGAATGACGTACGAGGTTTTTGCTCTAGTCGTGCGAAACCATCGAAGGTGTTGCAGGGGATTTGCCGAGGGGTTGCGACGTGGCGATCACCGCGCCAGCAATGATCAGTAAGGCGGGGATCATCAGGATCGGGCTGGCATGGCTGCGCCCGATCAGAATCAGCAGCACGGTGGAAATCAGCGGCGCCAGGTAAGACAGCGCCCCCAGCGTGGCCAGACTGCCGTGTTTGGTCGCGTGGTCCCAGGCAAAGAACGCCAGCCCCGCCGGCCCCAGGCCGAGGACGATAATGGCTGTCCATTGGCTCGCATTCGGCCAAATAGTGGTTTCCAGCACCCAATGGCAAACCAGCCCCGCTGCTGCGGACATGCCGCAGATGCCGCCGATGGTGCTGCTGGGCACTTCGCTGAATCGTCGATTGAACACGGAGTATCCGGCCCAGATTACTGCACAGCCGAACGCCGCCAGGTAGCCGGCGAAGGGCGTGGCGGCGGACGTCTCCGTGCCGCGTTGTTGCATGATGAAGGCCGTGCCGGCCAGGCCCAGCACCGCGCCGAGCACCTGTCGCTTGTGCAGTTTTTCTCCGGCGGCAAACGCCGAGAGCAGCACCAGCAACAGTGGCCACAGGTAGTTGATCAGACTGGCTTCGGCCGCTGGCGCGGATTTGAGCGCGAAAAAATACAGCGCGTGATAAACGAAAATGCCGACAAAGCCCGTCGCCCATACAGCCCAGGGTTGGCGCCAGCTCCTGAAACCACTGAGGCCCCGACGGCCGAGAATCATCAGGCTCGCGGCAAAGGCCACGGCGAAACTCAGTGTCAGCAATTCAAAGGGGGGGATGCCTTCGGTGAGGGTGGTCAACAACGCCAGGCAGGACCAGAGGAAGATCGCAATCACGCCGACCGCTGTGGCGGCGTGAGCAGTACGGACGCGAGACGTGGTCATGTCTGTTCCTTCAGGTCGTTGAACGGGCGACTTCCTTGCCCGATGACCAGATGCAGCTTAGCGCTTGATCGCGGTTCGTCCAGCCTCCGCCGCCATCGGGCCGACGGGCCGCGCCAGCAAGCGTTTGGTCACCCCCAGCATCGCCACCGATACCGCCACTCCAAGGGTGAATGCGTGCATCCCGAGTTCAGGCAATGCCAGCGCCAGGACCAGGCAAAAGGCCGAGAACGAGTACATCCCGGTTGCCGTCGCCCGCAGCAGGGCAGCGGTAAACGCCGGACCACGGGTTTGCTGGGAAAACACCGCCATCACGCTGCCCAGCACCGGGAACACGGCGAGCAAGCCGCTCCAGCGATCGCCCACGGTGCTGGCGAGCAAGGTGACCGCAAGAGTCAGCAAGGCGCCGGCCATCATGCGCAGCAGCAGTTTGTCGGACTTCGGTGCCGGGCCTGACACGATCGGCTGTACCGACGGGAACAGGTAGGGCGCGGCCAGCAGTGCCGTTGCGGCGGCGATCACTGACAATGGCAGCGACGGCGGGATCAACGACAGCAGCACCGCCGCCGTGGCCCACACCAGCAGCGAAGCCCCTAGCGCCAGCGGCCATCCCGTGCGTTGGGCAACCTGTGCGTAGGTCACACAGAAGGCGATCATCGCGAACATCGCCGACAGGGCCGCCGTGGCCGATTGCGCAGCGAAGGCGATCCCTTGTTCGATGGCGAGGAAGAACAGAATCGGCCCGACCACCACCGGCAATCCGGACAGCCAACCGGCCACGCTCGGCCCCCAGCGTTTACCGGCCAGGGAAATGAGCAGCAGAAATCCCGGAATGACCAGCAGTTTGAGCATCAGCACACGCACATCTCCAATCTGTTTCAGGCGGCAACGTTAGCATTGCGAACAGTGGATTGCTCTATAGAGTTAGAATTATTGTATACAACTTTTCATCTGACCCTCTCACACCCCTTTAGGAGTTGGCTTGCCAGCGAAAGCTTTACCCTCATCAACACCCTAATCGGAGGCAGCCACTTCATCGCCAACAACCCGACTTGGCGTGGGAGTTGTTTGTGCTGATCAGCGGGGCGAACGCCTGGTTGATCCTGCAGTTTCTGGGGTGAGTGACAGCAACGTTGTGCCGACAGTGAACAAAGGTTCTATGGTCCTGGCGATGAACCCTCACACGCTGTCGCGGTGAAACGCCTCGACCATGTAGTCAATGAACACCCGCGTCTTGGCCGGCATCAGCGTCCGGCTCGGGTAATACAGTGAAATAGCCCCCGCATCGGCATGCCAGTCCGGCAGCACGCGTACCAGTTCGCCGCGCTGAATAGGCGCTTGTACGTCGGGCAGGATCAGCAGGGTGACGCCCAAGCCAAGAATTGCCGCTTCGCGCATGGCCGCCGGGTCATTGAGCACGATGTTCTCGTTCAGGCTGGCTGTGGCTGCATTGCCGGCGCCATCTTGCATGAGCCATTGGCGAATGCGTCCGGTGCGGCTGCCGCGCATCACGATGCCATTGAGTCGTGACAACTCTGAAGGGTGGCCCGGCAGGGGTTGCCCTGCCAGGTACGCAGGGGAGGCCACGGCCACAATATCCGCCACCGCGAGTTTCCTTGACACGACCCCTGGCGTTAGCTCGAAGGCCCCACCGATGGCGGCGTCATAGCCTTCAGCGATCAAGTCCACCTGGCGATTTTCGAAGTGCCATTCGGGGCGGATTAATGGGTAACGCGCGAGAAAGGCTGGAAGCAATGGCAACACATGGCTGATGCCAAACGTCGGCGGCAGGCTCACCTTGAGCACGCCGGCGGGTTCGCCACGGTCGCTGCTCACGGCGCTGATCGCCGTTTGCAGTGCCTCCAGATTACCGCCGATGTCGGCCAGAAAACGTTCGCCGGCTTGCGTGAGGGACAATTTGCGCGTCGAGCGCTGAAACAGCCGTACGCCGATGTTGCGCTCGAGTATTGCCACATTGCGGCTGACCGCCGCAGGCGTCAGTGCGAGCAACCGCGCGGCGGCGGAAAAACTCCCCGTTTCGGCGCTGCGCACAAAGGATTCAAGGTTGGCGAGGGTTTCCATGGGGCGACACCTGATAGCAATGCTTGAAGATCATTCAATTTATTACCGGCTAATCAAGCGCTAATGGCAAGTGCAGTATTCACTCCAACCACCACCCCTCGGAGTGAAAAACCATGAGCACCATCGGAATCATCGGCGCCGGCGCAATCGGCGCAGCATTTGCCAGAGCACTGTCGCGTCAAGGCATTGAACTGGTCATCGCCAACAGTCGCGGCCCTGAAAGCCTGGCGTCACTGGTGGCAGAACTCGGACCGACCGCTCGCGCCGGCACCCGTGAAGAGGCGGCCGCCCAGCCTATCGTGCTGGTAGCCGTGAACTGGTCGAAATTGCCTGCCGCGCTGGCGGGTCTGCCGGCGTTTGACGGGCGGATCGTGATCGATGCCAACAACTCGATAGAGGCACCAACGTTCAAGGCAATAGATCTGCAAGGCCGTATGTCCAGCGAAGTGTTCGCCGAGTGGGTGCCCGGTGCGCGGGTGGTCAAGGCTTTCAATCACCTGGCGGCGGGATTGCTTGAGCGTGATCCGGCAGCAGAGGGCGGACGGCGAGTGCTGTTTGTCTCGGGTGACGATGCCGACGCCAAAGCGCAGGTGGTGGACTTGATCGAGCGAGTGGGGTTTTTCGGGATCGATCTGGGGACGCTGAGTGTCGGGGCCAGGCTGGCGCAGTTTCCGGGCGGACCTTTGCCGATCTTGAACCTGGTCAGATTTGCCTGAAACCCGGGCAAAAAGAACCCGGTGCGACCTGAGTCACACCGGGTGTTTTACCAGGCTGCAACGGTTCTTCGTGGGTCCCCGCGCAGCCTGTTGAACGCTTTACGCCCGTTCGATCGCCAGAGCCACGCCCTGACCACCACCGATGCACAGGGTGGCGAGGCCTTTCTTGGCGTCACGCTTGATCATTTCGTGCAGCAGCGTCACCAGTACCCGGCAACCCGACGCACCGATCGGATGGCCCAAAGCGATGGCGCCGCCGTTGACGTTGACCTTGTTCAGGTCCCATTCCAGGTCCTTGGCCACTGCCAGGGATTGCGCGGCGAAGGCTTCGTTGGCTTCGATCAGGTCAAGCTGGTCGATGGACCAGCCGGCTTTGTCCAGGCAACGACGGGTCGCCGACACCGGGCCGATGCCCATGATCGCCGGGTCCACGCCAGCGTTAGCGTAGGCCGCGATTTTCGCCAGCACCGGCAGGCCCAGGGCCTTGGCTTTTTCAGCGCTCATCAGGATCACGGCGGCGGCACCGTCGTTGAGCGACGAAGCGTTACCGGCGGTCACCGAACCGTCCTTTTTGAAGGCGGGTTTGAGCTTGCCCAGGGATTCGGCGGTGGTGCCGGCCCGTGGCTGCTCATCGGTGGCGAAGGACAGCGGATCGCCCTTGCGCTGGGGAATCAGGATCGGCGTGATCTCATCGACAAAACGCCCGCCTTCGATGGCAGCGGTGGCTTTCTGCTGAGAAGCGGCGGCGAATGCATCTTGCTGCTCGCGGGTCAGGCTGTACTTCTCGGCCAGGTTTTCGGCGGTGATGCCCATGTGGTAATCGTTGAACGCATCCCACAGACCGTCACTGATCATGGTGTCGACGAGCTGCGCGTTACCCATGCGCAGGCCGGTGCGAGCGCCGGGCATGACGTAGTTGGACAGGCTCATGTTTTCCTGGCCGCCAGCGATGATCACCTCGGCGTCGCCGCAACGGATGGCCTGGGCGCCCAGATGCAGGGCCTTGAGGCCGGAGCCGCAGACCTTGTTAAGGGTCATGGCGGGCACGGCGAAGGGCAGGCCGGCCTTGATCGACGCCTGGCGCGCAGGGTTTTGCCCGGCGCCGGCGGTCAACACCTGGCCCATGATCACTTCATCGACTTCGGCAGGGTCCAGACCGGTTTGCGCCAGCAACTGACGGATCACCGCCGCGCCCAAGTCAACGGCGGAGACGTTTGCCAGGGAACCCTGGAAACTGCCGATGGCGGTGCGTGTGGCGGCAACAATGACGACTTCTTGCATGGGATGATTCCTCACTGGTCAGCGAACTGCATTTCCGGAACGTGGTCCGGCACGATCAGTTTACCGGCGGTTTTGGCAACGATCTCTTCGACGCTGACGCCTGGAGCGCGTTCCTTGAGGACAAAAGCGCCATTTTCGATTTCCAGGTAGGCCAGGTCGGTCAGCACGCGCTTGATGCAACCGGCGCCGGTCAGCGGCAGGCTGCATTGGGACAACAGCTTGGACTCACCGTCCTTGGACGCGTGGGTCATGATGACGATGATGTTTTCTGCACCGGCCACCAGGTCCATGGCGCCGCCCATGCCCTTGACCAGTTTGCCGGGAATCATCCAGGAGGCGATGTTGCCGTGTACGTCGACTTCGAAGGCGCCCAGCACCGTCAGGTCGACATGGCCACCGCGGATCATCGCGAAGGACTCGGCCGAGGAAAAGATCGAAGCGCCGATGCGGGCGGTCACGGTTTGTTTGCCGGCGTTGATCATGTCGGCATCGATGGTTTCTTCAGTGGGAAAAGGACCCATGCCGAGCAGGCCGTTTTCCGACTGCAGCATGACTTCCATGCCTTCGGGGATGTAGTTGGCGACCAGGGTCGGAATGCCGATGCCCAGGTTCACGTAGAAGCCGTCCTGCATTTCGCGGGCGACGCGTTGAGCCATTTGTTCGCGGGAAAGTGCCATTGTTGTTATTCCTTCATTCGGTCCGGGGGCAGGGGATCACTTACGCACGGTGCGCTGTTCGATGCGCTTCTCGAACGTGCCGCAAATGATCCGGTCGACGTAGATGCCAGGGGTGTGGATCTGCGACGGCTCCAGCTCGCCGGGCTCGACGATTTCCTCGACTTCGACCACGGTGATCTTGCCGGCGGTGGCGGCCAGCGGGTTGAAGTTCTGGGCGGTGTGGCGGTAGATCACGTTGCCGAAATGGTCGGCTTTCCAGCCTTTGACAATGGCGAAGTCACCGGTGATGGATTCTTCCATCAAGTACTTGCGGCCATGGAATTCGCGCACTTCCTTGCCTTCGGCAACCGGAGTGCCGACACCCGTGGCGGTGAAGAACGCGGGGATGCCGGCGCCGCCTGCGCGCATTTTTTCGGCGAGGGTGCCTTGCGGGGTCAGGATGACTTCGATTTCGCCCTTGAGCAGTTGTTCTTCGAACAGCTTGTTTTCGCCGACGTAGGAGGCCACGACTTTGCTGATCTGGCGGTCGGTCAGCAATACGCCGAGCCCGAAACCGTCGACGCCGCAGTTGTTGGAGACGACGGTGAGGTCGCGTGTGCCCTTGCGCTTGATCTCGGCGATCAGGTTTTCCGGGATCCCGCACAGGCCGAAGCCGCCGGCGATCACGGTCATGCCGTCTTCAAGACCTGCCAGAGCTTCCTCGTAGGAACTCACGCGCTTGTCGAAACCTGCCATATGCACCTCTTTTATTCTTTGTGGGCGGCTGGCTAGCCGTATGGGATGGAGTGTCTCGCTGCAAGATTGATTTGTTAAGTTGTTTTTTTGGCTGGATTAATTGATTAATTTCATTAAACAGTCATCCTGTACGCGCCGGCTTGCCAGCGATAAGCACCTGCTGAAAGCTTGACCGGGAACAGAGTATCTACAGTTCCTTGGCTGTTGATTTTACCCCGCGGCTTGAAATTTGCCGCTTGCAAACGGAGCGAAGCGACCTATGACCGTCAAGCAGATCCGCGCCTTCCTGGCGGTGGCCCAAAGCCTGAGCTTCGCCGTGGCCTGCGAACGCCTGCACCTGTCACAGTCGGCCTTGAGCCTGACCATCAAGGCGCTGGAGGAGGGCCTGGGCGGGCGCTTGTTCACCCGCAACACGCGCAACGTCGCGCTGACCGCCGAAGGCGAAGCGCTGGTGCCGCTGGCCCGTCGATTGATCGCGGACTGGGACAATGTCGAAGATGAATTGCGCCAGCGCTTCACCCTCCAGCGCGGACGCGTGACCCTGGCGGCGATGCCGTCGTTCGCCGGCAACCTGCTGCCACCGATCCTCAAGACCTTCCGCGCGCGCTACCCGAAAGTCAACGTCACGGTGAACGACGTGATCAACGAGCAGGTGCTGGAAATGGTTCGTGATCGCCAGGTGGAATTGGGGGTGGCGTTTGAGCCGACCCAGAGTTCGTCGCTGCATTTCACGCCGCTGTACGTTGACCGCTTTGTGGCGGTCGTGCCCCATGACTCGCCGCTGGCCATACTCAATGACATCGACTGGCTGACCTTGCTCAAGGAACCGTTCATTACCTTGCAGCGCCCCTCGACGGTGCGGGTGATGCTGGAGGAACACTTGCAGGCGCGGGGCATGAAATTGCCGGTGGAGTTTGAAAGCCATCAGTTGTCGACGGTCGGTCGGATGGTCGCCAGCGGGCTGGGCGTGAGCGCGGTGCCGGCCTTGTGCGCCGGGCAGATGCGCGAACTGGGCGCGCGTTGTATCACCTTGCGCGACCCGGTGGTGGAGCGGGCGCTGGGCGTGCTGACGTTGCCGGGAGGGGAGCTGTCGGCGGCGGCGCAGGCGTTGTTTGATGTGCTTAAAGAAGAAAGCCTGGGTTGGCAGGCAGTCGGACATTGATCACCCTGCTCGCGATGGACACCAGGACACCGCGGGCATTCAGATAGCCCGCGTCATCGTTGACGTCCATCGCGAGCAGGCTCGCTCCTACGAGGATTGGGTCGCATCAGTGGTGAGTGAGGCGCTGCGCCAATAACGGCAACAGCTGCTCGCAGGACATCTCTATCTTCAAATCCAGCAGGTCATCGGCCCGGGTCTTGCCCAGGTTGATCGCCAGCAACGGCTTGCCCTGATCCACCACCGTGCGGCACAGGCGAAATGCCGAATAGGCCATCAACGACGAGCCGACGACCAATAGCCCGGCGGCCTTTTCCACCGCAGCCATCGCTTTGGCGGCGGTTTCCTGTGCAACGTTTTCGCCAAAGAACACCACGTCCGGTTTCATCCGTTCACCGGCGCAGTACGGGCAACGCGGCACCTGAAAGCGGGCTTCGAAGGCGGTATCCAGCAAGGTATCGCCATCCGGCGCCTGTACGGCATCCACACCGGCCAGATAGGGGTTTTGCGCTTCCATCAGTTGCTGGATCGAATCCCGTTCGCTGCGTTTCGCGCAGTCCAGGCACAGCACCCGTTGCAGGCTGCCGTGCAGTTCGATCACGTCATGGCTGCCGGCCTGATCGTGCAGGGTGTCGACGTTCTGGGTGATCAGGCCGCTGATCTGCCGGGTACTCTGCAAGCGGGCCAGGGTGTCGTGAGCCACGTTCGGCCGCGCCTGGCGCACCCGTGGCCAGCCGAGCATCGCCCGCGCCCAATAACGTCGGCGGGACTCGGGTGCCGAAAGAAATTCCTGATACATCATCGGCTGCCGGCCACGGCGTACGCCCTGATTGTCGCGATAGTCCGGGATACCCGACGGGGTGCTGATCCCGGCACCGGTCAGGACCACGAACGGTTCGTCGGCCATAAGCTGTTGGAGACGGTCGAGTTGTTCGTGGATAAGGCTGTCGAACATGTCGGGAAACCTGTAGGAGCGAGCTTGCTCGCGATGGTGTGTCAGTCGACATCAATGTATCTGATACACCATCGCGAGCAAGCGGGCTCCTACCAAAGGCAGCCGGGTTTACTTGCGTGCTTCAAGAATCAGGTTGAACGGCGTTTGCGTCGCCCGGCGGAAACTGGAGAACCCGGCTTCGGTGAACACCTTGCGCAACCGCGCTTCGCCCGCCTGGGCACCGAGGCCGAGGCCGACTTCCTGGGACAGCGAGTTCGGCGTGCAGATGAAAGTCGAGGCGGCATAGAACAAACGTCCGACCGGGTTGATGTTTTCATCGAGCGTGTCGTTGGCGAATGGCTCGACCAACAGCACCGTGCCGTCCGGTTTCAGCGACTCGTAGGCGTGTCTGGCCGCGCCGACCGGGTCGCCCATGTCATGCAGGCAATCGAAATAGCAGACCAGGTCATAGTCGTTGCCGGGGTAGCTCTTTGCCGTGCCCTGGAAGAATCGCGCCCGTCCGGCCACGCCACCTTCTTCGGCACGCTGGGTGGCGACGGCGACAGACGGCGCATGGTAGTCGAACCCGACAAATCGCGACTCGGGGAAGGCCTGGGCCATGATCACGGTGGAGGCGCCATGCCCGCAGCCGATGTCCGCGACTTTCGCGCCGGCTTCCAGCTTGGCCACCACGCCTTCAAGTGCCGGCAGCCATTCGGCGATCAGATGGGCCTTGTAGCCTGGGCGGAAGAACCGCTCCGTGCCGCTGAACATGCAGGGATGGTGATCGCCCCAGGGCAGGGCGCCGTCGCCGCGCATGGCGTTGACCAGTTTGTCCTTGTCATGGAAAAACGACGCGACCACCCCGATACCACCGGCGATGTAGACCGGCGAGTCCTCGATGGCCAGCGCCAGGGCCTGTTCTTCGGGCAGGCGGAACTGCCCGTCGATGTGTTCCATATAGCCGGAGGCGGCGTGGGCGCTGAGCCATTCGCGCACCAGGCGTGGGTTGCAGCCGGTCTTGCCGGCGAGTGTTTCAGGGGTGACTGGCTGACTGTCGGCCATGGCCCGGTACAGCCCGAGTTCTTCGCCGAGAATGACGTTGGCGAGCATCGCCGCGCCGCCCATGTCATTCACCAGTTTGCCCATGAAGTCATTGAGTCTGGCCTCGTCCATCACGTGTGCTCCTTCAGAAAGGATCACGGTCCAGAGGCCGGGTGTGTAGGACTCGCGCGACTGGGCGGTGGTCGTGGGGGATGAACAGGACGATTTGCATGTCCTGAGTGAAATAAGTTTAGTTCGCGGGTCGAAAGCCGCCTTTGCTGGCGACGAAGGTACCTGTGGGAGCGGGCTTGCCGGCGAAAGCGCAGTGTCAGACAACAGATGGGCCAGATCTGCCGGCCTCATCGCGGGCAAGCCGAATGGTCGCACCGCCGCTCCCAGAGACATTTTGGCCAGCACTGCCTGCGCATGTATCCCACTGTATCTAACGGCCTTCCCGATACAGTCCCCCTCAATTCAGGGCCACCGCCGAACACAGAGCAGATACAAATCTGCGCTGAACTGTGCAGGCCGTTTTGGCGCCCTGAACCTTGGCGGCCAAGACCCTTTCCTTGGCCGTCGCAACCGGCGGCCGTTCGCTCCTGACACTGTTCCGCGCCTGATGCGGTCAAGGGGACCCAATGACAACGCTTGTGTCGCAAGTCAATCTCAACGCCACGCCGGTCGATCGCCTGCGGGTCGATCATTACACCCACGGCATCATCGGCCCCAGCCTGCCGATGCTGGGGCCTTTGGCCGACGGCGGCACCCTGATCACCGGAACGCCGCCGGGTTGCTGGGGGCCGATGATCACCCCGGCCTTTGAAGGCGGCCATGAAGTCACGCAACCGGTGGCCATCGCCGGTGCGCAAGTCGGCGATGCGGTCGCCATCAAGATCAAGAGCATGCGCGTGACCTCGCTGGCGACTTCGTCCGGGGTCATGACCTTTGTTGAGGGTCGTTACAACGGCGATCCGTTCGTCTCCAAGTTCTGCGCCAAGTGCGGCACCGAACATCCGGCCAGCCATGTCGACGGCATCGGCGAAGACTCGATTCGCTGTAACCACTGCGGCGCCGAAGTCAGCGCGTTTCGCTTCAGCCACGGCTATGTGATCGTGTTCGATGCGCAGAATCAGGTCAGCCTGACGGTCAACCAGGACATCGCCAATCAACTGGCCGGCCAGGCATCCGAAATGTCAGCGCTGCCGGAATTCGCCGCCCAGCATTCGATCCTGTCCCTGGCCCGTGCCGACATGCCTGGCGTCGCCGCGCACATGCGACCGTTCCTCGGCAACATCGGCACTATGCCGTCCCGCGATTTGCCTGATTCCCACAACTGTGCCGATTTCGGCCAGTATCTGATCAACGCACCGCACCGTTTCGGCATGACCCGTGAAGAACTGCATGCGGCCAAGACCGACGGGCACATGGACACCAATTCGATCCGCGAGGGCTGCGTATTGATCTGTCCGGTGAAAGTCCCCGGGGCCGGGGTGTACATGGGCGACATGCACGCCCAGCAGGGCAACGGCGAAATCGCCGGGCATGCCACCGATTGCTCCGGGGAAACCGAAGTGGTGGTCGAGGTGGTGAAAAACCTGACGCTGGACGGGCCGATCCTCCTGCAGAACCTCGACGACTTGCCGCCGATGGCGCGGCCAATGAACGCTGAACAACGGGCGAAGGTCCGTGAGCTGGGCGCCCGTTGGGGCCAGCACGAGATCGAGCAGAGCGGTCCGGTCACCTTTATCGGCAGCGGCGAAAATCTCAACCTGGCGGTAGAGAACGGCTTGACGCGTGCCGCACAGGTCACGGGCCTGCCGTATGACGAAGTGCTCAACCGCGCCACCCTCACCGGTTCGATCGACATCAGCCGCCTGCCGGGCACGGTGCGGGTGACGTTCCTGTGCCCGATGGAGGTGCTCGATCGCATTGGCATCGGTCATCTGGTGCGTGAGAAGTACGACCTGGCTTGACCCTGACCGACGGGTTTGTACCGAAGTGTGTACAGACCCGCTGGCGATACAAGCACTGCCGTTTTCCGTCGGTACGCAACACAGACCCGATACATCGATTCGATTAACTGTGATTGCGTACTGACAACCCCAGGAATCGCCACCATGCAAACCCCCATCATTTCAGCGAAGGCCAGCGCCGGGCTCGGCTTGCGTCGCGGTCTGCTCAAGGACCTCCAGGCTGCCCCGGCGGGCCAGTTCGACTTTCTCGAAGTCGCACCGGAAAACTGGATCGGCATCGGCGGCGCCCATGGCGCGGCGCTGCGAGTCCTGGCCGAGCGCTATCCGCTGTCCTGCCACGGGTTGTCGTTGTCCCTGGGCGGGCCGTCGCCGCTGGACGTCGGCTTTCTGCAAGAAGTGCGGATTTTTCTCGACCGTTACAACGTGCCGCTGTACAGCGAGCACCTGAGCTATTGCAGCGATGACGGTCATCTGTACGACCTGTTGCCCTTGCCGTTTACCGAAGAGGCGGTGCACCACGTCGCCGCGCGCATTCGTCAGGCCCAGGACATTCTGGGCCGGCGCCTGGCGGTGGAAAACGTCTCCTATTACGCCGCGCCACAGCAGGACATGGACGAGGTGATGTTCACCAACGCCGTGTTGCGCGAAGCCGATTGCGACCTGCTGCTGGACGTCAACAATGTGTACGTCAACTCGATCAACCACGGTTTCGATCCACACACCTTTCTCGCCGGTATCGATTCGGACCGGGTGGTGGCCATGCACATCGCCGGGCATTTCGATGAGTCCAACACCTTGAAAATCGATACCCACGGTGCGTCGGTCAAACCGGCGGTGTGGTCGTTGCTGGCCGAGGCCTATGCCCGGTTCGGCGCCCAGCCGACATTGCTGGAGCGGGATTTCAATTTTCCGGCGTTCAGCGAACTGGTCGCCGAGTTGCAGACCATTCGCCGTTTGCAGGCCAGGGAGGTGAGCCGTGGCTAATCGCTCGTTGCACGAACAACAAAGCAGCATGGGCCGTTATCTGCGCGACCCGGAGCACTGCGCGCCGCCCGCGGAAATGGACCCGGCGCGGGCACGGATTTACCGCGACCTGGTGTTCGCCAACCTGTCGTCATTGATCAGCGGCACCTTCCGGGTACTGGTGCAAATCCTCGGTGATGAACAGTGGCGTGCGCTGGTGCGGATTTTTCTGCGCGACTACCGTGCCCACACGCCGAAATTCGGTGAAATCGCCGAGGAATTTGTCGAGTTCCTGGCGTCTGCACCGCAGACATTGGCCGAAGGTTCCTGGCCGCCGTTCATGGTCGAGCTGGCGCACTACGAATGGGTCGAAATGGCGCTGCAACAATCCGAAGCCGAGCTGTTGCCAGCGGGCGACGCCGAGCAGTTGCCGAGTCGCCCGTTGCGCGTTTCGCCGCTGGCCTGGCCGTTGGCTTATGCCTGGCCGGTGCACTTGCTGGGGCCGGATTATCAGCCGGACGCCGCGCCAGCTCAGCCGACATTGCTGCTGGTGCGGCGGGCCGAAGACTGGCAGGTGAAGTTCTCCGAACTGAGCCCGTTGGCCTGGCGCTTGTTGCAACGCATCGACGAATGTCCAGAGCTGGACGGCCGTGCGCAATTGCGGGGGCTGGCGCTGGAGGCGGGTGGGTCCGTGTCGTCGACCTTCTTCGATGACGGCCTGGCGTTGATCCGTCAGCTGCATGGGGAAGGGGTGGTGGGCGTGAGGCAGTAGGGTCCCGTCGTTTAGCAGACGGCCAGGGCGCTTCAGTTGAAGCAACGCACCGTCGCGATCACCAGCGCAATCAGTTGGCCCGCCGGTGTCCACGCCACCTGGACGATCAGCAGGAGGATGAACGCCAAAAATGCCCTGAGCAGAAAGGCGTGGGTCATTTTGATGCAGGACACTTTGCGATTGGCCCCGGCGTGGTTGTACCTGACGGCGATAAGCAGCTTCTTGACCAGTTCGGGCTTGGGGGTGGCCGCGCTCCACAGGCTGGCCAGGTCCGTTGCATCGACACGGCTGGAGGTTGAAACCCTGAGCGTTTCGAAGGCCCATATGCCGGCCCTGAACAGGTACAACGTGGCCAAAAAGAAGATGGCCAGCGAACAGACGCTGAAGCTGATCGTTGATTTGTCGCTCCAGATGCTCGGCAGCAGAGAAGCCAGCACCGGTGTAAGCGCCGTCACGGCCGCCAGATAGATGCTGGCCTTGCTGTCTGCCGTTTTCCGGCGGTCCGATTCGGCGTCATCCAGGCGCCGCGCTTCCTCCAGGGCGGCGTCGGTGTCGACTGACCAGCGGGCGATATTGATTTTGGCGATGTCCTGCTTATGCCGGGCGTCCTGCAGCTTGAGCTCTTGCGAAGTGAGCGGCTCCATTGCAGGCCAGATCAGTTCTATCAAGTCCATGGACGACCCATCCCTTGAAGCTCGTCCACAATGGCACTGGTGATCGGCGCGCCGGTCATGTTTTCCAGCCAGGCCCACTGGCCATTGGGGTTGATTTCCAGAAACCAGAATCGATCATCCTGATCACAGATCAAATCAATCGCCCCAAAGCGTAAACCCAAGGCACGGGTCAGCTCGATGCACTGCTGTTGCAGGCGTTCCGGCAACTGGATGAGTTCATGCTTGAGGTCGGCATGGGAGCCGCGACGCCAATCCACCGTCGTCTCGGCATGCGCCTGGGACCCGATCGCAACGGCAAATACCCGCTGTCCAACCACGGTCACACGTACGTCGTACTGCTTGGCGATCTCTTGTTGGACGATGATCGGCGCCAGGGCCAGGGCGGGGGCATCCGCCGCACAGAGACCATCAAGGCGAGTGGTGAACATCACGCTCTCGCGCTCGCCCGTCAGCAGGGATTCTCTAAGGGGCTTGGCAATGGCGTTGAAGTGCTTGGTGATCTGTTGCGCCGTTTGCAGGTCGTTGGTGATACGAGCCGCCGGCACGTCAAACCCGAGGCGATGGGCAAGCAGCAACTGTCGCGGCTTGTCCTCCGCCAGGACAATTTGAGTCGGCGAGTTCAGCCAGCGCCCCTCAAGGCGGGTATACAGGCTTTTCAGCAAGCTGGCCCACTCCGACTCCGCGTAGCGGCGTGCGGCATCGTCGATGATGTTTTCACAAATCCGAGGCTTGCCCGGCCGCCTGAAGTAAGCGCCCGAAACCTGCGAGCCGCAGACCGTCCTGCCATCGAGTGTCAGCGTCCAGTCGTCGAGGATGCGATCCGAAAAGCTGCACGCCATGGAGGGCAGCAGTTCGGTGTTGAGCCGGAAAAAATCGATGCCCCGCCGCCTTGATTCGAGCACGACAAAGTCCGTCGTAATGTCCCGTTGATTGGTCACTAAAAGCAGCATCAGCGTGGCACGTCCGGCGCCGAGACATCGACGCATTCAGGGTCCAGCGTCGAGTCTGTAGTGTCATCCTTCTCCGCGACAGCGTTGGTCTTGGTGATCAACTCAAGCAGATAATCCAGCGAGGGATCGTCTTGCTCAGGCGCAGCAAGGGTTTTGGTGAGCAGTTCGAGCGGGTATTGGCTGACCGCTTCCATCATGACGAACGGCGTGTCGTCATCTTCCTCCACTCGAGCGTGTGTCTTGGTCAGAATCTCGGGAATTTGCCGGCATTCGACGAGGGGCATGGCGCCTTGTGCATGGTCGACCACCCATACATCCAGTTGCCTGGAGTAATGACCGGGAATACGGGCTTCACCGGTACGTAACGTTGCATGGGCGACCAGTAAGGGCGTGGCGTCAGCGGGCGAGTTCGACCTGGGCATGATACGTAGCTCCCTCAGCCTTGGATGCAGCACCGTTGAGTGTTGACGGCCATCCGGCTGAAGCCGGGGACAGGCGAAATTCATTGGTACGCGCCCTGGGCCGGACATCTTCAAGGATAGTCGAGAGTGCGGAGTTTTCCGGGGCGATGCTGTCACTTTGCCCCAGGTGTTTCAGTGATGAAACACTTGTAAGTCGTTGAAATTTTTTTGCTCGATCCCCGAAATAAACCTCAAGCCTGGCCGATACAAAGAGCAGGCGCACACAAACCCACGACAACAATAGCGCCCCGCTGAAAGGGCCTGCGCCTGTCTGCCATTCAGTGATCACGCAAGGATGCTCGTAGCCACCACCACCCGAGAGTCATCCTATGTCATTGCGTAATCTGAGTATCGCGCCTCGAGCTTTCCTGGGTTTTGCCTTCATTGCCCTGCTGGTCATCGTGCTGGGGGTGTTTGCGGTGAATCGCATGAGCATCATCCGCCAGGCTTCCCTGGACATGGAAACCAATCAACTGCCCAGCGTCGGTTATCTCGGCAACATGACGGAAAACGTACTGCGCATGCGCATCCTGTCGTTCCGCGTATTGGTCAACCGTGATCCGGCGGCGTTGCAGGAAGCACAGACGCGTATCGGTGTGCTGGTGGACAAGGTGCGCAGCGCCCAGGCCAGCTATGCCGCGTTGCCATTCCAGCCCGAAGAGGCGCAGCTGTACAAGTCGTTCACCGCCACCCTGGACAGCTACATGCGCGACCAGGAGCAGATGCTGGAGTTATCGCGGCAGAACAAGCTCGATGAAATGCGCGCGCTGATCAATACGCGGATCAAGGACGGTACCGATCAGATGGGCGAGCAGCTCAACAAGTTGGTGGCACTCAACACCGGCTATGCCAAAACCGCCTCGGCCGAAGCGGGCGACAACTACAGCAGCGCCATTCTCGGCATTGTGGTCGCCGCCGTGATGGCCGCGCTGATGACCATTCTGTTGGCCTGGCTGCTGACCCGCAGCATCGTCACGCCGCTGAACCGTGCATTGCAGGCAGCGCAGACCATTGCTGACGGCAATCTAAGCGAAACCATCGAGGCCGATGGCCAGGACGAGCCGGGGCGGTTACTCGGTGCCTTGGCGAACATGCAGGCCAATCTGCGCAAAACCATCGAACAGATCGCCGGTTCCGCCACGCAGTTGGGGGCCGCCGCCGAAGAGCTCAGCGCCGTGACGCAAGACGCTTCCCGCGGGCTGCAGCAACAGAACAACGAAATCGAACAGGCGGCGACGGCCGTCAACGAAATGACCGCCGCCGTGGAAGAAGTGGCGCGCAATGCGGTATCGACCTCCGAAGCGTCGAACCAGTCGACCCAGGCCGCCCGCGAAGGTCGCAACCGTGTGGTGGAGACCGTCGACGCGATCCAGACCATGACCCACGACGTGCACACCACCTCGTTGATGATCGAAGGCCTCGCCGCTCAGGGACGCGACATCGGCAAGGTGCTGGATGTGATCCGCGCCATCGCCGAGCAAACCAACCTGTTGGCGCTGAACGCCGCGATCGAAGCCGCCCGTGCCGGTGAAGCCGGACGCGGCTTTGCCGTGGTCGCGGACGAGGTGCGGGCGCTGGCCCATCGCACGGCGCAATCGACCCAGGAAATCGAGAAAATGGTCGCCGGCATCCAGAACGGTACCGGTGAAGCCGTGGCGTCGATGCAGCAAAGCAATCAACGTACCCAAAGCACCCTGGAAATGGCGCGTGCCGCCGGTGTCGCACTGGAACAGATCACGCAGTCGATCCATTTGATCAACGAGCGCAACCTGGTCATTGCCAGCGCCTCCGAAGAACAGGCCCAGGTCTCGCGCGAAGTCGACCGCAACCTGGTGAACATTCGCGATCTCGCCACCCAGTCCGCCGCAGGAGCCGACCAGACCAGCGCCGCCTCCCATGAACTGTCACGCCTGGCGGTGAATCTGAATGCGCTGGTGTCGCGGTTCGTCATTTAACGCTGAGCCTATGGCCGGGGTTGCGGATTGATCCCAAACCCCGGTCTTTCAAGCCGAGCGAGCCGGCAACTTCAGCTGCGCACACAAGCCTCCGCCCTCACGGTTACTCAACGTCAGCGATCCCCCGATCGCCAACGCCAGTTGCTTTGCAATCGCCAGCCCCAGGCCAGTGCCGCCCGTGCTGCGGTTGCGTGAATTTTCCACGCGGTAGAACGGCTCCATGACCTGGGCCAGCTGCTCTTCGGCGATCCCGGGGCCACGGTCCATGACTTTCACCGACACGCTGCCGTCGGACTGCTTTTCCACCAGCAACTCCGCCGAGCCTGCGAATTTGAGGGCGTTGTCCGTGAGGTTGACCAGCACCCGGCGCAAGGCATGGGGGCGGGTGTCGATGACGGTGGTGCTCTTGCCGCTGAGCTGAACCTGCTTGCCCATGTCCTGATAGTCGAAGACCAGGCTGTCGAGAAACGAGTCCAGGTCGGTGCGGCGGCTTTCTTCGGTGGAGCCATGGATGCTGCGCGCGTAGGCCACGCCTTCGCGCACCAGGTGTTCCATCTCGCCGAGGTCGTTCCAGAGTTTGTCTTTTTCGGCGGAATCGTCCATGAATTCGGCGCGCAGTTTCATCCGGGTGATCGGCGTTTGCAGATCATGGGAGATCGCCGCCAACAGTTGCATGCGCTCCTTCAGGTAGGCGGCAATGCGCGCCTGCATGGCGTTGAAGGCCTTGGCCGCGTGCGCCACTTCAGTCGGGCCTTTTTCGTCGAGCAGCACCGGGTGGGCGTTGGGGTCGAGGGTGTCGACGGCTTCGGCGAGGCGGCTCAGGGGGCGAATGGCGATCCGCACGGCCAGCCAGGTGCAGGCCAGCATCAGCGCCAGTTGTCCAAGCAGCACGAAGGGCAACCAGGGCGACAGCGGCACCATCGCAGGCCGCACATCGATGGTCAGCGGGCTGCCGTCCGAGAGTTTCAGGTGCACCTGAAAGTGTTTTTTCGGCCCGGGAATGTCGGTGAAGGTCATCGGGTAATCCTTGCCGATGGCGTCCTTGATCGAGGCCATCGCAATCGGCGCCTCCGGCATGTCCATGTCCATGGGCGTGCCATTCTCGCCGTCACTGAGCAGATAGCCGTAGTTGGCCCGTTGCAGCTGTTGCAGCCAGCCCGCGCGCTCGTTGGCCGGCAAGCGGTCGAGGATGGCGATGGAGGTCGAGACGTCGGTTTCCAGGTTGCCGAGCATGGTGTTTTTCGAGCTTTCATAGCGCTCGTAGTACTGCGCACCGAATGACAGGGCCTGGGCGAGGATCAGGCCGATCAGGAAAATCAGCGACAGCCGCGAAGCCAGGGTGCGGGGCCAGCGCATCGAGAGACTCATGAGGGCGCACCGACGATTTCCACCGGCAGGGAAAACACGTAGCCCTCGCTGCGCACGGTCTTGATGTAGGCCGGTTCGCGGGCATCGTCCAGCAGGCGCTGGCGCAGGCGGCTCACCAGCAGGTCGATGGAGCGATCGAACAGGTCGGCATCGCGGCCCTGGGTCAGGTTCAGCAACTGGTCGCGGTTGAGCACCCGCTGCGGATGGTCGAGGAACACTCGCAGCAGGCGATATTCCGCGCCACTGAGCGCGACCAGGGTGCCGTCGCCGTCCAGCAGGTGGCGGGCCGAGGTGTCCAGGCGCCAGCGCCCGAAGGCCAGCAGGCGACTGGTTTCGGTGACCACCAGGTTCGGCGGCAGCATCCGTGTGCGGCGCAGCACGGCGTTGATCCGCGCCAGCAGTTCACGGGCGGCGAACGGCTTGACCAGGTAATCGTCGGCACCCATTTCCAGGCCGATGATGCGATCGGTTTCATCGTTGCGGGCGGTAAGCATCAAGACCGGAGTGGCCTTGTGTTTGCCGGAGCGCAGCTCGCGGCAGAGCATCAGGCCGTCGTCGCCCGGCATCATGATGTCCAGCACGATCAGGTCTACCGGGGTGGATTCGAGGAAAGTTCGCATTTGTCGACCATCGGCCACGACCGTGGTGCGCAGGCCGTTCTTCTTGAGGTAGTTGCCGACCAGTTCGCGGATCTCGCGGTCATCGTCAACGATGAGAATGTGATCGACGTGTTCCATGGGGACTTGCCTCTGTCAGTGGGGGGGGTGTCGCACAGTCTATCGAGCCCTGGTCTGCTCGCCCTTGGCCCTTTGTATTGCAGTGTATCTGGCCAGTCGGTGGATACACACAGACGCAAAAAAGCGAATTTTCAGGGGTTTTGTATCCCTGTGTATCCCGGCCCGGCTTTGATACTTACCGATTTACCCGCGCTTTTTCCCGACACATACGGGATACCTCGGGGGCTTCTAATAGGTTCCAACGAGGCACACCCAACCGCCTCTAGCCAACCAACGACCTGTCCGTTGAAACCTTGAGGAAAACGCCATGAACACCAAAGCCGTCTACGCCGCTTGCCTGTTTGCCGCCCTGAATATCTGCACCTTGTCGGCCCGCGCCGAAGCCGATGTCAGCGCTAAAACCTATACCTACGGCACGCAACTGGACATCAAGAAAGTGGTGTCGTCGAAACAGGACGCCACGCCGTCCTGCGGGATTGTGAATGCCCAACTGACCTACCTGGACTCCCAGAGCAAAACCCGGGTCCTGGACTACCGCAAGTTTTCTGACAGCTGCAACGCGGACAACTGAGTCCTGCGATCAGCCATTACCCATCCGCCATCCCCTTTGAATACAGGAAGAACACCATGAAACATCTCAGCCGCTACTTGACCGCCGTTGCCTTTTCCGTTGCAGGCGCCGCTGCCCACGCCAACGCTGCCGTAGAACAAAGCGCCTGCGGCAGCAGCACCTGCTTTCAACTGACGCCCGTGGCGCAGAAGGGCGGCAAGGCCTTTCTTGCCGAGGACGGCTATAGGCGTACGCCGCAGGGACGAGTCGTTGCCGAAAACGGTTATAGCCACACGCCCCAAGGTAAGCAGCAGGATAGCCAGACAGTTTGATGAATAACACGATCCCCTGTAGGCGCTGGCAAGCCAGCGCCTACAGGGGAACGTCTGTGCACCGCCACCCTCATTTTCAAGGTGATCCCATGTTACTCATCGCTTTCCTGGGCGGCCTGTTGACCGTGCTCAGCCCCTGCATCCTGCCGGTCGTGCCGTTCCTGTTCGCCGGTGCCCATCGATCGCGCTCGTCGATCATCCTGACCCTGGCTGGCATGGTGCTGACCTTCGCCCTGATTTCCAGCCTGGCGGTGGTCAGCAGTGAATGGGTGATCAAGGCCAGCAGCACCGGCCGCCAAGTGGCGCTGATCGTGATGGCGCTGTTCGCCCTGTCGCTGATTTCCGCGCGGGTCGGCGATTGGCTGGCACGGCCCTTCGTTCTGCTGGGCAATCGCATCGACCCGGCCAGCCGCAAAATGTCCGGCCCGTTGAGCTCGATCATGATCGGTGTCGCCACCGGCCTGCTGTGGGCACCCTGCGCCGGGCCGATCCTTGGGGTGATTCTCACCAGCGCCATGCTGCAAGGCGCGAATGCCGCGACCAGCCTGTTGCTGGTGGCCTATGGCACGGGCAGTGCGTTGTCCCTCGGCACCTTGATCTTCGCCGGTCGCGGTCTGGTCAATCGCCTGAAACCCTCGATTCCCGTAACCGGTTGGCTGCGTCGAGGCGCCGGAGTGGCGGTGCTGGCCGGTGCCGTGATGATCTCTACCGGCGCCGATGACGTGCTGCTGGCCAATGCCTCGTCGGAAGGGGTCAGCAGCGTCGAGAAAGGCTTGCTGGAAACCGTGCCAAAGGTCGTCGACTACCTGGTCAGCAAGGTCAAGGCCGAGTCGTCCATGGACAATGCCAAAGGCGCCATGCCGTCGCTGTCCGGGGCCGTGGCATGGATCAACTCGCCCGCGCTGAGCAACGAGTCGCTCAAGGGCAAAGTGGTGCTGGTGGATTTCTGGACCTTCGACTGCATCAACTGCAAGCACACCCTGCCGTACGTGAAGGATTGGGCGAAGAAATACGAGAAGGACGGTCTGGTGGTGATTGGCGTGCACACGCCTGAGTACGGCTTCGAACGCATCATCGACAACGTCAGGGACAAGGTGAAGGAATACGGCATCACCTACCCGGTGGCGATCGACAACAACTACGCGATCTGGCGCAACTTCGACAACCAGTACTGGCCGGCGCACTACCTGATCGATGCCAAGGGGCAGGTGCGGTACACGCACTTTGGTGAGGGCAGCTATGAGACCCAGGAGAAGATGATCCAGCAGTTGTTGGAGGAGTCGAAGGCAACTGCGCCTGCGGCGTAATATCCACAGCTCAATGAGCCGTCCGATTCTCCTGACTTCGCCGCCACGCCGCTGGCGGCGATCCAAATTCACGCCTGAATGCCCGGCTGAACGCCGTATCCGTCTGGTATCCCACCTCTTCGGCGATCCGCAGCAGAGAACTGTTACTGCTGCGCAACAGATTGGCCGCCAGCAACATGCGCCATTGCGTCAGGTACTGCATCGGCGAAATCCCGACCAGTTGCTGGAAGCGTTCGGCGAGTACCGATCGGGATGTGCCGGCGGTGCGTGCCAGCTCTTCCAGGGTCCAGCAGTGACAGGGTTTGCCGTGCAGCGCGTTGAGGGCGGCGCCGACGATGCGATCGCTCACGCCGGCCAGCCAACCGGTCCGGCCCTTGCCTTGTTCCTGCATGTACAGGCGCAGTACTTCGATGAACAACACCTCGGCCAGTTTCGCCAGCACGCCTTCGCCGCCAGGCCTGGGTGAACGGGCTTCGGCCAGGGCGTAACGCACCGAAGATTCCAGCCAGATACCGGCCGCCGAGCCGCGTACATTGACCCGCACCACGGACGGCAACCCCGTCAGCAGCATTCCCGCCAACCGCGTGTCGCACGCCAAATAGCCGCACACCAGGCGCGTGACCGCGCCGCCCCCGCCATAGCTCAACTGCCGGGGGCGGCGCGCCAGCACTGCATCCAGTCGGGCGCCGCTGGCTGGCGCAAGGCCGGGCTGCGAGCACATGCGATGGGCATCGCCCTGGGGGAATACCACGACATCGCCGGCCGTCAGCCGCAACGGCGGGTCATTGCCCAGTTCGACGTAGCACTCGCCTTCGGTGATCAAGTGAAAGATCACCACCCGTTCGGCGTTGGGCTCCAGGAAGGGCGCGGCGCTGTCCGCGCTCGGCGACTGGTAGCACCAGGGCGCGGTGAACCGGGCGTTGATGAAAATCGCGCCCACCAGGCGCACGACACGCAGGGTTTGTGACAGGGCATCCATGATGGGTTTTCCCATGCCGATCGTGGGTCAAAAGCTGATTGTGGGCCTGTCGCGGCGAAGCATGAAACCTCCGGACGATCGGACAGTCTTGGCCGACGATCGGGCAGGACGCCGCCGTTGCCCGGCGCGATAGTTGTCACACAGGGCTCGGCCCTGCCATCCATAACAAGAATGAGAGGTTGCCATGCCTAAGTTCGTCATAGAACGCGAAATTCAAGGTGTTGGGACACTGTCACAAAGGGATTTGAAAGCCGCTTCGCAAAAGTCCTGCCGGACGTTGCGCGACTTGCCGGAGGTGCAGTGGCTGCAGAGCTATGTCACCGGTGACAAGCTCTATTGCGTGTACATCTCGCCGAGCGAAGAGCTGATCAGGGAGCACGCCAGGCAGAGTGGTTTCCCGGCCAATCGAATTTCCGAAGTCACCCACATCATCGATCCCACCACGGCCGAATAAGCCGGGCTGCGTTCCTGACCGCAACGGAGCGGAATCCATGAGTACACCCATTGATCTTGTTGCCCTGAAAAACCGTCAAATGGCCGCCTGGGCCAGTGGCGACTACGCCGTGATCGGTACCACCCTGCAGATTGTCGGTGAGCAACTGGCCGAAGCTTGTGACCTGCTGTGCGACGAGTTGGTGCTCGACGTGGCGGCCGGTAATGGTAATGCCACGCTGGCGGCGGCGCGTCGCGGCTGCATCGTGCGCTCGACGGACTATGTCGCCGCATTGCTTGAACGCGGTGAAGACCGGGTCAGGGCAGAGCGCCTGAATGACAATGTCGTCTTTCAAGTGGCTGACGCCGAAGCGTTGCCCTTCGAGGACGCCAGTTTTGACGCTGTGCTTTCGACCTTTGGCGTGATGTTTGCGCCAGACCAGCCCAAGGCCGCCGCGGAACTGGCGCGGGTCTGTCGGCCAGGAGGCCGGATTGGTCTCGCCAACTGGACACCGGAAGGCTTCGTCGGCCAGATGTTCAAGACGCTGGGTAAACACCTGCCGCCACCGCCCGGCGCGCTGCCGCCGTCGCAGTGGGGCACCGAAGCCTGGTTGCGCGCGCACTTCGACGAGCGCGACTTCCTGCTTCAGGTGACGCGCCGCACGTTCAACTTCCGCTATCGCTCGGCGGCGCATTTCATCGACACCTTCCGCACGTGGTACGGGCCGATGCACAAAGCCTTTGCCGCGCTGCCACCCGAAGGTGCCAAGGCCCTGGAACATGACCTGACCGAACTGATCAACCGGTCGAACCGGGCAGGGGAAAAGTCGCTGGTGGTGCCGGGTGAGTATCTGGAGGTAGTAATCACCAGGCGTTAAGTCGACAACCCATCACCCCCTGTGGGAGTGAGCTTGCTCCCACAGGGTATTTGCACTGATTGTCCGGGGACTAGATGACTTTCGCCCCCCGAGCCACCAGCAACTCGCGCAATACCGAACGATGACAATGGGCTTCGTCCTCGCAGTAACAGCCGACGGCCAGCGAGGTGTGATGGGAGAGGGCGGCCAGCAGATCGAGCAACTGGCTGGGCGCTGGATGGTTCATTTCGGCCTTGAACTTGCGTTTGAAGGCGTGCCAGGCCTTCTCGTCCTCGGCAGCCTTGGCTTCGTGCACCAGTTCCGCGCTCGGAGACAGCAACGGCTGCCAGACATCATAGAAATCCCGGCTGGCGAATTCGGCCTTGGGTACGCCCCGCGGTGGCCGGCGCACGGTACCCAGGCGCAGGCCTTCTCCAGGTTGGCGCGGGGCGCCCAGGCGCACGATATGAATGGGCATGGCGCTACTTGAGCCGCGAGCCGTCGAACCACTCCAGCGCCGTGCGCCACAGGCAGATCCCGAGAAAGTACGCCGACATCAACAGCCAAAGCCCCATGACCATCGGATTGATGACCGGGTGGTTGAGCACCAGGGACAAGCTGCACAGCAACCAGATGGCCGTCACGGCGATATTGACCGGCATGAAGCGGCGCACGCGGAACGGGTGCAGGAATTTCATCCGTGTCAGGGTCAGCAGCGCCAGGCCGATCACGGTAAGGAAGGTCACCCACGGTGACGGCGCAATGATGTACAGGCACAGGGCAACCACGTTCCAGGCGGCAGGGAAGCCCTGAAAGTAGTTGTCCTTGCTTTTCATGTTGACGTTGCAGAAGCAGAACAGCGATGACACCAGGATCAGCGACACGGTCAGCAGCAGGGTGTAATCGGGCAGCGGAATGTAGCGATAGACGAACAGCGCCGGGATGAAGACATACGTCAGGTAGTCGATCACCAGGTCGAGGATCGAGCCGTCGAAACTCGGCAGCACCGACTGCACATTGACCTTGCGCGCCAGGGCACCGTCGAGGCCATCGACGATCAGGGCCACGCCCAGCCACAGCAGGCAGTGGGTCGGCTGGTTATCGAGCAGGGCGAGGGTCGCGAGGAAGGCAGTGACTACGCCAGTGGCGGTAAAGCCATGGGCTCCCCAGGCTTTGAGCCTGGCGATGTGTAGAGTCGATATCACGGGGCGTTCTCCAGAAAGTGAAGCAAGCCAGTCATCACCCTCATCTAGCGGGCGGCGGCAAACCGGGGTCGGGTTGCAGGTATCGACCGGGTATCCGGGAATAAGGTTCACCACTCATGAATCTTAGCCGCGCCGTAAAAAAATACAGCGGATAAATCTGCGCTACCCAGTGGCGACGTGTCGGCCAAACGGTGGTGGCGCAATCGGGTGCGAGGACTATCGTTGCCTGACTGGATCACTCCCATTAATGAGGACGCCGTCATGAACACCAGCGATCTGCTCGAACAATTACTGCGGGCCGGCCAGGGCTCGATGTCGCAACAGGGCGCGGGTGGGGCGTCGGCTCAAGGTGGGCTTGGGGATCTCGGCGGATTGCTCGGCGGCCTGCTGGGGGGTGGTGGCGCAGCCAGTGCAGGCGGCGGTGGCTTGGGAGGGCTGGGTGGTTTGCTGGGTGGCCTGCTCGGCGGCGGTTCGCCAATGGGCGGTGCGGCCCCCTCGCGTTCCGGTGGTGGCACTAACTATGCCGCCCTCGCTTCGTTGGGAATGATGGCATTTCAGGCCTATCAAGCCTGGCAACGCAGCCAGGCCGCCGCGCCGCAACAGGCACCCCGCACGGTGGACTTGTTGGCGGGTCCGGAAGTCGAGGCGCACAGCCACGCGATCCTTCGCGCATTGATAGCGGCAGCCAAGGCTGACGGGCAGATCGACGATGCCGAAAAACAGATGATCAGCGCCGAAATCGGCCGTCACACCGATGACCCGCAACTGCAGCAGTGGCTTGATGCCGAAGTTGCCAAACCGCTCAATGCGTCCGAAGTGGCACAGTCGGCCACCGACCCCGGCATGGCGGCGGAAATGTACCTGGCCAGCGTGATGCTGGTCGACGATCAGCAGGACGCCGAGCGCAATTACCTGGACGAACTGGCGGCGGCGCTGAACATCGACCCGGATCTGCAGGTGCATCTGGAACAGCAGGCCAAGGGCGGGGCGGCCTGAAGATCAAGTCGTTTGATGGAGCGCCATCGTCGGAACGCCGCCAGGAGCAAGCCACGCCCCCACAGTTTGGCCGTGCCGAAATCCCGCGGGAGCGGACTTGCTGCGATGGCGATTATCAAACACCGCAGATTTCAGCGCTTAACCTTGGGTTTCCCGCTCCAGGGATTCTTCAGCCGCAGCGACCTTACCTTTTGTCTTCAGCTCACTGACAATCACCGCCGCGACGATCAATCCCGCCCCCAGCAGCGCAATTGCCGGCAAGCGTTCCCCGGCGATCCGCCCGACAATCCCGGCCCACACCGGCTCACCGGCATAAATCAGCGTGGCCCGGGTGGGCGAAACACTCTTCTGCGCCCAGTTCATCGCCACCTGAATCGCGGCACTGGCCATACCCAGGCCCAAGGCACTGCACAGCAGCAGCCAGGAGAAATCCGGAATCCGTTCCTGGGTCGGCACCACCATCAGGAACGACAGCAGCGAAGTGACGGCCAGTTGCACCACGGTCACTCGCTTCACATCGACCTGGCCGGCAAAGTTGCTGATCAAGATGATTTCCGCGGCGATGGCTATGGCGCTGATCAAGGTAGCGATTTCACCAGGACTGAAGTGCAACGAAGCTCCGGACGGGCCGGACAGCAGCATCAGGCCGGTAAAGGCCAGCATGATCCCGATGCTCGGCATCAGCCCCGGACGCCGCCCCAGCACCAGCCATTGCAGCAGGGGCACGAAGGGCACGTACAGCGCCGTGATGAACGCCGACTGGCTGCTGGGAATGCTTTGCAAGCCAACCGTCTGCAAGCCATAACCGAGCATGATCGCCACGCCGATGAAGGTGCCGGCCTTTAACTCGAACAGGGTCAGGTCGCGCAGGGTGCGCCAGGAGAAGAGGGCAACGATGCTCGCGGCGGCGGCAAAGCGCAGGCCGACGAAAAACATCGGTCCGCTGGCCGTCATCGCATGCTGAACCAGCAAAAAGGTCCCGCCCCAGACCATGGTGATCAGCACCAGCACGCACTCGGCCTTGCTGAGCCGCAGGAAACGGGAAGGGGCTTGAGGAGCGTTCAGCGACGTCATGATCTTGCGCACTACCTGAAGGGGGACGCACAATGCGCCCGAAGTTGGGCAGTATACTGCGCAACACCACCAAGTGAGCAATATAGTGCACAAAGATTCCACGCCTCGGGCTTCGGTCCTGCAGCACGTCAGCCAGAATATCCGACGCCTGCGCCATGCCGCCGACATGAGCCAGACCGCCCTGGCGGAAAAGTCCGGCGTCAGCCGCCGCATGCTGGTGGCCATCGAAGCCGGCGAAAAGAATGTCAGCCTGACTACCCTCGATCGCGTGGCCGAAGCACTGGACGTGGCCTTCAGCGACCTGATCCAGGCCCCGGACGTCCGCGATCACAGCCGCATCAACGAACTGGCCTGGGCAGGCACGATCCCCGGCAGCAAGGCAGTGCTGCTGGCCAAGGCCAACGCCACCCGCGAAGTCGAACTCTGGGAATGGCGCCTTGAACCGGGCGAACACTACCCCTCGGAGCCGGATGCAGATGGCTGGAGCGAGCAGTTCTACGTCTTCGAAGGCTGCCTGACCCTGATGGTCGGTGACGTGCCGCATCGCATCAGCGCCGGGGAGTTTTTCATGTTCGCCAGCAACCAGCCGCATTCCTATCGCAACGAGGGGCCGGTGGCGGTGCGTTTTGTGCGCAATGTGGTGATCTGAACTGTTTGCCGATCAACAGCGGATACACATTTTGCTGTTCTCAAATGGTTATATGTTTTCTGTTTTTTATTTAACTCACTGATAAATAAAGACTTAATTTTCAGGCACGACTCCTGCAAAAGCTCTGGTGCATTCACCCAGAACCTGGAGTCGGCCCATGACAGCCTCAGCCCAATCCCCCCGCTCTGCCAATGTGAGCCCCGCCCATGTGATCGGCTCGGACGCCGAGGCGATTGCCGTCGCCCACAGGCTCGCCGCGCGTTTCGCCGTCGAGGCCAGCGTGCGCGATCGCGAGCGGCGTTTGCCGGTCGCCGAACTCGACGAGTTCTCCGCCAGCGGTCTGTGGGGCATCACGGTGCCAAAGGCCTACGGTGGCGCCGGCGTCTCCTACGTGACCGTGGCCGAAGTGATCAAGATCATTTCCGCCGCCGATTCCTCCCTCGGCCAGATCCCGCAAAACCACCTCGGCGTGCTCGACATCCTGCTGCAAACCGCCAGCGAAGAGCAGAAGCATTACTACTTCGGCAAGGTCCTGCAGGGTTACCGTTTCGGCAATGCCTTTTCCGAAGCCAAGAGCAAAAACGCCGGCGCCTTCGAAACCCGGATTCGTTTCAACGATGACAGTGCGCAAATCGACGGCGAGAAGTTCTACTGCACCGGTGCGCTGTTCGCGCACATCGTGCCGGCGGTGGCGGTCAACGAGCAGAATCAGGCGTTCATCGCCTTCATCGAACGTGACAACCCCGGCTTGAGCGTGATCGACAGCTGGGACGGTTTCGGCCAGCGCACCACCGCCAGCGGCGGTGTGACCCTGAACGCGGTGAAGGTCCCGCTCAGCGCGGTGATCCCGGCCCATAAAGCCTTCGACGAACCCACCGCCGACGGCCCGATCTCGCAAATCATCCAGGCTGCCGTCGACACCGGCATCGCCGTCGGCGCCCTGGAAGAAACCAAGCGCTACGCCCGTGAGGCGCGTCCCTGGATCGACAGCGGCCGGGATCACGGCTGGCAGGACCCGTTCAGCATCGCCGCGATCGGCGATCTCGAATGGCGCGTGCATGGCACTGAAGCGATCCTGAAAAAAGCCGGCCAGGCCATCGATGCCGCGCTGCTCGACGCCAATGAAGACACCGTGGCCCACGCTTCGGTGGTGGTGGCCCAGGCCAAAGTGCTGTCCGCCGAGATCGCCTTGCTCGCCAGCAGCAAGCTGTTAGAACTGGCCGGGACCCGCTCGGTGCTCGGCAAATACAACCTCGACCGTCACTGGCGCAACGCCCGGACCCACACCCTGCACGACCCGGCGCGCTGGAAATACCACTTGATCGGCAACTACCTGCTCAACGGCGTGAAACCTGCGCGCCACGCCTGGAACTGAGGAGCACAGCATGAACGCCTTGACCCAATCGATTGCTACCGCACACCCCCTGGCCAAAAGTCAGCACGACCTGCACAACGCCCGCAGCCTGCTCGATGCGACCCTGGGTTTCGTCCGCCAGCACGATCAGCCAACGGACGATCCTTTGCTCATCAGCCGTTTCGGCGATGTGCACATCCGCATCGAAGTCGCCGCCGCGTTGCTGGAACGGGCCGAAGAATTTCTTGCCAGTTACACGGATGCCATTGAAATCAGCATCGCCGTTGCCGAGTCCCACCTGGCCAGCGCCGAGGCCTTGAGCACCGCGAGCAACGCTGAGTTCGAACTCACGGGCTTGCGCACCGCGCTTCCCGGCTCGCTGCACGACCCTCTGCGCTGGAAACTCCAGCTCATCGGCAACTTCCGCCTCAATGGCATTCATCCCCCCAGTTTTCCAACCGCCGCAGAGGGAGTCGTTTGATGGCCCGTGAAATTCGTCTCAACGCCTTTGACATGAACTGCGTCGGCCATCAGTCGCCGGGATTGTGGGCACACCCACGGGACCGCTCATGGCAGTACAAGGACCTGGAGTACTGGACCGACCTGGCGAAAATCCTCGAGCGCGGCAAGTTCGACGGTTTGTTCATCGCTGACGTACTGGGTATCTATGACGTGTACAACGGCAATGGTGATGCGGCGATTCGCCAGGCCGCCCAAGTGCCGGTCAACGATCCGCTGCAACTGATCCCGCCGATGGCGCTGGTGACCGAGCATCTGGGCTTTGGCCTGACCGCGTCGCTGTCCTTCGAACATCCGTATCCGTTCGCCCGCCGCCTGTCGACCCTCGATCACCTGACCAAGGGGCGCGCGGGCTGGAACATCGTCACGTCGTACCTGGAGAGCGGCGCGAAGAACCTCGGGCAGAAAACCCAGACCGAACACGACGCCCGTTACGACTTCGCCGAGGAATACCTGGAGGTTTGCTACAAGCTGTGGGAAGGCAGCTGGGAAGAGGGCGCCATCCTGCGCGATCGTGCGCGGCGGGTGTTCAGCGATCCGGGCAAGATCCATGAAATCCGGCACGTCGGCAAACACTTCCAGGTGCCGGGCATTCACCTCTGCGAGCCTTCACCGCAACGGACGCCGGTGCTGTATCAGGCCGGCGCATCGAGTCGCGGCAAGCAGTTCGCCGCTGAACATGCCGAGTGCGTGTTCGTCGCCGCGCCGTCGAAAGTCCTGTTGAAGAAAACCGTGGCCGATATCCGCCGGCGTGCGGCCGAGGCAGGGCGCGATCCGAAGAAGATCCTGATTTTCAACCTGCAGACGGTGATCCTCGGCGAGACCGACGCCAAGGCCAGGGCCAAGTTTGAAGAGTACAAAAGCTGGGTCAGCTACGAAGGCGCCATGGCCTTGATTTCCGGCTGGACCGGCATCGATTTCAGCCAGTTCAAACCCGACGAACCGCTCAAGCATGTGCACACCAACGCCATTCAATCCGCGGTGGAAGCGTTTTCCACCGCCGACCCGAACAAAGTCTGGACGCCTAACGAACTGGCCGACTGGGTGGGCATCGGCGGCTTTGGCCCGTTGTTC
This sequence comes from Pseudomonas sp. TE12234, assembly GCF_054061835.1. Classification (NCBI taxonomy): domain Bacteria; kingdom Pseudomonadati; phylum Pseudomonadota; class Gammaproteobacteria; order Pseudomonadales; family Pseudomonadaceae; genus Pseudomonas; species Pseudomonas sp. TE12234. Next base: position 333,154 of record NZ_JBSSEP010000004.1, read on the forward strand.
GTCGGCAGCCCGGAAACCGTCGCCGACCTGTTGCAGGACTGGGTCGAAGAGACCGATGTGGACGGATTCAACCTGGCTTACGCCCTGACCCACGAAACCTTCATCGATGCCGTGGAACTGCTGGTGCCCGAGTTGCAGAAACGCGGGGTCTACAAGACCGAATACGCCCCCGGCACCTTGCGCGAGAAGCTGTTTGGTGAAGGGCCGCGATTGCCCGATATCCATCCGGGCAGTGGCTATCGCGATCTGGCGGCGTTGCGTCAGCAGGAGAAGAAAGTGGTGTCGGCCTAAAGGCAATCGTGAGCAGGCTCGCGATGAGGCCGGTACAGCCAACATCGATGTCACCTGGCAGGACGCCATCGCCGGCAAGCCGGCTCCCACAGGTTGTTGCGGCGTGCACAGAGGTTGTAGTCACCGAAGAACCCGTGGGAGCGAGCTTGCTCGCGATGAGGCCGGTACAGCCAACATCGATGTCACCTGACAGGACGCCATCGCCGGCAAGCCGGCTCCCACGGGGGACCCTGTTGTTTTAGAGATTGCGTTAATTCTTCAGCCCAGCGGACCACCGCACGCTTTTGCCCATGACAGAGAGGTCAACCCATGAGCGTGCACGAACTCAAACGTCCGCCAATTGCGGACACCGGGGAATGGCGGGTCAATGCGCCCCAGGCTCTGGAACTGTTGCGCCACTGGGCGCAGGTCAATCCCTTGCAGCCGGCCTTGCGGCACAAACGGCACGGGCAATGGTTCATCTGGCGCTGGATCGACGTCTTGCGTGACGTCGAACGTTTGGCCGATGGCCTGCGTCAGCAAGGATTCGATGAGGACTCGCGCCTGGCCGTCAGCGGGGCTTTCGAACCGAACCTGTTGCTGCTGGCCCTGGCCGCCCGACAGGTGGGCGGGGAGCTGCTGGCCATTGCGGACAACCTCGATGCACAGGCGCTGCATAACGTGTTGTGGCGCGCGCGTCCTACTCACGCTTTTGCGCAGGGGCGGCAGGCGCGGCAACGCTGGCTCAACCAGGGCCAGGCGCTGCTCGACTTCGACGAATTACTCGGGCCGGTGGAAACCCCGCAACGCCTGCGCCTGGGTGTGTCCGACGCACAGTGGTGGAGCGAAGAGGGCACCGAGTGGCAGGTCGGTCTGACGGTGCTGTTCGAACAATGGCTGACCCGCGGCCACACCCTGGCCTTCCCGGAAAGCCCCGACAGTGCCAGCCGCGACCGGCGCGAGGTGGCACCGTCGGGCTTGCTGCTTTCCGCCGAGCGCTTGCAAGTGCTGGCCGCTGAGATCGACAGCCGTCTCGCCCCGCCAGGCACCTGGCGCCGACGCCTCTGCGACTGGGCCATTGCCCGTCCGGAAAAGGGCCTGCAACGCTTGATCAAGCACCGCGTGCGCCGTTTGCTGGGCTTTCACAACCTGCAGGTCATCTGGCAGGCCAGCCGAAGCGCCGAGTCTCAACCCGAGCCGACCTGGCTCGCCGAATTCAAACGGGACATCGCATGAGCTCGACCGATTCCATTCTGCAAGTCAGCGGTATTTCCCTGTCCTTCAAAGGCGTCAAGGCGATCAACGAACTGTCGTTCGACGTTCGCCGTGGCGAGATCTGCGCCTTGATCGGCCCCAACGGCGCGGGCAAGAGTTCATTGCTCAACGTGCTGAACGGCGTCTACCGCTTCGATGCCGGTTCGATTGTGTTCGAACAGCAACCGTTCAAACGCATCGACCCTTTGAGTGCCGCCCGACGGGGCATTGGCCGCACGTTTCAGAACAACGCGCTGTTCAAGAAAATGAGCGTGATCGACAACCTGCTGACCGGCCTGTCGCGGCATCTGCGCAGCAGCTTTATCGAGCAGGCCCTGGGGTTGCCGCGAGCCCGCCGTGAAGCGCAACGGTTCCGCCAGCAGGCACAAGGCGTTCTCGAGTTCCTCGAACTGCAAGCCCAGCGCGATGTGCCGGTGGGCAATCTCTCCTACGGTCTGCAAAAACGCGTGGAGCTGGGCCGTGCCTTGATTGCCGGGCCGAACCTGTTGCTGCTTGACGAGCCGATGGCCGGGATGAACGCCGAAGAAAAACAGGAAATGGCCCGGTTCATTGCCGACATCAACCGCGACCTTGGCACCACCGTGGTGTTGATCGAACACGACATGGGCGTGGTGATGGGCCTGTCCGACCATGTGGTGGTGCTCGATTACGGGCGCAAGGTCGGCGACGGCACGCCCGCCGAAGTGCAGGCCAACCCCGAAGTGATCGCGGCGTATCTGGGAGTGGTGCATTGATGACGTTTTTCTTCGAAACCCTGCTCGGCGGCTTGCTCGCCGGGACCATGTATTCGTTGGTCGCCATTGGCTTCGTGCTGATCTACAAGGCCAGCGGCGTGTTCAATTTCGCCCAGGGCGCCATGCTGCTGTTCGCCGCGCTGACCTTCGTCAGCCTGCACGATCAAGGTGTGCCGTTTGCCCTGGCCCTGCTGTTGACCGTCGTGGTGATGATCATTGGTGCGCTGCTGATCGAACGGCTGGTGCTGCGACCACTGGTCAATCGCTCGCAGATCACCCTGTTCATGGCAACGCTCGGACTGTCCTTCATCATCGAAGGCCTGGCGCAGGGCCTGATGGGCTCGCAGGTGCGGGCGCTGGATCTGGGCATCGACGACGTACCGCTGTTCATCGGCGCGATGATGGTCAGCCAGTTCGACCTGATCGCCGCCGCGGCCGCCATCGTCCTGGTGACCGTGCTGGCGCTGTTGTTCAACAAGACCCGCATCGGTATTTCGCTGCGTGCGGTGGCGGATGACACCACCGCCGCGCTGTCGATCGGCATCAACCTCAACCGCATCTGGCAGATCGTCTGGGCGGTGGCCGGGGTGGTCGGGCTGGTGGCCGGGTTGCTATGGGGCGCGCGGCAAGGGGTGCAGTTTTCCCTGTCGCTGGTGGTGCTCAAGGCCTTGCCGGTGTTGATCATCGGCGGCTTTACCTCGATTGGCGGGGCGATTGTCGGCGGGCTGATTGTCGGTGCGGCGGAAAACCTCGCCGAGGTCTACATCGGCCCGCTGATCGGCGGTGGCATCACCCCGTGGTTCGCGTACGTCCTGGCCCTGGCCTTCCTCTACATCCGTCCCGCCGGCCTGTTCGGCGAGCGCGCCATCGAGCGAGTCTGAACCCATGTCCATTTCCCTTACCCGCGAAACCGCCCCGGCGGTACTGGTCCAGCGACGCCTGCCATTGGGTCTGATCGGCCTGCTGTTGATCGCGTTTGTCGTCGTGCCGCTGACCGGCAACGACTATTGGCTGAACGCCATTTTGATTCCGTTTCTGGTGCTGTCCCTGGCCGGACTCGGGTTGAACCTGCTCACCGGCTATACCGGGCAGACTTCCGTGGGCGCGGCCGGGTTCATGGCGGTCGGTGCCTTTGCCACTTACGGGTTTCTGTTGCGCCTGCCCGAGTTGGGTTTACCCGTGGCGTTGCTTGGTGGTGGCTTGATCAGTGCCTTGGTGGGCTTCGTCTTTGGCCTGCCGAGTTCGCGGATCAAGGGTTTCTACCTGATGGTCAGCACGCTGGCGGCGCAGTTCTTCCTGGAGTGGTTGTTCGTCAAGTTTCCCTGGTTCTACAACTACGGCTCCTCGGGAACGATTACGGCGCCAAGTCTGGCGCTGTTCGGCCATGACCTGAACACGCCGCTGGGGCGCTACCTGCTGACCCTGAGCACCGTGCTGCTGTTGACCTGGGTGGCGCTGAACCTGGTGAAAAGCCAGATCGGCCGCAACTGGATGGCCATCCGCGACATGGATACCGCCGCTGCCGTGATCGGCATTCCCGTGGCGCGCTACAAGCACCTGGCGTTCGCCGTCAGCTCGTTCTACCTCGGCATTGCCGGCGCCTTGTGGGCCTTCGCTTACCTGGGCACGGCCAGTGCCAGCAGCTTCGATATCAACCGGTCGTTCCAGATCCTGTTCATCATCATTATCGGTGGCATGGGCAGCATTGCCGGCAACTTCGTCGGCGCGGCGTTCATCAGTCTGTTGCCGATCCTGCTCAGCCACGCCGGGCAAGCCTTGCTCGGGGGCGCGGTGGACGCCGGGCAACTGCAGAACCTGCAAAAAATCATCTTCGGCGTGCTGATCATCCTGTTCCTGATCAAGGAACCGGAAGGCCTGATCCGCCTGCTAAGCAACCTTCGTGAACGGCTGAGCCATTGGCCGCTGCGCTTCTGAATCCCACCCCTAATCAGAGAGACAACATGCGTGCATCCTTGAAACGTTCCTTGATCGGCGCCGCGCTGACGCTGGCGGTTTTCGGCAGTGCAGTACCGGCGGCCATGGCCTCGCCGGACCAACAGTTCTTCCCGCTGGCCACTTACCGGGTCGGCGCCTACGCTTCCAGCGGCGTGCAGGTGTGGGCCGGGATGATCGATTACCTGAACTACATCAACGAGGTGGAAGGCGGCATCAACGGGGTAAAACTGGTCTGGCAGGAATGCGAAACCGAGTGGACGGCGGAGAAGGGCATCGAGTGCTATGAGCGCTTCAAGAAAGGTCTGGATGGCGCGCCCGTGGCGGTCTATCAGCCAAACGGCGCCCCGGCGGCCTATGCCCTGAGCGAGCGGGCGGAAGTCGACAAGATCCCGTTGATCACCCTCGGTTACGGCCGCACCGAAGCCACCGACGGCACGGTGTTCCCCTATAACTTTCCGGTGATGCTGACCTTCTACAGCGAGGCGTCGAGCCTGATCAATTACATCGCCCAGCGTGAAGGCGGGTTCGACAAACTCAAGGGCAAGAAAATCGCCACGGTCTACCACGACTCGGCCTACGGTCGCGAAACCCTCGGTCCGTTGAAGTTGCTGGCCGAGAAATATGGCTTCGAAAACATCCAGATTCCGGTGGCCGATCCGGGCAACGAGCAATCGGCGCAATGGCGGCAGATCCGTCAACTTAACCCGGACTGGGTGTTCCTGCGCACCTGGGGGGTGTCGACGCCCGTCGCCGTCAAGACCGCCGCGCGTTTCGGCTTCCCGGTGGATCACATCGTCGGCGACATCTGGGCCAGCTCCAGCGAAGACGTCTTGCCCGCCGGCGCTGCCGCCAAGGGTTATCTGGCGCTGACGCCTTACCCGGCCGGCACGGATTTCGAGATCCACAAACGCCTCAAGCAATACATCCTCGACAAGGGCAAAAGCGACCTCAAGGACCTGAAGAATTTCGGCAGCGTTTACTACAACTCCGGGCTGGTGAACGCGGCGGTGGCGGTGGAAGCGATTCGCACCGCCCAGGGCAAATTCGGTAAGCGCCCGCTCAACGGTGAAGAAGGGCGCTGGGGCCTGGAACACTTGAACATCGACGATGCGCGGCTCAAGGACATGGGCTACTTCGGCCTGATGCAGAACCTCAAGCTGTCCTGCAAGGATCACGAGGGCGGTGGTTCGGCGCGGGTCCAGCAGTGGGACGGCGCCAACTGGACGCTGATCAGCGACTGGATCGCCGCCGACCGCGCGCTGCTGCGGCCGTTGATCGACGAAAAATCCGCCGCGTTCGCCAAGGAAAAAGGCCTGACGCCACGCACCTGCACCGGAGATGAATAAGCCATGAGCCAGGCCGCCAGCGACATTGCTGCCCATGACCTGTTGCGGGTCAACGATATCGAAGTGATCTACGACGGCGCGATCCTGGCCGTGGCCGGGGTGTCGCTGACGGTGCCCAAGGGCGGCATCGTCGCCTTGCTCGGGGCCAACGGCGCGGGCAAAAGCACCACGCTCAAGGCGATTTCCGGGCTGGTGCGCGCGGAGCGGGCGCAGGTCAGCCGCGGCAACATCGAGTTTCTGGGGCGCGATACCGCGGGCGTCGACCCCAGCCTGCGGGTGCGCCAAGGGATGGTGCATGTGCTGGAGGGGCGCCACGTGTTCGCGCAGTTGACGGTCGAGGATAATCTGCGCAGCGGCGGCTTTGTCCGTGGTCTCAGCCGCCAGGACATGGCCCGGGATCTGGAGCGCATCTACAGCTGGTTTCCCCGCCTGAAAACCAAGCGCAAGACCCAGGCCGGGCTGACATCCGGCGGCGAGCAGCAGATGGTCGCCATCGGCCGGGCCCTGATGACGCGTCCTACTTTGGTACTGCTCGATGAACCGTCCATGGGTTTGGCGCCTATTATCGTCCAGGAGATTTTCGAGATCGTCGCCCAGCTCAATCGCGAGGCGCAGGTGAGCTTCCTGATTGCCGAGCAAAATATTAATGTGGCGCTCAAGTACGCTTCACAGGCCTATGTTCTCGACACCGGCCGGGTGGTGTTGTCCGGCAGCGCCGAAACCCTGCGCACGCGGGACGATCTGCACGACTTCTATCTAGGCAAACATTGATCAGCGAGAACGCCATGAGCGAAACCCCAAGCGGACAGGCGACCGACGCCATCCGCCACGCAGACATCCTGATCATCGGCGGCGGCCTCAGTGGCGCGATGCTGGCGGCGCAACTGTTGCGCCTGCCCGGCAAGCGCCAGGTGCTGGTGATCGAGCCCCGCGCCGAACTCGGTCGCGGCGAGGCCTACAGCGCCGTGGAGCTGGGCCATACCCTCAATGGCAACGCGGCGCGCATGAGTGTCGACCCGGACAATGCCGACGACCTGACCCAATGGCTGACCGACTACATCGGTGCCGGTGGCTGGCCGGAATCGGACGAGCAGCACGTACCCATCAGCGAACTGTTCCCGCCACGGGGGATTTTCGGCCTGTACGTGCAACAACGTCTGGCCGAGGCGCAGACGGTGGGCGCGTTGAACGGTTCAACGGTGGAGCATGTGCGGGCCGAGGTGGTGGATCTGCAAACCGATGCGGATTCGGTGCGATTGACCTTGAACGATGGGCAGCGCTTGCAGGGTGCTTTCGCGGTGCTGGCGACCGGGATGTTTGCCGCTGCGCGGACGCCGCAGACCGAATCCAGTGGCTTGAATGCGGCGGCACTCGATCCCTGGGATGTGGCGGCCATGGGTCAGCTCGATCCGTATTCGACGGTGCTGATCATCGGCTCGGGCCTGACCATGGTCGATGCCGTGGTGTCCCTGGAACAGGCCGGGCATCGCGGGCCGATTGAGGTGTTTTCCCGGCACGGCTTGCTGCCCCATGTGCGACGCCAGCCACCGGCCTGGGTCGATTTTCTGGCCGAGGCCCCCAGCATTCGCACGCCACGCCAGTTGGTGCGCGAACTGCGCCGGCATTGCCGCGACGCCATCGCCCAGGGCATCGATTGGCAGGCGCCGCTGGACACGGTACGGGCACATATCGGTCGTTTGTGGAGTCAGGCAAGCGATGCACAGCGCCGGCAATTCGTGCGGCACGTGCGACCGTGGTGGGAAAGCCATCACCATCGCTCGCCGCCCTTGAGCGCCGAGCTGGTGGCGCGCTTGCACGGAGAAGGGCGGTTGCGCATTCAGGCGGCGTCGTTCAAAGGACTTGCGCCTTCCATCGGCGGTGAAGTGAGCATCCGCATTCGTCGTCGGGGGGAAGCGCAGACGGTTGTCGTCAGTGGCGCCGCGTTGATCAACTCCAGCGGCATCGAGTACGACTGGCGCCGGGTGGCTCGGCCGTTGCCGCAGCAATTGCTGGCCCGTGGATTGATCCGGCCTGGACCGTTGGCGCTGGGGATTGCCGCACAGGTGGATGGCGCGGTGCTGGACGCCGAGGGTCGGGCAGCCAGTCGGCTGTTCGCCATGGGACCGCCGTTGCGCGGGATGTGGTGGGAAAGCACGGCCGTCACGGATGTCGCCAGCCAGGCCAAGGCCCTGGCCGCACGACTGGCCAATAACGCTGTGGCGAGCGAGCTTGCTCGCGCTTGAGTGCGTAGCGCTCACAAAATCCCGAGACCGCTACGCCGCCCCGTCCACCCTGGGGGCGGAACGGCTCATCGTCGCTATCGGGGCGTGGTGTCGCTGAGCCAGCGCTGCTTGATCCGGGCCAGGCGCCCGTCACGGTTCATTTCATCCAGCGCCTGTTGCCAGCGCGCCACCTGGCACGCATCGGTCTGCAGGGAAAACGCGATGTAGCTGCCTTGCCGCATCAGCGGCATCTGGTACTGCAGCCGGTCGGGTGCCAGGCCTTCTTCGCGGGCCAGGGTCGCGATGGAGAGGGTGTCGGCCACCACGAACTCGGTACGCCCCATGCGCGCCAGACGTACCATCTGCTCGGGCGTTTCGACGCCATACAGGTTGTTCAGACCCTGCTGCTGCAAGTAGCTGTAGGCCAGCCATTTGCGTGGCACGGCGATGCGTCCCAGGCGTGCGGCGTCCACCAGGCTGCGAACCGGTGGCTGGGTGCTGTCGGCTGAATAGAGCGCGGTTTCGACGTCCAGCAACGGCCCCACCCACTGGTACTGGCCATCGCGCTCGGCGGTGCGCAACACGGTGAAAACGGCGGTGGCGGGTTCGCTGCTGGCCATGTGCAAGGCGCGCAGTAACGGCACCTGCTGCAACTGCACTTGATCGCCGGTGCGCTCGGCCAGGGCCTTGACCACATCGACGCCGAACCCGACCAATTCACCGTTCTGTTGGAAATGCAGGGGGGGATGGATGTCGGTGAGCAGGTTCAGACTGGCTGCGGATGCATGCGCGCTCAGAACCCATAGCAGGCAACCGATAAAGCGCTTCATGAATCGTCCTTGATGAAATGAAGCGCAAATCTTAGTACGGACGTACCGCCACTGTCCCGGACAATCTGCGTAATGCTGTTCAGTTAAGGACGAATACTGTACCTGTGGCGAGGGAGCTCGCTCCCGCTGGACTGCGCAGCAGTCCCATTTTTTGGGCCGCTGCGCGCCCCAGCGGGAGCGAGCTCCCGCGCCCCAGGT